>CAMCZG010000043.1 GCA_945886445.1 Bifidobacterium breve | reverse complement strand
TTGCAAGAGGCCATAGATGCTGATTATGAAACGGTACGAAAATTGAAAAAGAGCGACGACTTCATTGAAGGACCAAAAGCATTTGCAGAAAAACGTGCTCCTAACTGGAGCGGCCACTAGCAACATGGAAAGTGCAATTTCGCTGTTGTTAAAGAAAGCCTTAGGTAACAATTGTGACATTGCTATTGAAGGCCTGTCGCCGATTCCGGGCGGATTCTCGCGCGAAACATTTAGTTGTACTGCTCTGGTCACTCAAGGGGATACAAAAGAGGTCTTGCCACTCATTATTCGCAAAGACCCACCCGAAGAGGTCTGTATTCTCCATACCAGTCGCGCCAATGAACATGAACTCATTGAATCTTTGCGAGCACATACCTCTGTGCCGGTGAGTCGAAGTTACGGATACGAGTTAGACCCAGATATTTTCGGTAGCGCTGCAATGGTGCTGGAACGAGCCGATGGAAACGGCAAGACATCGCAGTTGTTTAACGATGGTCCAGATGCCGACCAGGCCGAAGAAGTGATGCGCCACTTATGTGAAGTGCTCGTTGAGTTGCATCAGGCAGATATTACGGTCATTGACCCGCGAGGAATACTGCAAGATCCAAGAGGAGTAGGAATTCGCACGTCATCTTGGGATGACTACATGGATTCAACCTTTGAGTACTACCTCTCTACGTACGACGACATTGTGTATGACCCATCATCCATTATTCTTCTCGATGCTTATCTCACATTGCGCCGCAAGAGGCCAAGGCCGTTGCGTCTCTCTGTAGTGCACGGTGACTTCAACCCAGCAAACTTTCTTTATAAAAATGGCAAGGTTTCAGCACTGATTGACTGGGAAAATTCTCGTATCGGCGACCCTCGTGAAGATCTGGGCTGGATGACCACAATGGACATTTTGAGCAATTCGCACGTGATGGATTATCCCAAAAAAGAGGGTGGCTTCATTTCGTACTACAACAAACTCACCGGCTGGAATGTCACAAAAGAAGAAGTGGATTACTTCACACTTTTCGGCAGTGCAAATATTGGAGTACCCGTGCAATCGGCCATTTATCGACGTATTGCTGGTGAACATCGCCAGTTCATGCATCTATATCTCATCCAGTCATCGGCTCCTGCTATCCCATCGATGGCACAACTTCTCGGTTACCCAGGGTCAAATTCAAGTGAAACAACGGGGGCTTCATCATGAATACAACACCGAGTATTGACGAGCTTCTTGAGGGTCTCATCTTTGCACTCAGCGATGAAATTCTTCCTTACCTCACAAATGAAAAGTCACAGGCGACAGCAGTCATGATGCAATCTGTTATTCAAGAACTTCGACAGGTCTTGCCTGTATTCGATACCTATATCGCTGAGGAACACAACCAGATGACCAAAGTTCTGCGTGATGTGGCCTCTCTAGTAGGCAGCATTAACAGCGATGCGGCACAGCGCATTAGCGAGCGGGGCTCGACCTTGGGCGCTGTAGCCGACGTACCGGTGCCTGAGAACGACGATGTAAATAGTGCTCATCGTGCCCTGGGTTTTGCACTGCAAGACACACTTCGTGACCTCGACGAGTTGCAGCGGAAAGGTTTTGCCGTTGCTGATGACGCTCTAGATACTGTCCGTTCGTACTTGTATCCGAGTTTTGTTCGTTATGCGAATACCGTTTCCGTAGAAGGCGGAATGGTGGGGCGTGGCTAGGTTGCGCTAGGCGCTTGGAAGCGAAGCCGCGTCGTAGTAATCGGCGGCGTAAGTGATGAACTGCCCATCGCTGCGTTGCACACTTGTGCCGCGTGTGAGAAAAGTGCGATCGCCGTTGGGTTGTACCAATACGTGTTGCCACTCTTGCACTGAAGTGGCGCCGTTGGTGAGAGCAGGGCCCACGGCTTCGCGAACAACGTTCTCCATGCCAGCAAGGTGGCTGGAAAGCCAGGCAGTAATTGCATCGCGGCCATGGAACTCGCCGTGTACGGGGTCGATATAGACCGACTCTGTGGGGTGAAACTGCGTGCATAGTTTGTTGACGTCGGTCATTCCTATGCGGTGGTCGGCAACAGAGTGATCGCGCACCCAATTGACTACCGGTACTCCGGGAATGTCGGCTACAGAACCGTCGGGGCCAGGTTGGCGCATGCTTGCAGTGTCGTACACATCGCATGCTTGAGTAATGAATCCGTCTACATAGCGGCGCACACTGACGCCTTTCGGAAGAGGAATGCGGTCGTCGCCAAAGACGGCGAACATTTGCCATTCATCGAGCGTCCACGTGTCGCTAGTACGAGTAAATACTGCCGAAGGTTGGGTTGGAGTGAACTCAATGAAATCGATTTCCTTCATCATGGGTATCAGCCATCCGCGAATATCTTCACGCCCGTACATCGCACCATAAATGGCATCGAAGTACATAGATTCGTTCTCGGCCATCAGGTCGACCATGAGTGACACCCCAGCATGTTTATGTTCAGGTAGTCGTAAGGACGGATGCTCAAACATATGAAGAATTTCAGATGCGCTGAGTCCGGTAATGCCAGCACTGACATATTGGTTGTCATCGTTGCGGCTATGCCATGCCGACAAATATTGCTGAATGCACTCGTTGATGTCTTTCACATTTCCCCCAAAATGTTTGGATTAATAGCAATGTATAGCACTTACTACTTTCGAAGCAGTTTTCCGTAGTGGCCAAGTAGTTCTTCAAGAGATGTAGTTGAGGCAACATGTGGTTGGAGAATGAAGTTGGAGAGCACCATAGACCCCACCGTGTGTGCAACAATTTCTGCTTCTTTGTGCGACATGCCGAGTTCTTGCACTGAGCGCTCAATGGCGGCGCCGATTGCGGGAAACGCTTCTTCTGTGCTCTTGAACTTCACGCCATTTTGAATGAGCCACAGCGCTAGACCAAGTTGCAGATTTAATTCGGAAACAGATGATGGCGTTGTGAGAGATGCATTGCGTGCAAGTGTGCGAGTGCGTGGCGAAATGCGTTGGTGAACAATGGTAAAGAGTTCAACTTTTCCGACAAACCAAGTAGAGATGAACCGATGATGAACTGTTGCTTTTGCCGCAATGTCGCGAATAGTGATGTCGGCAGGGGCGCTCTTGGTAAGAAGGTCTTCTGCTGCTTGTAAAAGCAATTCTTCACATACGGCTCTACTGCGCCGAGGTGCGCGAGGTTTTGTCGCTGTAATGGGTGATGGACTCTTCGGCACGGTCTCACTGTACTTGTTAGGGTGAGTTGGTGATCCACGTAGAGCACCTCACGAAAAAATTTGCTGGCGTCACAGCGGTCGACGACCTTAGTTTCACCGTTTCCCCGGGCCACGTAACGGGCTTTCTCGGGCCAAACGGTTCAGGGAAAAGCACCACAATGCGGTGCATGATTGGCCTCGACCATGCACAAGGTGGGTCTGCCACATTCAACGGCGTGGCGTACAGCAAATTGACGCAACCGTTACATCGTGTAGGAACCCTGCTCGATGCGGGAAATGCACACAGTGGGCGAACTGCTCGTAATCACCTCATGTGGTTGGCGGCCAGCACTGGTATCAGTAAATTGCGTGTCGATGCTGTGCTTGAACAAGTTGGGCTGAGCGATGTATCGCGCCGGCGAGTAGGAAAATACTCCTTGGGAATGAAGCAGCGATTAGGAATTGCATCTGTATTGCTGGGCGATCCTGAAGTGCTCATCCTCGATGAACCAGTGAACGGTCTTGACCCTGAAGGCATCCGGTGGATCCGCGATCTCCTTCGCGACTTAGCCAAAGAGGGGCGCACGGTTTTGGTGAGTAGTCATTTATTGTCGGAAATGGCGCTCATTGCTGAAGAACTGGTGGTCATTGGCCAGGGGAAACTCATCACTCAGTGCACGGTGGCAGAATTTACCGCGCGTTATGCCAAGCAATGGGTGAGGGTAGTGAGCCCGCAAGTGCAAGCGTTGGCATCTCTTGCTGTTGCGCGGGGTGCATCGATAAGCGAAGAAAACGGCGCCATCAACTTTTACGGTGTCACTGCTATTGAGTTAGGTGAACTCGGCGCAACGGCCGGAGTTATATTTCACGAGTTGTCACCACTAACTGGCTCACTTGAAGATGCATTTCTCGATGCCACCGCTAGTTCTGTGCAATATCACAGCACACAGTCTGAAGGGCTGGCTCACTAATGCTTCACCTTATGAAAAGTGAGTTCATCAAGTTACGTACGTTGCGCTCCACCCTTACTGCAACCATCGTTCTCATTATGTTTCCAGTTGTCGTCACCGTGCTGTCGGCGATGTTTGCAAAAAGCCCCGGTGAAACAATGGTCATTGAGGTGCTCACTAATACGGGCACGGTGAGCATGCTTTTGTGTGGTGTGTTGGGAGTTTTTGCAATAGCGCAAGAATATTCTCAAGGAACTATTCGTATTACTTTTGCAGCCACTCCAATGCGAATGAAAGTTTTTGCAGCGAAAGCGATTGTTATTTCGTTGTGGGTTGCCGTTTCTGTTGCCGTACTTGAAGGAGTGGGTCTGATAGGAGCAAATTATGCACTGCATAGTCGGGGCTTCAATTTCGGTGTGATTTATAGTCCAAGTGTCTTTTTCAAGTCCAGTCGTCACGGTGATTCTGCATGGCAGGTGTTGCTTGCCTTCGGTGCAGTGTGCATATTGTTTGCACTTATAGGTTTTGCGCTCGGAGCTCTCTTACGTAGTTCTCCCGGAGCAATTGCCACGCTCATTCTTGTGCCGCTTCTGGTAGAAGGAATTGTGACAGGCTTATTGATAGCAGCTTTTGATATTGATATTTCTCGTAGAACTCCATTTACAGCGGCTATTCGTGCGGTACAAGTTGAACCCGATGATGCGCGATGGGGGCTTGTGGGCTACTTCGCTATTTGGTGTTGTGCTATCGCCGTACTTGCGGCGTTACTCATGAAGCGTCGCGACGCATAACTGTAGTATCAAGATTCTGAGGGGGTCGGAATGAAGTATGTCAAACTAGGTAATTCAGGGCTTGATGTTTCCAAAATTTGTTTGGGTTGCATGAGTTTTGGTGAGTCGGGCATGGGCACTCACGCTTGGACGCTGAACGAGGAAACAAGTCGCCAGTACATGAAGAAGTCATTAGATGTGGGCATCAACTTTTTCGATACAGCAAACGTGTATTCATTAGGAACTAGTGAAGAGTTTGTAGGCCGCGCCCTACGCGACTTCGCGCTTCGCGATGAAGTAGTAGTGGCAACCAAAGTGCACGGCACCATGCGCAAAGGACGCAATGCAGCAGGTCTTTCGCGCAAGGCAATAATGACCGAAGTTGACCACAGCCTGCGCCGCCTAGGTATGGACTACATCGACCTGTATCAAATTCATCGGTTCGACCCCGCCACACCAATTGAAGAAACCATGGAAGCACTTCATGATGTGGTGAAGGCGGGCAAGGCTCGGTACATCGGTGCTTCGTCGATGTGGGCCTGGCAGTTTTCGAAGGCGCAATATGTTGCTGAGCAACACGGATGGACCAAGTTCATCAGCATGCAGAATCATTACAACTTGTTGAACCGCGAAGAAGAGCGCGAAATGATGCCACTCTGCGTCGACCAGGGTGTGGGAGTCATTCCATGGAGCCCGCTTGCGCGTGGTCGTTTAACTCGCGATTGGGACGACGCAACTTCGCGTTCAGAGACCGATGAGTTTGGAAAGGGTTTGTACAAGGCCGAAGACCAAGTGATTGTGGAGCGCGTTGCAGAAGTTGCGCGTGAGCTGGGTGCTCCTCGTGCCCAAGTTGCACTTGCATGGGTGCTCTCCAAGTCGTTTGTAACGTCACCGATAGTCGGGGCAACAAAAGAGGCCCATATTGACGATGCCGTAGCGGCATGTGACATTCAATTGAGCGCAGAACATATTGCGCGGCTCGAAGAGCCATACACGCCACATGAATCTGTCGGGTTTCTATAAACAGCTCAAATCTCGGCTGATAGTGTTTTTCGTATGGCAACCATTCGAGAAATAGTGATTGATTGTAAAGATGCCGACGCCATGGCGAAGTTCTGGGCGGAGGCTTTGGGCTTCACCTTCCTTGGTGCGGCAGGAAGCTATCGCGCACTTGAAGACCCAACGGGTGGGCCAAAACTCATCATCCAAGAAGTGCCAGAGGAAAAGACACAAAAGAATCGCGTGCACTTCGATTTAGAGGCAGTTGATATTCGAGCCGAAGCACTGCGCTTGGAAGCTCTGGGTGCAATATTACTCAACGATCGTAAGCCTATTCAGGAGCACCGCACGCAATGGATGGTGCTATGCGACCCTGAAGGCAACGAGTTCTGTATCTGCCAAATTGGGAAAATTCCCGACGGCGATGACGGTTTTCCTGCCTAGGGGTATTTCTCGTCATTCTGCTAAAAATAAGGGGTAGGTGAAAGCCGTTCACGAGGGGGAAAACAACGTGGCATCGTATCCGAAGCATCAAAATCACGAGATCAGCCCAATGAAGTGCCCCGTGAACTTGGAAGACGTCGATCTTTTTGGTCAAGGCGCCCAAGAGCATTGGTACGAGGCCTATGAAATTTTGCACCGCGAGTCGCCGGTTCTGCGTATAGAGGGTGGTGGCATCAACCCCGGAACCGACGCCTATGTTCTCACGAAACACGCCGATATTGCCATGGTGGTCAAAGACCCCGCGCGATTTACCAACGTTGGACAACAGCGTGTCACGGATATTGCTGCGCAAGGCCTCTCTGCTGAAGACACATTCAAGACATACCGCTCATTAATGCAAGCCTCAATGGTGGCCCTTCGTCCTAACCAAGAGTTGTACATCAAGCATCGCAAAGAACTCACCGACCCGTGGGTGGGTACTGGTGCAACGCGACATCGCGAGATGATTACAAAGCACGTGAATGATTTGATTGATGAATGGATCAATGATGGTTCGGTCGAGTTTGTAAGCCATTTTGCTCGGCCACTTCCACAGCGTGTGTTTGCCAGCATCTTGGGGTTCCCGCAATCTGATATTCCGCAACTCGCGCGGTGGGGTGATGCTGTAGTTACTCCTTTCGTGCACGGGACAGGGTTGAAGCATGAACTCACACCTGAGCAAACCAAGGACATGTTGCAGCGCCTTGAAGGCTTCCAGGACTACATCTATGAGCACGTGCGTGCTAAGCGACTTGACCCACAAGACGACATGGTGAGCTTTCTTTGCAATGTGCATTATGAAGCGCTAGATCGCAAACTCACCGACTTAGAAATTGCCGGCATTGTTCATGCCATGATTCTTGGCGGGCTAGAAACAACGCAGTATGCACTGGAAGAGCAAGCGCAATTGCTGTGTGAAACTCCAGGTTTATTTGAACAACTGCGCAACGACCGCACCAAAGTTCGTGCATTTACTGAAGAGAGCATGCGCATGCGCTCGCCAACACATGGTTTGTCAAGTCGCATGACCTCGCAAGACGAAGAGTTCCAAGGCGTGAAGGTTCCTGCGGGTTCTTTATTACATTTACGTTTCGCCGCGGCCAATGTTGATGAAGATGAATTTCCCTGCCCATTTGACCTTGAACTTGAGCGCCAGGGTGGAGTAACCCGTCACCTCACATTTTCGACTGGCCCGCGCGTATGTCCTGGTGCAAACCTCTCGCGCATTGAGCAACAAATTGCGTGGAACCTGTTGCTCGACAGGTTAGGAAGTCTTGAGTTTGGTACAGAGAATACTTTCATGCATCAGCCCGGAATCATGCTCGGCACCTTGAAGGTGAATTTGAACTTCACTCAGGCGTAGTATTGAGCGATGTTTAAAGTTCGTCGTACACTTCCTCCTATCACTTTGACTGCTGTTGCACTCCTGGCTTGGTTTACTCATGCGCCCGAAACGCGAGCAATGGTTCCCTCTCCCTCAACAACGACTTCCACTTCAATGCCCTCAAATACTGGTCCGATTACGAATTTCCCGTCGTCGACGTCTGGTGCTACTTCTTCGGTGCCTACTGGTCCGATTACGAATTTCCCTTCGTCGACGTTTGCTGGTAGTTCTTCGATACCTTCTGGTCCGATTACGAATTTCCCTTCGTCGACGTTCGCTGGGCCAATCTCCAAGTTCCCTTCCACAACGTTTGCTTTTAGTTCTTCGATACCTACTGGACCGATTACGAATTTTCCATCAACGACGTTTGCTTTTAGTTCTTCGGTGCCTACTGGACCGATTACGAATTTTCCTTCCACAACATTTGCTTTTAGTTCTTCGGTGCCTACTGGTCCGATAACGAATTTCCCTTCGACGACCGTATGGAGCAGTGAAATAATCGATTCATTGAACTCAGATGCGCTTACGCCTGTGCAAATTGCAAGCATTGTCGAGAAAATCACCGAAACAATCAGCATCTCAAATGACCAAGCCACGGCTTTTGCTACCAGCAGTCAAGTGCTGGAAAATATCAGTGGAAATCAGGCCGATCAAATATTTAGTGCCATCGATAGTGGCGAAATTACCGATGCACAAGGTGAAGCAATTGTCGAAACTGTCCAAGTCGCAAGTAAAACTGTCAGGCGTTCATTTGAAGGCGAGCTCAATATTTTTGAGGGTCAATTCGATAACTATGTGCCGTTGAACTCAAAGATCAACGTTGAAGACCGTCGTACCGTTGTCGCGGTTTCGGTAGTGAGCACCGCAGCTGTAGCCACAATGGGTGTGAGGGGTGCGATGCCAATGGGTGGCGGCGCTCCGGCAGGTGGAGGCGGCGCAGAACTTGCTGAGGCGTTTAAATCGGAAAGTAATCGTATACGAAGAATCAGAAAATACAAATTGATAGATGGGAAACGAGTAGTGGATAAGAAGAATTTCTCGAAGAAATTGATACTCAGCATTATGCAAAACAGCTTTACGCTGGTCGGCTTTATTGTGGTTTATCTCACATTGTCTGGTTCGGTCAGAACCATTGCAGGTATTGCAACGTTGGTAGCGTTTTTCTCAACGCTATATATCGATATGCGCGAGGGCGACGAAGATTAAGAATTTGATTCTTGTCGTGGCCACAGCAAAACAATTGCGAGAAAAGCAATAATTGATATTCCAAATAAAAATCCGTAAGCCTTACGGAATGGGTCAGCTGGTGAATCGCCGCCAGAACTGATCATTGCAACAACGGCTGCAATACCAATTGCTCCGGAAAGAAAACGCCCTGTACTAAAGGTGGCGTTACCTGCAGGGAAGTCTTCACGTTCGAGGTCAACGAGAGCCGCTGCATTCAGGAACGAGAACAACAGCCCCATGCCAATGCCGGTGAGCACTAGGCCGGGAAACATGTGGGTCCAATAGTGCGGTGTTTCTTGAATCATGAACATGAACCAACCTGTTGCGAGCACGAGCGCAACGGCACCAGTGCTTAAGAGTTGGCGGTATCCGAAACGTGCAACTAGGTATGACGATAGAAAAGCTCCACCACCGCCCAGTACTGGTGTGGGCGACATGGCTAAGCCAATGCCCCATGCGTCGTATTTCCATAACCCGCCAAGCACAAGAGGCCACACGAGCCATACGGACATGCCGATCATGGAAACAGAGACATTGGCAATATTGGCAATGCGAAAGGTGGGTACGCGAAAGAGTTTGACGGGCAGAAATGGCCGTTTGTGCTTGCCTGAACGGCTAATTAAGAGCGGTATCAACAAGGCTGCAATGGCAAAAGCGGCCAGAGTTTTTACGTCGAGCCAACCCCAGGTATTACCTTCAACAAGTCCGAGCGCAAGAAGCCCAGTCGACACTGTTCCCATGAGCATCCCTGCAAAGTCGGGGAGGCCATCTGTGGCGTCATTGCTTGCTGCGAACTGTGCCTGACCGCGAATGAGCACAGAGAGCCCGAGAGTGATGACACCAAGCGCAAGTGGAACAGCAAATACGAAACGCCACTGACCACCTGTAATGAGTGCACTAGAAACAATGGGTGCGGCAGATGACCCGATGGGGAATGCGCCCGTCCACACACCGATAGCAAATGCGCGTCGCTCTTCTGGCCAACCAACAAGTGCAACGGAGATAGATGCGGGCACAACGAGTGCGCCACCCATTCCTTGAAATATTCGTCCGGCAATGAGCACTGCAATGTTCGGTGCAAATGCACACACGGCAGATGCTGCAACAAAAATTCCAATGCCAATTTGAAACGCACGCAACGTGCCGATGCGCACCGAAATGACTCCACCCAACATGGTGAGTGCGGCGATGATGATGGAGTACCCCGACAAGGTCCACGACAACGCAGCAAGGCTTGAACCAAAGTCCTTCTTAATGAGCGGAATTGCCAAGTTGGTGCCGGTCACGGCAAAAGGTAGGGCGGCCATGCCGAGCATGGAAGTGGCGAGGCCAATAACTGCTAATCGTGGCACAGCTGTTTTTGTTGCGCCCCCCGACATGGGGTCAGTTTGGCAGGTATCTCTGTCATTCACGGTGGCAGAGAGTGCGGGAAGCTCAATAAACAATGTGTTGTAGTCAGAACCTCAAGGTCTAGTTGAGACTTAGTTTCGTCGCTAATTTATTGAAAAACTCTGTTACCTATAGAATTCATAGGTCATGAGTAGCGGGTCATTTTCACATCGCAGATGGCGAATTCCAACACACCTTCTGGCAGGCGTCTCGCTGCTTTTTGCTGCTCTCTTTTCCTTTATTCCCCTCGCCGCAACCTCAGCAAATGCGGCCGACATTAGTTGTTCTGAAATGGTTGCTGCAGATGTCGCCACTATCGATTCTGCGTGTCCGAGCGCTCCGACGAATGTGAGCGTTCGAGCATCAGATCATGGAATAGAAGTGGAGTGGGATGCAGCAGCGACTGAAACAACACAAGACAACAATGCGTCAACTTCATTTGAAGTAACGGTGACTCCTGGTGATGTTGTTGTCAAAGTAACTGCACCTGCGCGTAGTGCGTCTGTATCGGGCCTCATTAACGGAAAAGAATATGAAGTCAGTGTTATTGCCCGTAATGATTTTGGTGCGAGCGTAGTTGTTGGTCCGTTGCTGGTAACGCCAACAAGTGGTGTTGACGGAGTTGTTGGTCAACTCATTGTGAAGTACAACGATGGCGTTGATGCAACTGAAGTGGAAGGTATTGCAACAGGTTCCGAAGCTGTTGAAGGCTTGGAGTTAACTCCGCTCACAGACCTCGGTAGTGGAGTACACACGGTTGAAATTAGTGAAGCGGTAACCACTGAAGTAGCTGCCGAAATTATCAATACGTTGGAGGCCGACCCACGGGTGGCATGGGCTGAAGCTGACGACATCTTCACCACATCAGAAGTAGCACCCGACCCTGAGTACGCCCCGCGGCAGTGGAACCTATGGAGCGACTTTGGGGTGGAGAAATTGCTTCCGGCTGGCACGGAGGGCGAAGGGGTTGTGGTCGCCGTCGTCGATTCGGGCAGCACTTCCCACGCCGACATGCCTCAACCCGTACTTGAGGGTTATGACTTCGTCAGTGATCGCTCTGAATTAGCGGCTCCTCGAGGGGTAGTTGGCGGCGTGGTCAGTTTTGACGGCGACTACGTTGACTCAGAGAATTTCGGCGTTCCAGGGTGGGATGCCAACCCTGCCGACCCAGGTGATTGGCGCGACGTGGCGCCTGTGCGCACAAGTAGCTGGCACGGAACGCACGTAGCAGGCATTATCGGTGCGCAATCAAATAACGGGCTCGGTATTGCAGGGGTTGCACCCGCAGCAAGCATTTTGCCCATTCGTGCGCTGAGTTGGAATGGCGGGCTTTCGTCAGACGTAGCAGCTGGAATTATTTGGGCATCGGGTGGTCACGTGTCGGGTGTTCCCGACAACACAAACGTTGCGCGAGTCATTAACTTGTCTATTTCTTCGCGCAGTCAGTGCAGTGAAACTCTGCAGTCGGCAATTGATATGGCAACAGCAAATGGAAGTGTTGTTGTTGTCGCTGCAGGTAATGCCAACAGCGATGTGCGTGATTACTCGCCGGCCAATTGCAACAATGTCATTGCAGTAGGTGCAACCGATGCAACGGGGGAGCGGGCTGTCTATTCAAACTTCGGCGATGGTGTAAGTATTGGTGCTCCCGGAGGCGACCTCAACGCCAGTGGCGACCTCGGTATTTACTCACTTTCCAATACTGGTATTCGCGAACCAGTAGCTGAGAGTTATGCATATCGTCAGGGAACCTCAATGGCTGCTGCCCATGTGTCAGGTGTTGTGGCTCGCATGCTTTCTGCAACTCCAACTTTGTCGGTAAGTGAGTTACACAGTGAATTGCAGTTACGTTCCACACCGAGCACTACGTCACCAACTGCTTGTACGCCCGATGACGCCAGTGCATGTACAGACCCGGTTGTAGAACTTGCTGCGGCGCCTACTAGCCCAACGGGTTTTATAGTCAATGCCGGTGTGCGTTCGGTGTCGATGAAATGGACACCTTCAGCAGATACAGCGGTGACAGGAGTGAAAGTTCAATGGGGAACGGCACCGACTGCATTGACGAATGTGTTCACTATTGCAGGCCGTACCACGGAAAGTTTCGTACATTCTGGTAGTCCCGTGCGCGTATTGAATAAGTCGTTAACTTCAAATGTTGCAACACTTACCACTGATGTTGCTCACGGACTAGCAGTTGGCGATTCGGTTTTTGTGAGTGGAGTTGATTCCACATTCGATGGAACTTACGTTGTGAAAAGTAAAACTCTCACCACATTTACCTACGACCGAGAGGCAGCAAATGTGACTGCAATTGCGTTAACAACTGCTGGGGCGGCACAAAAGTCGCAGTCACTTGCAATTGCGCAAACGTATTACTACCAAATTGCATATATCTATACCGACAACGCGCAGTCGTGCACAACTGCCTGCGTGAGCGCATATTCGGCAGCAGTTTCTGCGCAAACCCAATTCAGTTCAAGTACAGCATTCGCATATACCGGTGGCGTGCAATCGTACGTAGTTCCGGCAGGTGTTGATTCACTGCGAGTAGAAGCAAATGGCGGTAGTGGCGGTGCTACTACTGGGTTTGCTGCGGGTAATGGTGGCCGTGTTGAAGCTGTTGTTCCTGTCACCGCGGGCGAAGTTTTATTCATGTTTGTTGGTGCTGCAAACTCTGTTTCAGCTGGTGGGTGGAATGGCGGTGCTAATGGAGTAGCGCCTGGCTTAGGTGGCGGTGGAGCATCCGACATTCGTCGAGGAATACCGCTTGCCACAGCTGCTTTGGTATCGGGAACTGCAACAATCACAACAGCAAGCGCGCATGGGTTTGCAGTAGGAAACTCGGTCGTAGTTGCTGGCGTGAGTGCAGCGTTCGACGGTACCTACACAGTGGTTGCAGTGCCAACAACAACGCGCTTTACCTATGCGCGTACAGGTATTGCCGATGCATCTGTGGCTGGTGCCGGAAGTGTGATTCAAGCATTGCCCGCTTCAAGCTGGGCACGCAGAATTGTGGTTGCAGGCGGTGGCGGCGGAGCAACTTCCTGGGCAAAGGGCGGCAACGGAGGCGGACTCGTTGCTTCTGCTGGCGGGGCACATGGCGGTAATGCGGGCGGAGTTGCTGGTACACAATCGGCGGGCAGTGCACTTGGTGCGGGCGGTGCAGGAACATCAAGTGCTGGTGGTGGTGGCGGTGGATATTGGGGCGGTGGCGGCGGTACGCAATATGCAGGTGGTGGCGGTGGTTCGTCGTACACGGCGGCAGGAATTTACGGAGTTGTGCACACCATCGGTTCAACGAACACAGGCAATAACGGTTCTATACGCGTCACGCTTCCCACAGCAACAACAATGCCCACTCCAACACAACTTGTTGGTACCGGCTGGTCGCGAACGAGCGAACTGACATGGGTCGTTCCACCTGTCAACGACATCACGGGCTATCGCGTGAAGTGGGGAACCGACCCATTGAACATCGTTTATCAGTTCGATGTGGCCGGCGGTGCAACAACTTCATTTACTCATTCAGGTACGCCCGTTGCCATTTCATCAAAAGCAATGACTACAACTGTTGCCACGTTAACAACATCGGTAGATCATGGTTTGTCGGTGGGTCAAGAAGTGGCTATCACCGGTGTTGACTCAACGTTTAATGGAACGTATGTAGTTGCATCGGTTCCAACAACAAAAACCTTTACATACGCATTAAGTGGAACGGCAGTTGTTGCAACGGCAGTTACTCCAACGGGTTTAGTACAACGCACTAACAATTTAATTTTAGGTCAAAATTATTACTACAAAATTGCTGCGCTCTACACAGACGCAACACAGGCGTGTGGCACGAGTTGTTTGTCGAGTTTTTCTGCGGCTTCTACTGTGGTGGGGCGATTTGGAGTGCAAACCTCATTTGATTTCAACGATGGGGTACACACCTACAAAGTTCCTGCAGGAGTCACGCAAATTCAAGTTGATGCGCAAGGTGCCTTAGGGGCGCATTTCTCTACATACACCGGCGGTAGAGGCGGAAGAGTCCAAGCTTCGGTTCCTGTGACGCCGGGCGAAACTCTGTTTATTTATGTCGGCGGAGCTGGCGGGAGCCACTTTCCTTTCGCTTACAAGGAAAATACCGTAGGTGGACGTAACGGCGGTGGTACTGGTACACAAGGCGGTGGCGGTGGCGCAACCGATATACGTCGGGGTCTCGCGGTTACGAATGCGGTGTTAACAAGTAATGTCGCGACCCTAACAACAACGATCGCTCATGGTTTCGCTGTTGGCACCGTCGTCGTTGTGACGGGCCTTGATACAACATACGACGGCAGTTACACGGTGACTGCCGTAACAACGAACACTTTTAGTTATGCAAGAACGAATGCAAATGTTGCTACTGCAGTTGTAGATGGAGCTGTCTTGCACTTCAATCCTGCGCTCGGGTTGTCGCGCCGAATTGTGGTTGCTGGCGGTGGCGGCGGAGCATCGTCCTGGGCGAGTGGCGGAGCTGGTGGTGGGCTCGTTGCAATTGAAGGTGGCGCACATGGTGGGAACGCACGTAGTGCCGCTGGCACACAATCGTCAGGCAATGCACTGGGTCTTGGTGGAGCAGGAGTCTCGAGTGCCGGTGGTGGTGGCGGCGGCTACTGGGGCGGCGACGGTGGTTCACAATATGGTGGTGGCGGCGGGGGTTCTAGTTGGACCACTAGCAACGTGGTTTTTGTGCGTCATACGCAGGGCTTTCGCAGTGGAGACGGTCAAGTGACCATCACCACTGCGCAAAGTTCATCTATTGCAGCACCAACAGACCTTGCGGTTTTAGGTGGAGATCGACAGAACTATGTGTCGTGGACTGCATCGGCAAATACGGAAGCAACGGGCTACCGCATTAAATGGGGCACATCTTCCGGAGCATTGACGAACAGCATTGATGTGTCGGGAGGCAGCACCAACGAGTATCTCCATACAAATCTCACCATGGGCACGCGCTACTACTACGCCATCGCTGCGCGGTACACCGACATAAATAGTGCGTGTCTCACTCTGTGTCTTTCGGATTTTTCACCGGAAGTCTCGGAAACTACGCGGTTCTCGGCAAACAATTCTTTTGATTTCACTGAAACAATTCAGTCGTACAGAGTGCCGGTTGGTGTTGCTCAAATTCGTGTTGACGCACAGGGTGGCAAGGGTGGACAAAGCGGAACCGGTGTAGGAGGTCTTGGCGGACGCGTTCAAGCAACACTTGCGGTGACGCCTAGTGAAGTTCTCTTTGTTTATGTTGGCGGAGGCGGAGGCGACAATCATCCCGCAAAGTATCAAGCACTCATTACTGGTGGTTGGAATGGTGGCGGTACAGGAATTGGTGTTGGCGGTGGCGGTGGTGGAGCAACCGACATTCGTCGCGGTACAACAGTCACGAGTGCTTCTTTGACATCGAGTGTTGCGGTGCTCACTACTTCTGCTCCGCACGGATTAGCAGTCGGCAACTCATTTGTTGTGGCTGGTGTTGGCACTCCCTACGACGGAACATTTACTGCAACTGCAGCAACAACAAATACGGTGAGTTTTGCACTCGTCAATATCGATATCGGCTCCGCCAGTGTGAATGGTGCTCTCATTCGTAATCTCACCACCGTTGGGTTGGCCGACCGACTCGTTGTTGCAGGCGGCGGAGGCGGAACCGGAAATAATGCTGGAACTGGTGGTGCAGGCGGTGGTCTCACGGCTGGAGAAGGTTCAAGCAACTCGTGTGCGGGTGGAGTGACGGGAAACTGTTCTGGATTAGGCGCAACGCAAAATTATGGTCATGCTCTGGGTGTTGGTGGTAACGCAGCAGGAACAAACGCAGGCGGTGGCGGCGGCGGGCACAGAGGTGGCTACGGTTCGGGCCAGAGCCCGCAGCAATGGCGCACAGGAACAGCCGGCTACTCCGGTGGTGGAGGTGGGTCGAGTTGGACCAATGCAACAGCTCGTTTCGTGACACATACCCAGGCGTACAAATCGGGCAATGGTGCACTCACAATCTATGCACCACAAACAGGTTCACTTGATGCTCCAAGAAATTTTGAAGCATATGGTTACCAAGCTCACAACTTATTGAACTGGACGCCGTCAGTGGAATCGGCCGTCACGGGCTATCGCATTGCATGGGGAACTTCGCAGGGGATTCTGTCGCAATACATCGATATTCCCGGACGATTAACACAGAGTTTTCTCCATCATGGAAATACCTTTGCGGTGACCAACGAATCACTCACATCAAATGTGGCAACTCTGACAACAGCATCGAATCACGGAATTGCTGTGGGGAATGAATTCATTGTTCAAGGTGTCGGAGCGCCATTTGATGGCACTTATGTTGCGACCACGGGAACAACGGGTACAACACTCAAGTACGCCGTCGTTTCGGCAAATATTGCGTCAACACCAGTGAGCCCTGCAGGCAATGTTTCGAAAACAAGGGCATTGGCAATCAACACGACCTACTACTACGAAATTTCTGCATTGTATTCCGATGCTTCACGCACGTGTGCTTCGTTGTGCGAGTCGGCATCGTCGAGCCAACGGTATGCAACACCAATCTTCACGCGTGACGTTACGTTTAGTTCAAATGACGGTGTGCAGTTGTTCACCGTTCCCGATGGAGTGACGTGGTTGCAGTTCGATGCTGCGGGTGCTGCTGGCGGAACAGGAGCAACCGGACTCGGCGGAAGGGGTGGTCGGGTACAAGGTGCTATTCCGGTGACACCTGGTGAAGTGCTGTATCTCTATGTGGGCGGCAAGGGCGGTGGATCCCTCATTGCTACGCAAAACGTTGGTGGTTGGAATGGTGGGGGTAATGGTGAAACTGCTGGTCGTGGTGGCGGTGGTGGTGGTGCGACCGATATTCGTCGTAACAAGTTAGTGGTCACGAACAAGATTGTGCAGTCGAGTGTTGCGACGTTAACAACTGCTGAAACTCATGGTTTGGTTGTCGGCAATACGGTCATTGTTGCGGGCGTGGGCACAGAGTTCGATGGAACTTTCACGGTGACTGCGGTGAATGCGGCGAGTAAAACTTTGTCGTATGCGGTGACTACAGCTACTTATGCGGGTCGTGTTGCGACTGGAACGGTGTCGGGGCCAAGTGCATTTGCTACAGCTGCGTCGTTGGCAACTCGAGTTCTTGTTGCTGGTGGTGGCGGTGGTGGCGGTAACGACAAAGTTGGTGGTGTTGGCGGTGGTTTAACTGCTGGCCAAGGTGGTAGCAATTCGTGTGCAGATGGAATTAATGGTAACTGTTCTGGTTTGGGTGGCTCGCAAACGTACGGGAAGTCGTTGGGTGTTGGTGGTGTTGGTATTCAGGCGTATACGGGTGGCGGCGGCGGTGGTTATTGGGGTGGTTGGGCTTCGGGTAACACTCCGCAACTTGATCGCACTGGGGCGGGTGGATACTCGGGTGGTGGCGGTGGCTCAAGTTACACCGCAACGAGTGTTCTGAGTTCGACAGATCAGCGAACTGTTGCAGGTGTGATGCATATGCAAGGTGTGAACAATGGAGAAGGTTTCCTTACTTTGTCGGTTCCGACGCGGGCGTACCCTTCTGGCGTTAATGCTTCGGGCTGGACGGGCTACAACACCATTAGTTGGGATGCATCAGATATTTCTGGGGTCACTCAGTACAAGGTATATGGCAGCACAACTCAGAACCCAGTAAGTTTGTTAGCAACGCTCCCTGTGGGAACAACTTCCTTCGACCACCATGGCGCAACTCTTGCAGTGACGAATAAATCGTTAACGAGCAATGTTGTCACTCTGACAACAGCGACAACTCATGGTTATGCAGTGGGTTCAAACATAGTTGTGAGTGGAATCGACCCACTATGGGATGGAGTACGAACCATTACTGCTGTCACGGCTACAACGTTGTCTTTTTCTTTCAGCGCCGCCAATGTGGTGTCGACAACAACAAGCGCAGGTGCTGTGCAGCGTCAAAATGGCTTAACACTAGGTACTCAATACTTCTACCGGGTTTCCATAGTGACAGGTTCTATTGAATCTCAAAAATCAACTGAAGTAACAGCTACCCCCACCTTCAGTAGCGCGCAGAACTTTGCTTCAACCGGAGATGTGCAGCAATACACGGTGCCAGTGAACGTCAACAAAATTTTTATTGATGCACGAGGCGCGCAGGGAGCAGTTGGCGCGACCGGGCTTGGGGGTAGGGGTGGCCGTACGCAAGGAGCCATCGATGTGACACCGGGTGAAGTGCTGTATGTCTACGTGGGCGGCAAGGGTGGTGAGTACTTGGCATCCAGCATGAATTTAGGTGGTTGGAATGGTGGGGGTAATGGTGAAGCTGCTGGTCGAGGTGGCGGTGGTGGTGGTGCGACCGATATTCGTCGTAACAAGTTGGTGGTGACGAACAAGATTGTTCAATCGAGTGTTGCAACTTTGACTACTGCTGAAACGCATGGTTTGGTTGCGGGTAACACGGTTGTTGTTTCGGGTGTGGGCTCGCCATTTGACGGTTCGTTCACTGTGACTGCGGTGAACGCGGCAAGTAAAACTTTGTCGTATGCGGTGACTACGGCAACTCTTGCGGGTTCTGTTGCGACTGGAACGGTGTCGGGGCCGAGTGCTTTTGCTAC
>CAMCZG010000042.1 GCA_945886445.1 Bifidobacterium breve | reverse complement strand
GGGTGTGGGCCGGGTGTTGCAGGGCGATACAACCGATATTCCAACTCACCGTCAGCGCCTTGCAAAACACCGTCTGCAATTTCGCCCACTTCGGGGCCTGTTGGGCGCACTGCCGATGATGCTTCGGCAAAAGCACGAGCATCGGTGGGGCTCATCGTTTCCATCGCGGGCAAATTGAGCGTTGAAATAAAGTCGAGCACCATGTCGACGTCGGGTTGCACTTCTCGTATTAACCCATCGTTGCATTGCTTGTTCGCTCCACTAGCAAGCTCAAAGCCGAGGTAGCCCTTGGCCGCCACTTCCTCGCATGCCATGCGATAGCGCCCCACACCACCTATATAAGGAAACATCACCCGCGGTTTGCCGGGAACGTTGGCACCCATGTACCACGAGTTGGCATCTTGGAAAATAGTGATGTCGGCGCAATCGGTGCAATGCACACGCCAACCCTCTTCGGCAACTGGTGTGGGCTCAATGGTGTCGAAACCGTTTTCACGCATGTGCACCAACGTGTCGCGAATCCAATCGACATGTTGTTCAATAGACACCATCATGTTCGACAACACCGACGGGCTACCAGGGCCCGTAATCATGTACAGGTTAGGGAAACCAACAGAGGTGAGACCGAGGTAAGTGAGCGGGCCATTTTCCCACTTCTTTTTCAACGTGACGCCATTTTTCCCAGTGATGTTGGCGCTCACAATGGCGCCAGTCATTGCATCGAAACCCGTGGCGTACACAATTGCATCGAATTCCTTTGACTCTTTGCCGAAGTCAATACCGGTTTCCGTAATGCTGCGTATAGGGCTTGTATTCAAGTCAACAAGTCGCACATGTGGCTTGTTGAATGTTTCAAAATACCCCGTGTCCATACATGGGCGCTTTGTGCCATAACCATGTTTGTATGGGCTTAACAATTCTGCAACTTCAGGGTCTTTTACTACCGAGCGCACTTTCATGCGCATGAACTCGGCAACAACATCGTTTGCCTTGCGGTTAATTGCTGAGTCCATGAAGGTGTTACCCAACGACAGCAGCTCACCTTTCTGCCACGCTTTTTCCAGCATCTCAAATGCTTCGTCTTGCGTGACCGACAATGCAGAAACAGTTGAGTCTTCCAAAGGCACACCTGTGCCTGAATAGCGAGCTTCGTGTTGATACGTCACACGATCTGCTTTCAAGCGCTCAACGCGATCTTGCGGAGCGGGCCCGTTAAATGCAGGCATCGAAAAGTTCGGTGTGCGTTGAAAGATCACAAGTTCTTTTGCTTGCTCAGCAATGTGGGGAATTGATTGAATGCCCGACGAACCGGTACCAATTACTGCAACGCGCTTACCTGTGAAGTCGACTCCTTCATGTGGCCAACGGCCAGTGACATACACATTGCCAGTGAATTTTTCAGTTCCAGCGATGTCGGGTTCTTTCGGCACCGACAAACAACCCGTTGCCATTACATAATGCTGGCAAGTAATTGTTTCACCAGTTGACGTGTGAATGCTCCACCGTTTTGCGACTTCATTCCACTGCGCGCCATCAACACGCGTATTGAACTCAATGCCCGAATACAGGTCATGCTTTTTTGCAATGAACTGCGCGTAACGCAGAATCTCTGGTTGAGCAGCGTGTTTTTCCGACCACTGCCACTGTTCACTAAGTTCAGGGTCCCATGTGTATTGATAGTCGGTGGTAGCGATATCGCAGCGGGCCCCGGGGTACCTGTTCCAGTACCAGGTACCACCCACATCATCGCCCGCTTCCAGCAGGCGATGGCTAAAGCCTGTTTTGCGCAGTTCATGCAAAAGGTACATTCCAGCAAAGCCAGCACCTACAACCACAACATCAACATCTGATTGCGCCATTACTGCCCCCTTATATATAGGCCACGGCGAATCCCCCGATACGCCTCCGCTATTCTCTCAGATCTCAAGCGCCTCATCAACATGGGCTAACTTCACAGGTATGGCTGGGGAATCGACAACGCGTAAAAACCGCGCTACTCCAGACGAGGCCCGTGAACGGCTCGTCAACGCCACCATTGAACTCTTGAAAACTGAGCCCATTCCCAAGGTCACCACTCGCCGCATTGCAGAGGTATCGGGTCTCAGTCTCATGGCCATCGCCCGCAACTTCGGTGACCAAGAGGGTCTCTTTTCGGCGGCCTTCAAAGAACTGGTACGGCGCCACGTTGAGGAGATGGAGCTGCACCCCAATGCCGCGGAACTGTTTGAGCCCAACCTTGTGATGCGCACGAAACTTTTGGCGTGGTTGCTTCTGAACTCTGCAGACCCCAAGAACTTTCTTCCCGATGTTTCAACACCTCTCATGCAACGCTTGGAAGAACGACAATCATTGGTAACTACAGCATCACCGCGCGCACAAAAAGCTCTGAACGAGTTCATTGCAGTTGCCGGAGAAGGTTTCATCATCTTCAACGAAACACACCGCTATGACGAGAATGCGTTATCGGATGTTGTACAACTGGTATCCACTATCCGCACCATGCTGCCCGACATTGAAAAACACTTAGGTTGGTCTTAGTACTCTTTGGTTATTAATTTTGCTACCATTCTGGGAAATGTCTTCTAGCAAAGGTGAACCCAGTAAAGCACCTACCTTCTTTACGGTGCAGTAAGCCTTTGCGAAATCACTCCTAAAACTTTGTCGAGCACAGTATTCAGTACTTCAACTTCATCTGCAGAGAAGCTACTCACCAGTTGCGTTGCGTGTTGTGAAATGCGTTCAATTGCTTGGTCGGCAATTTTTCTCCCTTGAGGGGTGAGCCGCACGAGTGAACTGCGTCGGTCATTTGGGTCGTTCTGTCGAATGATGTGACCCATTTTTTCAAGTTGTGTCAGACGGTGAGTAAGGCCACTCGGCGACACCATTGCTGCAGATGCAATTTCAGTGGGCGTCAGCACTCCGTTTTTTCCATTGCGTCGCAAGGTGGCAAGCACATCAAATTCACCGAGGTTGATGCCAAGGTCAGCGATCTCCTCGGCTGCCAAACCCATAGTTGCTGTGGCAATAATGTCGAATTTCAGACCAATACCCATTGCTGCGAAATTCAGGTCTGGGCGCTCTTTGCCCCATGTTTCTAAGGTTTCGCTGATGAGTTGCTGGTGATCCACACCGCCACTGTAGCCATTTACTTTGACATCAAACAATTTGAAGACGTACTATTCGCCATGGCATTCATTTTGGGCAACATCAATAACCGAGCAGTACTCATTCAAGGCGATCACTATTTCGATGCCGACAGCGCAAGCAATGGAACTGTTTCGAGCAACCCAATGCACGCCATTACACAACTCGCAGAACTCCACGCACTCTCAGCACAACTGCACGCATTGACTCCAACGGGCAATCTTGCTGGGGTCACAGTTGGCCCACCCATAACTCAGCCAAAAAATTGTTTTGCAGTAGGTCTCAACTACAAGAGTCATGCTGCAGAATCTGCAATGGAGCTGCCAACGAACCCATTGGTGTTCACCAAATTCCCTTCGTGTCTTGTTGGCCCTACTGCAGACGTTGAATTACGTTCTGATACTGTCGACTACGAAGTAGAGCTTGTCGTTGTTATTGGAACTGCTGGCAAAGACATTGATGCATCAGATGCTTGGAAGCACGTTGCCGGAGTCACCATTGGTCAAGACATCTCTGACCGCATGGTGCAGTTTGCTGCGCAACCACCGCACTTTGATTTAGGCAAATCATTCGACACCTTTGGCCCCATTGGACCATTCATGTACTCCACCGATCATTTCTCAAACCTCGATGATTTCAACTTAGAAACGCGCATTAACGACGAAGTACGCCAAAGCGACACCACAAAGAATCTCATTTTTGATGTGCCATTCCTCATTCAATATCTCTCACACATCACCACGCTTTCCCCAGGCGACATCATTTTCACGGGTACACCCGATGGCGTTGGAGCTGCTCAAGGAAAGTTTCTCCGCGATGGCGATGTCATCACCACCACTATTAACGGAATCGGCACTATGCGAAATGTTTGTCGCCGCGTCAGCAACTTCACGAAGGGAAACTAGTTATGGCACTGAATGGTCTGCTTGATATTGAATTGGCGGTCAAGAACCCACAAGAGCTGAAAGATTTTTGGCTGAAGAACGGCCTCATTGCCGATGCTTCAGGTGCTCTTGGTACTGCCGATAGAAAAAAACAAATCAACATTGTTGAAGATACATATCGACACCTGTCTGCAATGCATCTCAGTTGTGAAAACGAAAGCGACTTGGCTCTCATTTCCCGCAACCTCACCGACATGGGCGTGACGTCAGTAGTTCAAGGAACGACCCTCACCTGCACAGACCCTATTTTCGGGCATCAGATTCTGATTGAAGTGGGCAAACCCACACCACTCACCTCTCCCCCTGTTCGCACTCTTAATGGGCCAGGTAAACCACTTCGCGTGGGTGAACGAGCTGATGTATTGGGTGAAACCTCTCCCCGGCCACCACGTCGTTTAGGGCACGTGGTGCTCGGCACTCCACACTTTGAAAAAGCTACCGATTTCTACGTCAATGGTTTGGGCTTCAAGGTGTCTGACCAAGTACTCAATGGCTTTGCCACCTTCATGCGCGTTGAGACCGACCATCACAATCTTTTTATTCACCCTGGTTTCACTAGTCACATCAACCACTACGCATTAGAGGTTGACGACGTCGATGCCATTGGCAAAGCAGGAATGGCAGTGCTTGCCGACCGACCCGATGCAAATGTGGTGGGCATTGGTCGCCACAACTTGGGTGCAAACTTATTTTGGTATCTCACCGACCCTTCCGGAAATATGTTTGAGTTCTTCTCTGACATGGACCAAATCACTGATGACGAAGACTGGGAGCGCAACCATTGCAAGCGTGACTGGGAAGGCGCCGACGGCCCTGCAGGATTTTCCGTATGGGGTCCAAAAGAGCCTGAGAGTTTTGTTAACCAACCCGACTTGCTTGAAATTGCGGCTGCCCGCGAAGCTCGCGGACTGATTTAGGAGTTGTTATGGACCTAGGAATTCGTAATCGCCACGCCATTCTTCTCGCATCTAGCCGAGGCCTCGGCAAAGCATGTGCAGAAAGCCTCGCTCGCGAAGGTGTCAATGTTGTCATTAATGGACGAACTGAAAAAGACGTGCACGATACGGCAAGTGAACTTGCTGCGAAGTACGGCATTTCTGCGAGTGCTGTTGTAGGTGACTCATCAACTGAGAAAACACAATTACTTCTGCTCGAAGCTTGCCCCGAACCCGACATCATTTTGTTAAATGGCGAAGGACCTGCACCAAAGTTTTTCCAAGATATAGCAGAGAAAGACTTTTCCGAATCACTACAGAAGACACTTATTGGGCCGCTGATGTTCGTGCAGCGCGTCACTCCTGGCATGTGTGAACGACGTTTCGGACGCATCGTTGCTATTAGTTCTGCAATGGTGAAATCTCCACACTCGGCAATGTCACTTTCACACGGGCCACGACTTGGTCTTACCGGTGTCTTAAAAGGTCTTTCCAAAGATCTTGCACAATTCAATGTCACCGTTAATCAATTGCTCCCTGAACGCTTCGACACATATCGACAAGAACAAATGGCGCAAGTCATGATGCAAGTGCGCGGTATGACCTACGAAGAAGCACGTGCAGACCAAGTGAAATCTATTAAGGCCGGACGCTTGGGTCGTCCTGAAGAATTAGGTGATGCCTTTGCTTTCTTGTGCTCTGCGCAAGCGGGGTACTTGAGCGGGCAAAACATTCAACTCGATGGCGGCAGCTACGAAGGTGTTTTCTAGAGGTCCATTCATGACAACCGACATTCTTATTGTTGGCGCTGGTCCTGTTGGGCTCACCGGCGCGCTTCTTGCACACGAACTTGGGCTATCGGTGCGCATCATCGACCGTCGACCTTCCACTCAGCGTGCTCCCGCTGCTCACGTTATTAATGCCCGCACCTTTGAAATTTGGCGACAAATAGGGCTTGATGTCAACGCCATTCGCTCACACGCACAAACACCTGAAAAAGCAGGACACGTGCATTGGGTGACGCGCCTTGGTGAAACCATTATTGGCACTCTCCCCTATGAGCAACAGGGTGACGACAATTTAGAAATTACGCCGACCCCCCTGCGGAACCTTTCGCAACATCGTCTTGAGCCACTTCTCACCGCAGAACTTCAACAACGCGGCATTGCTGTTGAGTACTCCAGTAGTTACGTTTCTCATGAAGCGACTGCTCACGGGTTTACTTCAACAATTCAAGTTGGCGACGTGCTCAACACCATTGAGAGCACATGGATCATTGCTTGTGATGGAGCATCGAGTTCTGTTCGACACCACATTGGCATTGCCATGGATGGCCCCGACAACTTGCAAAAGTTCAACATGTTCCACTTCCAAGCAAACCTCAGCGCTCTTGTTGGTGCGCACCCCGGAATTTTGTATTGGATCTGTGACCCATATTCAGGTGGCGCACTTGTCTCCCATGGCGGAGATAACGAATGGGTCTACATGATGCCCACCGATGAGCCAAACCCCGAAACATTCACCGAGGAAGAATGCTTCACTCACATTCGCCGAGCACTTGCCCCAACAGATAGCACCATTACATTGCTACGCCAATCAACATGGACAATGACTTCACAGTTGGCTCAGTCATATCAACAAGAACACGTTTTTCTCGCTGGTGACGCAGCACATCGCTTTCCGCCCACCGGAGGCATGGGCCTGAATACAGGCATTGGCGATATTCATAACCTGCTGTGGAAAATTGCAGCAGTTCACCAAGGTTCAGCCAACGACGAATTGCTCAACACTTATGAAACAGAACGCCGCCCAATTGCCGAGCGCAATGCTCAAGCAAGCCTAGAAAATGCATTCAAAATGTTCGATGTTTTCATGGCACTTGGCATAGACCCCGACAAAGAAGTTTCAGCAAGAAATCTTGATGCTGCATTGAACTCTGCCGAATCACTCACCTCAATTGAGACCGCAATCAATAACCAAGCAACACATTTCAATATGATTGGCCTCCAAATTGGGTACCGATATATAAGCGAGTACTCCACCACACCCATGGAAGTACTCTCCGACGAAATCATCACCTCATATCGCCCGAGCGCTGAACCCGGCAATCGATTGCCTCATGGCTGGCTTATGCGCAACGGCGAAACCATTTCGTCTCTCGATCTTGTTCCGCTTCATTCGCACGTTGTGATAGGTGGTGCAGAATATTCGGGAGAACATTGTGATGTTCGCATGGGAACCGAAGTGACAGACACCGACAACTGGTGGATTTCTATTCTTCAACTATTGCCACACCAGGCAATAGTTGTGCGACCCGACCAACACATCGAACAGATACTCAACTAAGCATCAATTGATAACTGCTTCAACGCGTTGACGACGTGATGGCAAGAACTTCAGTGCGCATATAGCGCCCACGAAGGCAACTGCTGCTCCAGTAAAAGTTGCTGAGTGGAATCCGTGCATAAATGCTTCGCTCACAGCGCCACGAATTGCCTCGCTGGCTTCAGCTGTAGGTGCTTTGGATGCAACTGCAAAACCGGCTCCTGCAGACTCTTTCGCAATTGCCACAACTTCTTCTGGCATTTTAAAGCCACTAGTCAGTTCACCGAGTTTTGGTCCGTACAGGGAGGCGAAAACTGAACCGCTAATGGCAACACCTAATGTGCCGCCCACTTCCCTGCTGACATCGTTGATCGCCGAGCCAACACCGGCTCGTTCCGCAGGCAATTCACCCATCACCGCATCGGTTGATGGCGAGGTAACGAGACCTAGACCACTGGCAAGGAACAACATACCGATAACCACTGGGCCCCAGTACGCAGCTTGTGCTCCACAAAAACCCATGATTGTCAGCCCAATACCCATATTAGTGAGACCCATTGACACCACTCTTTTCGTACCAAATTTCAGTGCCAACCGCGCTGCAATCGGCGCGGTGATACCTGCACCAAACGCGAACGGCAAGGTGTGCACGCCAGACGACAATGTGCTGTAGCCCCGTACGAATTGAAAATACTGCGTGACGAGAAAGATGAATCCAAACAGCACGAAAAATGCAATACCGATGGACCCTGTTGCAGCAGAAACTCGCGCATTGCGAAATACACGCACATCAAGCAATGGTTCTTTTGCAGCCAATTCGTATCGAATGAAGATTGCAAACAACACGGCAGTTAGTACAAATGAAACGAGTGTCGTTGCACTGAGCCAGCCACGATGTGGGCCTTCAATGACGGTGTATACCAGTAAGCCCACCATGGCAATTGACAAAATGAATCCGGGCACATCAAGCCCACGTGGATTGGGATCTTTTGACGAAGGGATGAGAATTGCACCCAGTATTAGTGCGATAACACCAACTGGCAAGTTGATGAGAAATACAGAGCCCCAGTAGAAGTGTTCCAGGAGTAATCCTCCCGAGATTGGCCCGAACGCAACAGCCATTCCCGATACTGCCGACCACACACCAATTGCCTTCGCACGTTCCACCGGATCACGGAAGATATCGATGATGATGGCGAGCGTTGCAGGAAAGATCGCAGCAGCGCCAATGCCCATTGCCCCGCGCGCAATGATGAGCGACGAAGTGGATTGTGCAAACGATGCCCACACTGAGCAAGCCACAAATGCCACCATGCCGAATTGAATGAGGCCTTTACGCCCGAGCTTGTCACCCAGAGCACCGAAGGCGAGGAGCAAACACGCAAAGACCAATGCGTACGAATCGACAATCCACTGCAACCCACTTGTTGAAGCCCCGAGTTCAGTTGACAGTGTGGGCAATGCAACGTTGATGATGAGGTTGTCAACCACCACCATAAAAAGGCTGATGCAGAGCACCGGCAAAACGAGCCAACGGCGGGCCTGGACCTGTGGGTTCGGATGAATATTCATACTTGACACAGCATATTGTTCACCGTCGCTTTTGCCTGCGATGCTGGCGTCAGAAGGCATCGCCGACGCACAACGCGCTCATACAACGCATTGCACGTCTGGCAACTTCTTCGTTCCCGAATCAATGAATGCAAGTAGGGTGAAGTGATGATCAGAATTTTTGAAAAAGTGATCACAGTCGTCAAAACAATTCTTGGCACTCCGGCAGATTGGCGCCTCGCAAAACCGCAATCACCACAGCTTCCTCAGGTGAGCTACAAATTAATCGGTCCAGTCATGGCGGTATTCACAATCTTTGTTGGATGGTTTGCATTCAGCAACACGATTGGCGATGGAAACGCTGCCTTTGCTCTGTTCATCGGTTCTGTTTCCATCATGATGATGACATGGAGCAACTTACTTTCCACGCGCGTGCTACCACTTGAACAAATTTTTGGCGGCGTTGATCGCATGTACGTGTGGCACCGCTGGCTGGGCGCATTGTCGGTTGGAGCAATGTGGTTCCACTTGGAAATGGTTGACGACGTAAAAGGAATTCGTGGCGCATCTCGAGATGTAGCCGATACAGCAGAAGACCTGGCAGAAACTGGATCAACCCTGCTCTATATTCTTGTAGGTATCAGCCTTCTGCGCTGGATTCCTACCCGTTGGTGGCGCCTGGCCCACAAGCTTCTTGTTCTTCCATATGCATTTGCGTGCTGGCACTTCTATACATCAACGAAGCCGTACGCAAATGCTTCATTTTGGGGTTCATGGTTTACGGGCTTCATGTTGCTCGGTCTCGTGGCATGGCTGTATCGAGTGGTGTGGCGCGACATTTTCCGCAGAGGAAGGCTTCATCGCGTCTCGCACATTGAAATCGTTGGAAACGTCGTCACGATTGAGCTTGAGCCAGTTGGTAACCCGATGAAATATCAATCGGGTCAGTTCGCGTTTCTTAAGGTGAAAGTTCCTAGCTTGCGAGAGCCGCACCCGTTCACCATTGCATCATCGCCCGATGAACAATGTCTTCGATTTGTCATTCGCGATTTAGGTGACTGGACTCATCGCCTCATGACTTCGCTTGCAATCAACGACCGCATAGTTGTGGAAGGCCCCTATGGCCATCTGGCTCCCATCCCGAATCACCATGTTGATCAGGTTGTTTGGATTGCAGGTGGTGTGGGAATCACTCCATTTCTTGGGTCATCTATCTCTCGTCCGACTGAAGACGGCCCGACCCCGCATCTTTTCTATTGCGTACCATCACGTCAAAATGCTCCCGCAATTGAACTGCTCGAAATTGCAGATCGCGAAGGCAGAATAATCTTGCACGTGCATGCCTCTGACGAGAAGAACCGAATACAGCCAGACCATGTCATTAACGCGATAGGTGCGGGCAACTTACAAAACGCACACATTGTCATGTGCGGCCCCGATTCTCTCGTACGGTCAATGAAATCGGGTCTTCGTCGACACGGTGCTCGACATATGCACGTCGAAGGTTTTGATATTCGAAGCGGCTTCGGACCCGATTTGTCTCGTCACATAGATGATGCCCTGGGAACCCAGTTGCGTCGTTTTGCGTCTAAAAAGTAACGACACAATTCGCATTCCAGAGATTGTGCGTGCGGTCACAATATGCTTGCACCGTGAACGACGCATTGAGAAACACTTACACGGGAGAGTTTGCCGTTGAAGCCAGCGGGCTCACTAAGCATTACGGCGACGTTGTAGCGCTCGACGGTCTCGATCTCTCTGTTCCTACTGGTTCCGTTCTCGGTCTCCTCGGTCCGAATGGCGCGGGCAAGACTACTGCAGTCTCTATTCTCACTACGCTCACCGCACCCGATGCCGGAACAGCCAGAGTCGCTGGTGTTGATGTTATTAAAGAGCCTCAACGCGTGAGGTCACTCATTGGTTTGTCTGGGCAATACGCCGCTGTTGACGAACACCTCACTGCAATAGAGAATCTTGAAATGATCGGATGTCTCTACGGCATGCGTCGCCGGGCAGCGCGAAAGAAAGCAAACGAACTCATTGAACGATTCCGATTAAGCGAGGCCGCCAATCGACCGCTCAAGACATTCTCTGGCGGCATGCGACGACGCATCGACTTGGCCGGCGCATTATTGGCCGACCCTCCCGTACTTTTTCTCGATGAGCCAACTACGGGTCTTGACCCGAGAAGTCGCGGCGAACTTTGGGATGTAATACGTGAACGTGTTGAAGCCGGCACCACGGTGATTCTCACAACGCAATACCTTGAGGAAGCCGATCAATTAGCGCACGAAATTGTGGTGATTGATCATGGACGCGCCATCGCGCGCGGTACCTCACAAGAATTGAAGCGGCGCACCGGGGGCGAGCATCTCGATATCCATCTCGCGCTGATTGGAGATCTTCCTCGCGTTGAGGCAATCTTGCGACCTTTCGCGATTGGAGCCGTTCGCATTGACGAACAAGATGCGCTCATTTCAATTCCTGTTACTAAAGGTGTTGAGGCTCTTGGCTCGGTGATGGCGGAACTCTCGGCACAGAACGTCGAGATCGCAGACATCGCACTACGGCGACCAACACTTGACGACGTTTTCATGGAACTCACCGGGCACAAGACGCAGGAGGAGCAGTCATGATCAAAATGATTCGTGATGCCACGACCATTGCCCGACGAAACATGATTCGCATTGGGCGAGTGCCCGAGGTAATGGTCTTCGTCATCGTTCAGCCACTCATGTTTGTTCTGCTTTTTGCTTACGTGTTCGGCGGCTCAATTGATATTCCTGGCGGAAATTATCGTGAGTTCCTCATCGCCGGCATCTTTGCTCAAACGGTGGTTTTCGGTTCCACGTTCACTGCGTCGGGTTTGGCTGAAGACGTACAAAAAGGTCTGATCAATAGATTCAGGTCACTTCCAATGTCGCGTTCCGCCGTTGTTGCGGGTCGCACAGCTAGTGATGTGGTCTACAACTCATTATCAATCATCATTATGTCGTTAGCAGGATTAGCCGTGGGCTGGCGCATACGAGGTTCAGTTCTCGACGCAGTGGTTGCCTATTTGTTACTACTCTTTTTCTCATATTCATTTTCTTGGGTAATGGCATGTCTCGGACTACTCGTTCCGACCCCGGAAGTCGTTAATAACGCGACCTTCGTCGTGCTCTTCCCGCTCACTTTTATTGCCAACACTTTTGTTCCTTCCGACAGTTTGCCGGGAGTGCTCAAAACCATCGCCGAGTGGAACCCCGTGTCAACATTGACCCACGCTGTTCGTGTTCGCTTTGGGAACCTGCCCGCTGAAACGCCTGACCCCACTGCATGGCCGTTGCAGAACGCAATGTTGTACTCGCTCGGGTGGGCAATTCTCTTAATTGTTATTTTCGCGCCCATTGCAACACGCTTGTATCAGCGCACTGGAAAGCGTTAACTAGAGCGAAAGACTCCTGAGAAGCACCTCAAACAGGAACGGTCAGCGCGTCGTATTCGTATACCCAATCAAGAATTGACATTCCTGGTGGCACAAGAGTAAAAAATAAATCTCGATCTTTTTGTTCTTGACCGTCCACCATGTGGAAGAGATCACGATTCGCCAACGACGATGTTTGCACTTGCGCTGTGCGGCCCTGACGTGCATTTTCGTATCGACGAAGTGCAAGCGCTGCATCGCTCGAGCCTGCATCTCTGAGACAACGTGCCAGCACCACTGCATCTTCAATTGCTTGACATGAACCCTGTGCCATAAACGGGAGCATGGGGTGGCACGCATCGCCGAGCAATGTGGTTGTTCCAATTCCCCACTGGTCGAGTGGTTCGCGGTCATATAAGGCCCAGCGGAAAACAGGTTCTTCAACTCGGGAAAGAAGTGAGAGAAATTCAGGCGACCAACCTTCAAATCGCGCATACAGATCTTCAACTGTTCCCTGCTCTGTCCATGATTCGGTTTCCCATGAATCTTCAGGCGATATACAAACGAGGTTGAGATGACTGCGATTACGCCCAATGAAATAACTCACAACATGTCGGTCGGGACCCATACGGTTGGTGACATCCATGGGTAGATCTTCCACAAATTTGCGTGGCACCAAGGCGCGATATGCAGCAGAGCCACTAAAGCGTGGCTTGTCTAGGCCGCCAACGCAGGGGCGAACAACAGAATGAATTCCATCAGCACCGACGACGATGTCAAAGGACTGAGCTGTGCCATCGGAGAATCGGACGACCGATGATGAGTCGCCTGGCTCAACCCCAACAACATGAGTGGAAAATTTCAAGGTCACATTTTTGGTTTGCGCCACTGCATTCCCAAGAATTTCAACTAGTTCATTGCGAGCAACGTTCGCTAATGGCACTTGATGTTGAGATAGAAAACTTTCGTCAAGATCTGTTGAACGAAGGATGGAGTCATCTTCCCAACGGCGCAATACAACTCGCTGTGGATAAACCGCAATTTCTGAATATGCCTCGCCAAGACCTAACGAGTGCAAAAGACGAGAAGCATTAGGGCTGATTTGAACACCTGCACCAATTTCTCTGATTCCTGCGGACCGTTCAAAGACGGTTATTTCATGAGAACTCTGAGAGAGTGCAAGAGCCGCAGTGAGCCCGCCGATTCCCCCACCAACTAGTGCAATTTTCATGATTCAAAGCCCCCAACTTCTCTTTATTGCGCCAGTACTACATGTTCTATGACTTGCGGATGACACCGTCTTTTACAGCTGCTGCAGCAACCGCTGGCGCAACACGTTCAACAATGGTTCTGTCAAACACAGATGGAACTACAAACTCTGGTGAGAGTTGGGCATCGGTAACAGACTCGGCAATTGCAATTGCGGCTGCCAGCTTCATGCTTTCAGTGATGTCTGTTGCATTCGCGTCGAGTGCACCACGGAAGATGCCAGGGAAGGCAAGCACGTTATTAATTTGGTTTGGATAGTCACTGCGCCCCGTTGCCATAACGGCAGCAAGTCCATCGACCTGCTCTGGACGAATTTCTGGGTTTGGGTTTGCCATAGCGAACACAATGGGATTCTTTGCCATTGAACGCACATCGACTGCAGTAATGAGATCTGGCCCACTTACTCCAACAAATACGTCTGCGCCTTTCATGACGTCGCTAATGGTTCCCATTTTTCGTGAAGTATTTGTGTTCGCTGCAAACCATTCTTTTGCAGAGTTCATTTCGCCTCGACCGGTATAGATAGCACCCACACGATCGCAACCAATGACATCACCAATACCGGCATTGAGAAGAATTTTGCCAATGGCAACACCTGCAGCGCCAACGCCGGCAATGACAACTGTGAGGTCTTCCATTTTCTTGCCTGTGATTTTCAAAGAGTTCCACAACGCCGCCAAAGTGACCACTGCTGTGCCATGTTGGTCGTCGTGAAACACGGGGATGTCAAGACTTGCACGAAGCCGTTCTTCAATTTCAAAACACTCAGGTGCTTTGATGTCTTCCAAATTTATTCCACCAAATGTTGGGGCGATGCGTTGTACAAAATCGACAACTTCGTCGGCAGTGCGAGCGTTGATGCAAATGGGGAAACCATTGACTCCACCAAACTCTTTAAACAGAAGCGCCTTGCCCTCCATGACGGGCATTGCGCCCTCTGGACCGATGTCGCCAAGCCCAAGCACTGCAGTTCCATTGCTCACAATGGCGACAGTATTTTTGCGGATGGTGTACTTGTGGGAAAGGAGCGGATCATTTTCAATTGCAGTACATATGCGTGCAACGCCCGGCGTGTAAGCCATTGACAAATCATCACGGTCATTCACTGGAGCCGTGCTGATGACCTCAATCTTTCCAGCCTCATGCATGCGGAATGTTCGGTCCCACCAATCGAGAACTTTCACGCCATCAAGTTTTTGCACTGCAGCAACGATTGCCTTTTGATGCTCTTCATTTCGACAGTGCACGACAAGACTGCGGCGAAGAACTGGACCACGAACATCAAAACCATCAAGGGACCCGATGTTCCCGCCTGCTTCACCGATGGCAGTGCACAGCCGCCCAAGGGTGCCGGGCACGTTGTCGAGTTGACAATCGAGAGCGATGGAAAATGCGGCGTTGGGGAGAATAGACATAAGACCTCTTACGTTACGGACTTTGCACCCAGATATTTGCTGAGCGTCATTTGAAATTCCCAATTTAAGGTGCTATTTACTCAACTCGCAGGCCGGAGATTGCACGAGCAATCACCAGTTGCTGAATCTCTGAGGTGCCCTCGAAAATGGTGTGAATCTTTGCGTCAGAGCGTGGGATCGCGAAGTGTGAGTAATTCAGCGTCAAGTTGACGTCCCCTTGCAAAACCACGTTCTTGGATTTGCGCGACTGCCTCGCTTGCCAGGTTCCACTCGTCTTGCGTGGCGACCGCGGCAAGATTTCTCAAGTCTCCAGCATCTGTTTCCCGTCCAGGCGCCACAGATAATAACTTCAGTGCGATGAGATGACCAGTGCGGGCCACAGGTAACAGGACTCCTTGCACTACTTCGAGTATTTCAGCATTCGTGACAACTTCTGTCTCTATGCCCGATGAAGCAATCAAGAGATCCACACTAAGTCCGTCCTCGGTTGAGAGCCGAGCCATGGCTAAACGCCCCACGGCTTCTTGTTCAACAAGTCCGACCATTCGTAAACCATGTGAGGCCAGTGCATGTATCAGAGCTTCAGCATGTTCATCTGTGTCAACAACGACGGCGATGTCTACATCTCTTGTGAAACGAGGCTCGCATCGAGCAGATACAGCGAGGCCTCCGACAATGCAACCTTTGACATTTTCTTGCCGAAGCGCAGACAACACTTGCGATGCTGTCGAAGTGAGAGTCACGTCAACCGCACTCGACCAGGTGCATCCATGGGACGATTTGTGATCCAGACTTGTAGCAACTGTTCGACAGATTCATCACTGATGTCGGGGCGTTCTCGGCGAATCTGGGCGCGCTTCATGGCAAGTCCTTCGAGATACATCTCGTCAACGATTGCAAGCGATTTGTGCACATCTCAATTCTACCCGCTTAACGGTGGGGCAATGCCCGCGTTACAGCAAGATTATTCCACGCGCAGGCCGGAAATTGCACGAGCAATGACCAGCTGCTGAATTTCTGAGGTGCCTTCAAAGATGGTGTGAATCTTTGCGTCGCGATGCATGCGCTCAACGTGGTACTCACGGGTGTAGCCGTATCCACCAAGAATTTGAATGGCCTCTTCGGTTACTTTCACCGACATCTCTGATGCGAAGTACTTGCTCATTGAGCCTTCTGCATTTTTGAAGCCACCGTTTTTCGATAGCCATGCAGCGCGCCAAATGAGCAGACGAGCAGCATCAATTTGCGTTGCCATGTTGGCGAGCTTGAAGGCAATGGCCTGGTTCATGATGATGGGCTTGCCGAAAGCAACTCGCTCTTTGGCGTAATCGAGAGCAATTTCATATGCAGCACGTGCAACACCAAGTGCTTGCGCACCTACAGCTGGGCGCGTTGCTTCGAAAGTTGCCATTGCAGGCTGCTTGCCACTTGATGCGCCGCCTTCGCGGTAACGGGCAAGTTTTGCATCGAGTTTTTCTTTACCGCCGAGCAAACAACTTCCTGGCACGCGTACATCGTCGAGCACTACCTCAGCAGTGTGCGACGCTTTAATGCCGTGCTTTGCATACTTCTGACCTTGGCTGAGACCTTTGGTATTCGGTGGAACAACGAAAGATGCTTGACCGCGGCCTTTGAGTGCAGGGTCAACTGCTGCAACAACAACGTGAACGTTTGCAATGCCACCGTTGGTGATCCATGCCTTTGTCCCGTTAAGTACCCATTCATCTTTTGCTTCGTCGTAAACAGCACGCGTGCGCAAGCTTGATACGTCGGAGCCTGCATCGGGCTCGCTCACGCAGAACGCACCGAGTTTTACATCGTCGGCAGTTCCGTAACACTGTGGAACCCATTCAATGAGTTGTTCAGGTGTTCCGTTGCCTGCAATTCCGGCAGCAGCAAGACCTGAGCCCATGATTGCCATACCAATTCCTGCATCGCCCCAAAAGAGTTCTTCAATGGTGACAGGCATTGTTAAACCGGTGGGGTCGGCCATGTTGTTCATGAGGAACTCCCACCCGTACATGCCAATTTTTGCGGCTTCTTGCACGATGGGCCATGGGAACTCTTCGCGCTCATCCCACTCTTGGGCGGCGGGACGAATGACGTCTTTTGCGAAGGTGTGTACCCACTCTTGAATTTGGAGTTGGTCGTCGTTGAGTTGGAGGGAGAAATCAGCCATGCGTATAAGTTACCCACCAGTAGGGCGAGATGCCTAATTTTCCGCAATTTCTGCTGACTTTGTTGCCAGTTCCAGTCCCCCAGCGCACACACGAGAAAAAGAAAGCGATGGACGACACGAGCCAAGGGGGTTACTTTGAACGTAAGCGATATTGAACGTAGGCAACTACACGGGGAGGTGGCGAAGATAATGAGTGACGACTCTGCTGCTGTTCTCATGCGACTGCTACCGCCCGTCGGCTGGAATGATTTTGCTACAAAACAAGACCTTGAGGTTTTAGGCGAGTTCATGCAATTGGGTTTCAACAACTCGATGCTGGAGATGCGTAACGAAATGCGCAAAGAGTTTGTTGACGAAACCGGAGTTCTCCGCAAAGAAATGTATCGAGAATTCGCAACTCTACAGAAAGAGATGCACACCGAGTTTGCGGCCGTACGGAGCGAAATGCACACCGAGTTTGCGGCCGTACGTAGCGAACTCCGTTACGAAATTGATGTACTACGCAGAGAAATGCACACCGAGTTCGCCGCCGTACGCAGCGAGATGCACACCGAGTTTGCGGCGGTACGCAGCGAAATGCAGGCAGGTTTTCTTGATCTACACAAAGAACTGAATCACCAAACACATCGCGTGTTCATGGGGATGTTGGGAATTAATACTTTGCTCATGAGCGTTGCCATTGCGGCATTTAAGTTGCTCTGAGCAGTTACTGCAACGGAATAGCAAGTAACGATGGTGCAATGGTGTCCATAATTAATTTTGCGCCAGGCTTGTACACGTGCACGCCATCCCAGCGGTAGCCCAAATCATTACCAATGATTGAGCTGGTACACCACTCACGTGGACCTTTCACGAAAGTGGTTGTTGCTGCATTTTCATTAGCTACTTCTTGAAGCAACTGATTGAGTTGAGCTGTACGCGTGTCGTCGCCGCGTTCGGGAAGCGGAGGAATACCCGCCCCCTTCACATCTTTCGGACGCATACACGGCACTTCGAGAAGTGCAACTTTTGCTCCCCCCAGAACCAGTGCATCAATGCCGCGCTTCACTTGCGTTTTAAAGAAGGTGTTGGCTTGTGCAGAACCCAGTGAGTAATTCACTCCTCCACCCAACACATCGAGAACTTCCCAGGCACCCAACAACACCAGAGCTAACTGCCCTTTGGCTTTTTGAACCGAAGCGGTCCATTTCTTTTCCCAGCCACGGCAAAATTCAAACGATTGTTTGAAGTCAATAGATGGGCTGATGCCTGTGCCGGTGTCGTACACACCACAACCCGACACGCCGCCATCGGTAGTAGTGAAAGTTTTTTCAATGCCTACAGGAAGATTCTTGGCAAGTGCTTTAGCTTGCGAGTCGCCCACGATGACTAAACGAATGGGGTTGGCAAGAGTTGGCAGGGTTGTTGAAGGAGCAACAACTCCGTTCAGGGTGGTTGGCGTGACCCCAGCGATAGTGGTGGTTGCCCCAAATTCGAGGTCGTTGCCGTTGTCAACCGACAAATCAATAGGGGTAGTCAAAGCCAAGGCGATACTCACTGAAGCAACGAGCACTCCGGCCGCCGTTGCATAACTACTTGCAATAATGACCATGTCGCGACGCGACGGGTGATTGATATTTCGTAATGTTTCTCGTGCACGCCCAATGAATCCATTACGGATGGGCATTTCAATACAGCGGTACGACAACTCTGTGACAACTGCGGTAATAAGAACTGCAATGAAAAACTTTGTTGTTGATTCACGCGCATTTGTAAATAAGAAAATTGGCCAGTGCCAGAGATACAGACCGTACGAACGCTTGCCTATTTCAACGAGTGGCGCATAACCCAGAAACTTCTGCACGCCTACTGCGTTGGGGTGCACTGCACACGCCACAAGCACCAAGGAAGAAAGCGATACAAGAACTAAACCACCTCTGTATAACGGAGCACCAGAGACGGTAAGGCCTAAGGCCATAAGTACCAAGAGCGAACCACTGACCAATGCCGCAAGGTTGAGAACGCGCTCTGGCATATCGGCCGCCGAAGTACGCCCTCGTTGTGCAATTCCTACAAGACGCCATGGCCTCCACAAACAAGCGCCAGCCGCACCGAGTAGCAACCCGGTTGACCGCGTAATGGTGGAGAGATAGAGAAAGTTAATGCGATCGCTGTTGCTTGAAGAGTAAGCAATAGCTGTGAATACCATGATGAAAGCCGCAATAACAAGCAGTGCCTGAGCAACCTTGGCACGATTTTTACCCCATTTGAACAATGCAATGAATGCAATTGGCCACAGTAAATACCATTGTTCTTCTACAGCAAGCGACCATAAGTGGCGCAGTA
>CAMCZG010000041.1:0-19485 GCA_945886445.1 Bifidobacterium breve | reverse complement strand
AAGCTGGCTCGGATGTGTGAGTAGTAGAAATAACGTATTTGCGAGTGCACTTTCAATGTTGATGATGTCAACCTCTAGGAGCATAATTGCGAGTGATGTTGCTGCGTTGGCTAATAAATGTGTGGGCGTCTGCTCGCGTATCTTAGAAAGTAAGTCATTCTTCTGACCCCGGGAATCAGGGTTCTGCGGCTCAAGGAGGAACTGTGTGAATAGCACTACGGTTCTGTCGAACGCAGCCTTTCCTGCCTCTAATCGCCCAGGGTGCCAACCTGATCCGTCATGCATCGCACGAATATCTTGATCAAACTGTTTCAGAGCATGTTGCGGAATTCCGATGACTAGAGCTAACAATCTGCTCGAATATGGATGGACGTACCTGCTGATCATTTCTTCTTCGCTTGAATCTAGTCCTGTAAGAATTTCCTCTGCTAGATCCTCTGCGATCACTTCAACATTCTGTTGGACTACATCGTTGACTGCGAAAGCTAAAGTCATGTCAAGTACTTCTGGCTGTGCATGATAAATAACTGACTTCAGAGGTGAAGTAAAACTCAAACGATCTGCCAGGATTGAGGTGACGTCGTCGTAGCGGGTTACCCACCAAGAATTTGTCTTCCGATTATAAAAACAGCCATAGTTCGATCGGAGCAGATCTAAAGTTGGGTATGGATCTTGTAAAAATTCTTTTGAGGTATCAAAATCCGCAGGAATAGCGGTTGGAATGTCTCGCTCTGTCTGGCGCTGAAAGACCTCATAGGAACGCGCAACTTGGAGATTAGTCATAACTAATCCACAACTCACGCATTTCTGATAGTCGATCTACGTACATGGGCTCTAGCTCACCTTCGCTATTGAGGGTCATTGAGTTGCGCAATAACTGAGGATTTTTAAACCGAGACAAAATTACTTGCGATGCAATCACCGTCTCTTGATGGGCAATCCAGGCTCCTGGACAGAAATGGCTCCCTGCGCCAAAGCCGACGTGACTGTATTTTTCATTCACGCGAAAACCTCTCTGGACTTCTCTTCCCACATATAACTCGGGTCTAAAAATATTGAATGAGTCGGGATCCGGAAAAATGCTCTCATCATGATTTGCGGAGAAATTAACTAGTTCCACCCATGCGCCTTTTGGGATAGTGGTTCCGTGCAAAGTGATTTCGTGATTTGTGGATCGAGACATACCTCCAACTGGTGAGCTGTGTCGCATTGTTTCATGAAAAGCCGAATTGAATAGTTCTGGATCATCTTGAATAGCTGCAAATTGTTCGGGATGTTCAAGCAGTAGGCGCCACATATGCAAAATTGCACCACGTGTAGTGTCGCCACCCCCGGTGACAAGAACAGAAATCATCGAGATAATCTCTGGCGTTGATAGCAGAACGCCGTTGATCTTCGCATGAACTAGTTGCGAAATAACATCGTTACCTACTATTTGATCATCTTCATCGTATAAAAATGTAGGTGCTTCACGTCGCTGAACAATCAAGGTGCAAACGTAATCTTCAAGTTCTTTGCGAGCCGCCATCGCCCTCTTTGCTTCTTCCCCTCCCTTGAGTCCTTGTTGAATTGTGTAATACCAATAGTAAAAATGTTTTTTGGCATCATCTGGAAAGCCGAGTACTTCACCAATGACGCAGATAGGAAATTCATCAGCAAAATCAGCACCAAGATTGAATACTTTCCCATAGTGAACATCTTTGTTCAACATTTTTTCAGCGGTAGGACCCATCGCAGCAGTGAGCATGCTGAGGGCGAGACGGCGAATCGCTGGTAATCGTGCTTCAAGATGTTTTCCCGTGAGGTGATTCCCAAAAATTTTACGCCTCCGAGCGTGTTCTCGTCCGCCTAATTCCAGAAAGGTATTTCCATTAACAAGGTTTGAACTGCCTTTGGTGATGGTGTTGTAAGCATCGTCATCAAGGTAGGCGTCAGTGACGTCTTTGTATCGAGTAATCAAATAGCGGTTGTGCAATTTGTCCCAATAGACCGGATAATGATCGCGAAGAATTCGATAGTAGGGATATGGGTCTTTTCTGAATTCAGCACTATCAAACAGGCGGGGGTCAATCAGTGGGCTTCCACTTGCAGTGCGACCTGTATCAAAAGACAAACCAGGAGTTGGTTTGGCGTTGATTACGTGCTCGTTCATACATTTCTTCTTTTCAGCCCGGTTAGGCCTATTGCTGAAATAAGAATTAGTCCTACGAAAACTTGGGGAGCCCATAAGGGTTGACCAGAAAGCGAAAGGCCAGTGTTCCCTGTGCCGATCAGGTACACCGCTATAAGCGTGCCCAAAACATTGAACCGTCCACCCCGTATTTGTGTCGCTCCTACAAAGACAGCAGCAAAAGCCGGAAGAAGAAACGGTGGTCCTATGGTCGGTGAGCCGACAGATATGCGGCTCGTTAAAACCACCCCTGCGAGCCCTGCGATAAAGGCTGATGTGATGAGACTGTAGAAACGGATGCGATCAACATTGACTCCACTCAGACGAGCGGTCTCGCGATTAAAGCCGATTGCATAGATGCGTCGACCAGTTGCGGTGTGCTCTAATAAAAACCACAGGATTAGAGCGACAACGAAAAGATATAGGACCGGTGCGGTTATTCCCCAAATTTTTATGCGTGATATTCGGGCAAAGCCACCGAGCAAACGTGGTGAAGCTACTGATTTGTTATCTGAGACAATGAGAACCAATGCTCCTAGAAGTGAACTTGTAGCTAACGTGCCAATGAAAGGATCAATTTTACATATAACTACGACAATGGCATTTACAAGACCAATTGCTAGTGCAACGAACAGCGCGACAAAAATAGCAGTAGTTGGATTTATGGATGTATCCGCGAGCAATTTTGCCGTCACCATTGAGGTGACTCCGATAGTTCCCCCAATTGATAGGTCAAAAACTCCCGCAGCGAGTGGCACAACCAAGCTCAGAGCTACAAGACCTGTGATGGCGCCATCATTAAGTATTACACGCAACGTATCTGAGGAGCCGAAGGTGCCCGGCTCTAACCACCAAAAAAAAATGATGATGAGCAACCAAACATAGACTGCCCCAATATTGTTAAACGACAGCCTTTGCTTGTTCATTTGGTTATTTACAGTTTCTCTCGGAGTCTCAATGTGTCTTTTGTGTGTTCACTGCATGCAGTTGGTCGACGATGTTGATTTCGTTGACTTGTTCCCCGATTAGCTCAGAGATTATTTCTCCGTCGTTGAGGACGAGAATGCGATCACAAAGTTCTGCAAGTTCACCGGCGTCGGAAGAGCAAATAATAAAAGCCAATCCGTGTGAAGCCTGGTCGCGGATAACACTGTAAATCTTTTCTCTTGCGCCAATGTCAACGCCGTTAGTGGGCTCATCCAAGATCAGTACTTTGGGATTGACGGCGAGCCACTTTGCAACAATTACTTTTTGTTGGTTGCCCCCACTTAAAGTTAAGTAGTCGTGTTCTGGGTCAGGAGGCACAAGATCTAATTCGCCGATCCAGTGCTCAACAAGCTCTTTTTCCGTCTTGGTAGAGAGGCGACCATGGCGACGAAATGGGGCAAGGTCACCCAGTGTCATATTCTCGCGTACATTGAATTCACTGATAGCACCCTGACTTTTCCTGTCGCCAGGAACAAGGTGGATTCCGTTCCTCGCCATTAATGGCGGACTGATTTTTTGCATGACTCGACCATCTAATGTGAGTGATAACTCTTTGCTGGTAGATGCACCTATCAGTAGATACGGACACTCCGCTATGCCGCTGCCTTGAAGGCCCGCTATGCCAACCACCTCTCCTGAATGAACCGTGAAATCAATTCCCTTTAACTCAGCACCGATCAAGTTTTTTACGGAAAGGAGGGGGGCGCCATTAGCTTTTTTGCTTGCCTTGATTATCGGATTCACATTTCGTCCCACCATTAGATGAACGAGATCCTTGTGTGTTATCGATTCAATCTTGCTTGTAACCACTAACTTCCCGCCCTTGAGAACGGTCACTCGATCAGCAATATCAAAGATCTCGTCAAGGTAATGAGAAACGTAGAGCACACTTACGCCACTGCGTTGTACTTCATGAATGATGGTGAAAAGTTGTTCGACTTCAAGCTTTGTCAGTGCAACTGTTGGTTCATCAAGAACGAGAGCTCCACTCCCTGGTCCGAGACCCTCAAGAGCGCGGGTGATTGCGACCGCTGTGCGCTGGACAGCATTTAGTTCTTTGATCGGTTTCATAACATCAACTTGGATTCCAAATCGAGAGAGTTGCGAAGAAACATGAGCGGCTTGTCTCTTCCAGTCGAGACGCCCGGTTTTCTTTCGTTTGAAACCGCTAATCAGCCCAAAATTATCAATGACATCAAGTTCATCGATTAGGCCTAGACCTTGGTGAACAAATCGGAGGCCGAGTTCGTGAGCTTTAGCAGCACGATCATTAACGATTTCAGTTCCACCTACCCAAACTTTTGCTGTTGGATCAGGCGCGTGGTATCCGGCCAAAATTTTAATAAGTGTCGATTTCCCCGAACCATTTTGTCCCACTATCGCATGGATTTCTCCTCGTTCAACTGAGAGCGAGAGATCATCTAGTGCGCGGGTCCCAGGGAAGGTCTTACTTAAGTATTGAACTTCAACTGCTGCAGTGGAATCCAAAGTTGGATTCCACTGCTGCATGTTTGAAATGCTCAGCCTTTACCCCATAGGGCACGGTACTGAGTTTTGTAGTCAGCAACAATTGACCATTCTGCTTTGGGCTCTCCGCCCCAGTTGGTCACGTTGTCTTGTGTGAACATGAAGTATGGATAAGGAGCAGTTGTGCTTGGAGCAATATCCTCACCAGCAAAGTGTCGTGCCAAGATGTCGAGGACTCTCCACATGTTCTCTTGCTTAGGGAAAGATACTGCTGCAACTTCATAATTTCCTGCTGCAATATTTACGCGATTTCCTGGACCAGGGTTCGCTTCTACGATGCGAACTTGTTCAGGCGTAATTCCGGCGTCAGCTAAAGCTCCCGGTACGCCAATAGCCATGTCGCTGATTGATAATGCGACATATTTTGTATCGGGGTTAGCGCGTAGGTAGCTAACGATTTGACCAGGAAGCGCTGTACCAATATCGCCACCGGCGACATCAATATTCTTAATTGTGCATTTTGGACAATTCTCGGAGACCTTTGAGGCAAATCCGACGCCAACAGCAGCCACTGTCTCTACGGCTGTGAAGTCGTAATAAACGATGTTTGCGGCACCTTCACTATCGGCGATGACCCAGTCTGCCATGTACGTACCCGAAACATTTTGTGGCGAGTGTGCATAGATGTTTGCCAAGACCGCAGGGTTAGTTTTTTCGATATCTACAGGTCCGGTTCCTAAGAAAACCACAGGGATGCCAGCGGCCTTGAAGCCATCGAGTTCCTCGGTGATAACGACTGAAGGAATACCAGCCGTAAATACGGCATCTGGTTTCGCTTTGAGTACCTGGGCGAATGCGGCTTTCATATCCTCTGGTGTGAGTCCACCAGAGACCATCTCGGCTGTCCATCCGAGTTCTGTCGCTCCCTCTTTAAGGAATTGGATTAATTCGGTAGCTGAGGGAACGTTGATAGGTATATATACGAGCTTCTTACCTGAAGGTATGTCGCCTTTGATCGGTTCGGTGATGCCAATCGTTGTCGGCAATGAACTGAGTTTTTCAATGCTTGCTTTCGATATGGAAACTCCATCAGCCGGAGCAGCAGTATCGGGAGCAGTATTTGCAGCGGTATCTGTTGACATCTCCTCGGTAGCGTCTGGCTGTTCTGCTGTGTCGCTGCTTCCGCAGCCCCACGTTCCAAAACCCAGACCAATAACTGCCACTATCGGCAGCCATTTTTTGTGTGAATATTTCATTATTCCCCCTTGTTAGTTATGAGTGCGAAATGTGCAATTCGATTGGAGCCTTAACCTTTGGCTTGGTCCCAATTGCTGTAATCCGGGTCAAGAAGTGCGGCCGCCTGGCGTCGCAGGAACTTCCATCCGTTACTGGTGCGGCTATAGGTATCGCCGTAGTACCCGTTGGCCCCGAAGCTTGACCCATCAGTCGTTACTCCAGCGGCCATGTAATAGACAGTTGCCGTCGCTGTATCGCCATCCACGTCAATAATGTGGTTTGACGTTAAATGGAATAGGTGTGTGGTTCCGGCAAACGTCTCTCGGAAGAACTCTCGAATTTCATCTCGGTTGTTCATGATCGGAACGCCGCCTGGGCCAGGATCAAAGACTGCATTGGGAACGAATAGTTCAACCAGTGAGTCCAGATTCCTTGTGTCCACCGCGAATGCATATTCGTAGGTCAATCGACGAATAGCTTCAAAATCCTCAGTCTTACCCATGCTAAACCACCATTAAGTGCAAACAGTAATATGTCAGACAATTCGCAAGGTAATGAAATATAAGCGGAAAGTCAATGGGCAAATGAGAATTATAAAATAGAAAAATACGTGTGTTTTTTGTATGTCAGACAAATGATATGTTGACCACATAGCACTCGTCTCTATTCGAAAATAGACGATTTCGTATCGCAAAAATTGTTGAGGGGGAATATGAAGCTTGAAGGAAAAGTGGCAGCCATTACCGGAGGTACTCGCGGCGTAGGAAGAGCAATCGCTGAAGCGATTCTTGCCGAAGGAGGAAAGGTCGTCTTGAACGGTCGCTCTAATGAAAAAGGGCAAGAAGCTATTGCTGAGTTAGGCGTAGGCAATCGAGCAATTTTTGTGCAGGGGAATGTGCAAGATCAAGAAGATGTAAACAGACTTGTTGACACAGCTGTGGAAACATTTGGGACCATTGACATTATGGTTAATAATGCCGGTGGATCAAGCGGATTTGCGCCAGTCGCCCAACTGAGTGATGCGGCATGGACAGAATGTCTGAATTGGAATCTCAATGCGACATTTTGGGGAACTCGTCGGGCGTTGCAAACAATGGAAAAGAATCGCTCTGGGCGCATCATTAACGTTTCATCAGTTGAAGGGAGACAGGCAAATATGAGTGCCGTTTCTCACTACATCACCAACAAACATGCAATCAACGGGTTCACTCGCGCAGTTGCTTTTGAGTACGGTCCTATTGGGATTACTTGTAATGCATTGTGCCCAGGTGCAATGGAAACAGACATTATGAAGTCAGCGGGTCCTGAAGCAGCTGCAGCACAGGGAATGAGTTATGAAGAGTTCCTCAATACATATGCTCAACAACCATCAATCAAGCGTTTGAACACCGTTACTGAAGTTGCGGCACTCGCTGTCTTTATTGCAAGCGAAATGGGTAGCGGCATCAACGGCGCACTGCTTGATATTCATGGCGGCAGCCTCCTGGCGTAAATGTAAATCCTTTATTCGTCAAGACGGATGACAAATTTGATGTAGGAGTGCAGATGGCTAGTAATAGATGGATAGCAGACTCAGTGCCAAGCGAACGTTTTCCGTTCTATGCACGTGCAAATGTAGGCGAGATTGCCCCAACACCGATGAGTCCGTTGAGTTGGAAGCTGGTGTGGGAAAAAGGCACAGTTTTGGGCTACGCACGAGGACATGTGCGCTGGGGGTGTTTTGATCCCGATGAACTGCAAGGGAACAACACCCAATTTGCATACTTTGGCGGCTATCTATATATCAACTGGTCAATGATTCGCATTCAAGGTGAACGTAGTCCTGGAATGTCAGCCCAACTCATGGACGATGCCTTTTTTGGTGCGCACCCAGATATCCCCGCGTACGAACCACATGAGGATGACGATCGCCCAGACTTGGCTACGCGTATTCAAAAGATGACTGACTCATTGATGATGGCAACATCACTTCCCGCGGAACTTGATGAAGATCGGGCGAAAGCCATTGCGCTTCGCACCCGGAGACCGAATCTTGCTTCGGCATCAGACCATGAGTTGATCGTGCATGCCCAGATGGTGAGCTCATTAATCGAAGAGTTTTTTGAGCCGTACATGATTTTTGGTACATCGTCTTCATTCGCATTAGGTATCTTGCCGGAGTTATGTAAGGGGCTAGATCCCTCAATGCCTGGGCGGTTACTTTCTGGAATCGGGAATGTTGATTCGGTATTGCCATCTTTATCAATATGGAACCTAAGCCGCTCAGTTCGTAGTTCAAATTTGCTAACGACCGAATTCAACGTTGGGGTAATAGGGCTGTTGGAGCGTTTGTCGCAGAGTGAAGAAGGAAAAGTATTTTTAAAATCATTCGTTGAGCTATGTCGAGAGCATGGTGCGCGTGGACCTGGCGAGTGGGATATAGCGAGCCGTTCGTGGGAGACGCATCCAGATCTCGTGATCTCATTGATCGATCGACTTCGACTTGTCGGGGACGAACTCTCTCCGGCAAACCGCCAAGCCCGAGTTGTGCGAGATAGTGCACAAGCAGTTATTGAAATGCAAAATCATCTTGCAGGAGATAGTGAGGCCTTGGGCAAACTTGAGTTGGCCTTGCGGCTAGCTGATCTTTACGTTGTAGGACGGGAACGTACCAAATTGACTGAAATGATGACAGTGCACGAGGTTCGTGTTGTGATGCACGAACTTGGGCAGAGGATGGTTAAGCGTGGAGTAGTAGACGCGCCGGAGCGAGTGTGCATGCTTATTGACACAGAGTTAGAAGATTTCATCGCGGATCCGGAATCCTTTGGCGAAATTATTCGTTCACGCTACGAATATTTTTTAGAACTGGGCTTACGACAAGAGCCATTTGTTCTATATCGTGAAAAACCAGTTCCAGAGTTGTGGCCGATGCGTACAAGTATTGCTGAACCATTGGACACGGGCGAAAGCATCGTTGGTGTGCCAGGCGGCCCCGGAATTGTTGTTGGCCGAGCATGTGTAATAACCGACCCCTACGACCCATGTGGTCTAGAACCAGGCGATATTTTGGTGGCTGCCATAACTGACCCGGCATGGACTCCTTTGTTTGTGTCGGCGGGAGGTGTTGTCGTGGAAATTGGGGCCCCAATGAGTCATGCCATGATCGTGAGCAGGGAACTTGGAGTGCCCTGTGTGACTGGCGTGAAGGATGCATCGAAGCGGATCAAAACGGGAATGCTGCTTGAAGTCAATGGGAGCACGGGAGTCGTCACGGTTATTAATGCGCTATGAATTTGACGCCTGCTTGACCCGATCTGTTTGAGGCAGTCTCCAGAGCGTCTACATTACGGGTATGGGTGTATCGGTAAAGAAGAACTATTTCAACGGCTTGCGCGGTGCGCTGGAAGATATTGCTCGCGATGAATTTTGGCCAACGACTTTCGTTTCAGAACCATCAGCGCCGCCAGATGTACATTGGCACGCATGTGATGTACACGGATACGTCATTAGCGGTAACTCCACCATTCTCGACGGAGAAACAGGGCAGTGGCTGTCGCTCTCGGCCGGAGACAAACTCATTATCCCCGCAGGTGCTCTGCACATTGAAGGCGAGTCTGAGAGCACTGTTGTTTACGTAGTGGCTACGCGCGACCAGTTGCCATTCAAAGAAGTATTTCAACTGCTTCCAGCAGATGACCCGCAACGCCCGCGATAGCTAAGGCTTCATTACAACCCAGCCGCGGTTTTGTAGTTCCGCTGCAAGGTCGTCGTCGCTTAACTTTTTAAGCATGCGCTGTTCGGGAGTACTTTTTGCCGGCAAGCTTGCCGACTTCTTTTGAAATGAAGAGTGTTGTGTTTCGGCGGGTTCGCTATTGGGGAACTCTGCAGCATCGTTGAGTTGGGTGATGAAAGCCTCTGCTTCATCTCGTGTGAATTTTCCGCCTGCTTGACGTTGGTTGAAACCCATTGGTCCGCGCGCATCGCGAAAATCGCTATGACCTGCTGCTTGAAGAAGGCTTAACAACTCTTTGATCATTTGCATGGGAGCCGGTGGTCCTGAGGGTTGGCCAAATGCCATGGGTAACTGCTTTCATTAATTTTTACTTGGTAACGCGACCGTCGACGCCGGTCCAAACGGCTTTTGCACCGCTGTGTCCTGCATCATAAACAAAGGCTGTAGCAACGGCTTACTCCTTCGTGGTGTCAGGGGTGGGAATCTGTGTGAGGCGGGGAGACTTTGTGGGTGTGCGCAAAGTAACAAGTCGGGCTGCGCCCAGGGCTGCAGCAAGAGTGACCATCATGATGGTGAGTGCGCCATAGAGGCGCGAGGTCATATCGGTGCCTGTAGTGATGGCATGCCAGGTGACCATAATGAAAGCGAGGTAGCTGGAAAGGTGAACCGCACGCCATAGTTTCTTCGGCAGTTTTTTCATTGCCCAGGAAGTGATTTGAATTGCAGCAAGCATGTACATCGCAAGGACGCCTAAGGCAACACCGCGTGGGTGCCATGATGATGCAAACGGAATCAAAATTTCTTTTGGCCCGAACTGTGAATAAGTATCTCCGACAAGTGCAACGAGATGCACAACGGTGGCTGCTAAAAGTAGCGTTCCGAACCATTTGTGTAAGTCGAGCAGCCATGCGGGGCGGTCGTAGCCGCGAAACATGCGCGTGACAAGCAAAATGCCCCAAGCACACGATGCCAAAACGAGCAGCCAAGCAACGGTTCCCGCGGAGCGTGAGAGGTACCACCAAAAATGTGAATTCATATATTTACTTTTTCTCTAAACGAGGGTGGTACGGGCGTATTGCGCCCAGCTCGCGCTTTCTACACTAGAGCTATCGGTGCGAACAGTACGTGAGGCGAGGTGAAATGCATCGATGAGTTTTGTACCTTCTTTTTCGCCACTCACTAGTAGTGCTGTGGCAAAGACTTCTGCCCATGCAGCAGTTGAAGCAATGACGGTTGTGGTGTGCAACGCATCTGGTGTGCTTTGAGCGATGGGTTTCCCAGATATTGGGTCGATGACATGGTGGCGCACATCTGAGCCAACATGCCAGCGTTTGGCATGTGTTGATGAAGTGGCAACACCACCAGAGGGAATGGCGATTGATGCCGCAACCTCTTGAGGGCGTTCGGCGTCTTCAATATCAACTGGCCATACTTCGGCATCGCCTGGAGTACCTATGCACCTCAGGTCTCCACCAACGCTCACCGATGCGCCGAGAGCCTTGAGGGCAATCAGTTGTTCGGCGATGAGGTCGGCGGCGAGCCCTTTGCCAATTCCGCCGGGGTCAACGGTTGCACCGTTCAACAAGCGCGCTTGCCAGCCCGTTGAAGTGTGCTGTATTTCGAGATCTGCTGCAGTCGCGTGCCAACTCGCAGAATGAGGAAGTGACACCGTTGCGTTGTTGGTGAGCGAGTGAGAATAACCCGCATTAATAAGAGCTGGTAAGAGAAATGGGTTAAATGCTCCGTTGGTTGCGCTGAATGCTTTAACAAGATAGTGAAGAAGCAGTGCAGTGTCATCTGAAACCGAGGTCCAAGTGGAATGAAGCGCTGTATTGAGTTGTGACACTTCACTCGTGGAGATGAACCGACTCCAGCGCGCTTCTAGTTGAGCGAGGCGAGCTTGTGCGACCCCAATGAGATGATCGAGTTCTTCTTCGCGTTCTGCCACAACAATGACGCGAGCAGTATTTCCCATGGCGGGAAACACTGCCGTGCGTGTGAAGTGTGAAGTGTTACTTTGATCCACCGCTGTTGCTGACGGCCGTGGTTTGTGGTGCTTGCAACTGCACTGGAGTAGGTGCTGGTGCTGGAGCAATAGTTGCAACCGCAACTGGTGCTGCAGTTGCTACAGGAGCTACGACGTCGACTGCGACTACAGCAGTTGCTGGAGTGACAACTGGTGTAGCTGCCGCAGCTGGAGTGCTGGTGTTGCTCGCCTGCTTAACCGCTGCAGCTACTGCTTGCGCAGTATGGGCAGCAACCGCCGGAGCAGTTGTGCCACCCAAAGGTGTTAACTCTTGGGTTGGGGTCACCAGTGCAACAGTTTGCATTTGAGAAACGTTTTGCTCAGTTGCTATTGGTGCACTAACGCTTGGTGCAGGAACTTGTTCTGCAGCTGCGTAAGCGGCTGTCATGGCAAGTATTGCTGTGGCGGTAATGCCGGTCGACAAGATACGAGCTGATTGGGCTACGTGGCGCTTGCGCTTAATGAGTGGGCGATTAGTCATCGTCGTTTTCCCTTTCTTCATGGTTGCGATCTTCAGTGCGTCGTTCTGGTGCTGGTCGTTCGTCGCGCTCATCTTCATCGTCATCATCGTCGTCATCATCGTGTGGTGGGCGAGGTGGAAGGTTTCCACTAGTTGGGTTGCTGATAGCTGCAACTACTTGGCCATTAATGACACGAGCAGAGAATTCGATTGTGCGTGTTGGTGATGCCAAGGTGATGCGCACATCGTCACCATCGTGGCTATAGGTGTTGGTTACTTTGTAGAGAGAACCAGGTGTAACTACAACACTCTTCACGGTGAGGGTTCGCCCTTTGAGGGTCAAGGTGATGGCAGCGATGTCTTCAACTTGGAAAGCCTTCTCTACAGGAGCTGGGGGGCCAGCCACCGTAGAAGGAGGAACGCTTGGTGTTGGAGCAGCTACCGATGTGGTGGGTGCAACTGGGGTGCTTGGTGCGTCTGCAACGGTGGTTGTCGTTGGGTCGGCAATGACATCGGCTACGGCTTTGGCGACAACCGGAGGAGTTTGTAAAGCTGCTGCGTCGACATTGCCAAGTGCGGTGATGCCACCATTTGCGGTGTCGGCGCCGGTGGCGGAAACCGTTGCAGCAAGTGCAGGGGTTCCACGAACGGTGGAAGAGTCTTGTAGCACTGAAGAGTTCAGCGCGAGGGCGGAGCCGCCGGCAAGGAGTACACCAGCGATGGATAGTGATGTGGCAATTCCTGATTTCATGTAACTCACCATAGGGAAGTGATTTCTCATGGACGGCGAGGGAATATCCAAGAAACGTCCAAGATTTTGGTGGTGTCGAAGAAAAGCCGAGGATTTCGCCTCAGGTAGGCGACAATGGCATCGTGAAAGTCCTTCTTGTTGAAGATGATCCCTCAATTGCATCTGTCGTGAGCCGTGGTTTAGGCGATGCGGGTTTTGGGGTGGAGCACGTAGGCAATGGGAAAGATGCAATAGCTGCGCATGGCTATGACTTTGTTCTACTCGATCTGGGTTTGCCCGACATGGACGGCTTCGACGTGTGTAAAGCCATTCGCTTGAAGTCGCAAGTGCCCATCATCATTCTCACTGCGCGCAGTGATGAATTTGATCGTGTAGTTGGCTTAGAACTCGGAGCCGATGACTACGTTGTAAAGCCATTCGGCATGCGTGAACTAGTAGCTCGCATTCGCGCAGTTTTACGTCGTGGCGGAATTGATCAGGGAAGTCACGACACAACAATTGTTGTTGGCGCTCTCAGTATCGATGAAAAAACCCGTCGCGCTCTCATTGGTGGCAAAGAGTTGGCTCTTACTCCGAAAGAGTTCGATTTACTTGCCTACTTGGCAGCTAGCCCCGATGTTGTTCATCGCCGTAACGATATTTTGGAACATGTATGGGATACCGAATGGTATGGCCCCACGAAAACGCTCGATGCACACGTTGCTGCGCTGCGTAAGAAACTTGGCAACCAGGAATGGATTGAAGCAGTGCGTGGTGTGGGCTTTCGGCTGAAAGACCCTGCATAGTGAGGCGTCGTTTAGTTCTTGCAGTAGTAGGTCTTGTCGCAATTATTCTTGTAGTTCACGACATTCCGTTGCGCAGCCACTTGAAGCGCGTAGAGCAAGACCGTGTCATTACTGCACTAGAGCGTGACGCTTTTACTCTGGCGGCTAAGTCACAACAGCTGCTTGCTGGGGAATCACCAAGCACCGATGCCACGGCATCTGGCGTGAGTTTGTCAACGCTGGTAACTGACTACATGACAAACAGTACAGCTGAAGTGCTTATTGTGAGCGGGGAAGGTGCAGTACAGATTGCCTCTAATTCAACCATTCTTGTTGGTATGTCATTTCTCAATCGGCCAGAAATTGCTTCCGCATTATTGGGTAACTCCACAGTTGGTGTTCGTCGTTCGGAAACCCTGAACGGCGACTTGGTGTATGCGGCGGTACCGGTGCTTACTTCCGACTCAGTTATTGGAGCAGTACGTCTCACGTATCCGAAATCTGTTGTCGATGCACGCGTGGCCTCGCGACTCAGGGGCATCTTGTTGGTGGCTGTCATCTCGTTACTCATGGCATTCGTGGCGGCTCTCATTCTTGCCACAAGCGCTGTTCGCCCATTGCGTCGACTCAAAGAACGCGCAGACAATATTGCCGATGGCGACTTGTCGGCGCGGGCAGAAGTTGAAGGTCCTCCTGAAATTCGAGAACTCGCAGTGTCATTTAATGAAATGGCAGCACGAGTAGAAAAGATGCTCGCCGAGCAACGTGGCTTTGCGGCCGACGCGTCGCATCAACTACGCACACCCCTCACGGCATTGCGGCTACGCATTGAGCAGGCGCAAATGAGTGCTCTGAAGCCCGAAGTGGGTATTGAAGAACTGAACGAAGACCTTGAAGCGGCTTCAGGAGAGATAGAGCGTCTACAACGCTTAGTGGAGCAACTTCTTGCTTTGGCGCGAACAGAAAAGAAGAATGTCCTTGGCGATGTCAATGTGGAAACAGTTGTACAAGGGCGTTTGGAAATGTGGAACAGCCTCGCAGAAGAACGAAATGTGACATTGAATTTCGGCGCTCCAGGAAATGTTCTCGTGAAAGCTGTTGAAGGTACTTTGGAGCAAATACTCGATAACTACATTGACAATGCGCTCGACTATGCACCAGAACACTCTTCGATCTCGCTGCACATTGAAGTCTCTGAGCGTGATGTGAAACTTTCAGTTGTCGATGAAGGTCCTGGTATGCCCGTTGAGGCGCGCCAAAATGCATTCGACCGTTTCTGGCGGGGGTCAGAAAGCCAGAACCGCCCAGGTGGTAGTGGTCTTGGCCTGTCTATTGTTGCGCAACTAGCGGCAGCAAGTGGCGGCACAGTTGAGCTCTCGCAAAACATTCCTTCAGGGCTTGTTGCTTCGGTGTCGTTACGTAAATCTGCGCTAAGTAAATAATTACTTCAGCGAACACTCGTCGAGAAGCTCGCTGTAACGCGTCACCATTTTGTCGCTGTTTGTTATTTCATCAATGGTGAATTCGGTATAGAGCGCAGTAGCTACGCATTCGGCGTCGGTGTTTTCTTCCGAGCGCATAATGAAGGCCATATCGCTTGCACGCCAAAAGATTTGTGAAGTGTCGTCTGTGGTGGGAAGCGAATGTTTCACTTTTGTTCCCGGGTCGCATACAGAAACGGCAACGTGGTCTTCAGTTTCTTTCACCTGCGCATTAGCGAGGGTTGAGGTCTTTGCCCAAGTCGAAAATGCCGCAGAGATCTTTTGTGTTCCTGTACTGGTTGAGCCAGCAACATTCATGGCAACACAAAATTTTCCTTTCCCGTTCTTGTCTTTTGCGCGGTATCCGGTGTAGATGCCATTGCCCCACATGTCGCTCAATTGGAGAGCCTTGGGAGCACCAAGTGCTCTTGCGAAAAGAAAATAGATATCGAGTTGATTCAATTGGTCGCTCATTGCGTATTCATTTTTGCTCGGAACTTCAGGTGACTCAATTTCGGTAGGTTTTTCACCTGCAAAATACTTTGACGGCAAGATGATTTGCGCAAGCGAATGCGGTGGTTTCTGCACAAATGCATCGGTAATAGCTTGCTGACCTTTTTTCTGCAATGCAGCAATAAACGTTGGGCCAAAAACATACGATGCCGATTGTTGTGCGCTGAGAACTTCTGGAACCGACTGCACCTTTGGGTCAGATGAAGAGGTGGTTTCTTTTTGGTATTGCTCAAGTTCTTTGTCGCCAAAGTTCTCTTCCACGTATTGGCTTTCAGCGGAATTGGCATGACCTTCAATCAGGGCTGTCATGGCAACCGACTCTTCGGAAGTGGTGTGGCGACGGTTAATGCGTGCTAGCCCAAATTCTTGGTCTTGCAAGGCGTGAGTGAGTTCGTGTACTACAACTGCTCGCAGGGAGGCCGAGAGTTTTCCGCCTTTCAGTGCTGCGGCGTCGCTGCGAATGACCATTTCGCGGTTTGATGGCGAATAGTAGGCAAGAGTATTTCCCGAGCTGAGATTATTGAGTGCGCTAAATGCATCAAATGACCCATTTGCCAAACCAAGCGTGCGCAAGAGTGCGCTGAAATCGGTGTAGCCCTGCTTGTCGTCTGCAGAAAGGTCTGCTGCGTCGTTCACCACAAGCTTGTTGAACTCTTTGTCGTTGAGAAACCGTGCACTCACGGGGTGCCGAAAGCTATAACCCGTTTGCTTCTCAACAAAAGATGCAAGTGGCGCAAGCCGGGTGTCCCATTTGTCTGGCCAGTTGTATGCGAAGGGCTTCCACTCGCTCAGACCCCATGAAGCAGCTGCAAGCAGCAGTACTGCGCTCATGAGAAGTGCACTTTTCCGTGCGCGTTGTTGGCGGGCCATCATTTTCTACTTGAACTAGTCGATGTCGAGCCATTGCGGTGCACGTGCGAGCAAGTCGAGGCTTACCTCGCGACACTTGTCGAGAATTTTGCAGAACCCTTCGTCGCGCACGGCGTAAACATCGGCAAGAGGAACGGGAACTCGTGACACCAAGCTCAAAGAGCGTTCGGGGGCGTCGGTCACCGATGCAAAAGAGTCAATTGCCGACACTTCAATAGGCAACTCAATGCCGCCAACACCAGCGAGTTCGGTCGCAAGTACCAAAAGGTCGGGTGGGCGAGTGAGTGGGGGCAGAGTCCACGTGAAGACCAGCTGAAATTGAAAATCTCCGGGTGGTTCATCGTCGGGATCATCGAGTTTCACGACCACGTCTTCAAAGCCAAGCAAAACTCGCGGGTCCACTTCAAGAGACATATGAAGGTCAATCGGCCCGCTGCAGGCTTCCTCAGGGTGGAGGTCAACTTCCCACATTTGACGCAATGAATAGGTCTCTACAAAATGGCGCTCATCGTGCACATGGAAACCATGGTCGACGGCATGGCTTTTCAGGTCAGAAACAAAGCCTGCAACGTCAATAACTGCCACGCCGTGACACTACCGTTACCTTGTGGCCGAACTCACTTCCGTACTCACGTCTTCATCTTCCGATGAGGAAATTCTTTTTGCGCTACGCCAAGGAGCCGGAATCGCTCAAGCGATGGCAAGCACCATTACCGATTGGTCATTTTCTGGTGCGGTGAGTGGCCAATACCGTGCCGATCTCTCGGTGAACGATGCGGTGCTGGGTGCCTTCAGCGGGTTTGGCTGTGGTGTGCTCTCTGAGGAAAGTGGCGTAACAGGAGTGGTGCCCGCAACCCCGAGTGATCTTGGCGAGGGCTTGGTCATTGTGGTTGACCCCATTGACGGCAGTACCAATGCGAGCCGTGGAATACCTTGGTTCGCAACAGCGCTATGCGCAGTCGACCAGTACGGCCCGCGAGTTGCGGTAGTTGCGCAATTGTGTGCGCCATATGTTGAGTACGTCGCCATTCGCGGCAAGGGTGCATGGCGAAATGGGGTAGCGCTCACCGCTCGCACCGAGCGCCCCATGGCCGAGTCGGTCATTGGTGTATCGGGTCCGCCTCCAGACGTGCGCCCATGGTGGCAATTTCGGGCATTAGGTTCTGCCGCCCTCGACCTGTGTTTGGTGGCCGAAGGGGCCCTCGATGGGTACCTCGACTGCGATACACATGGGGTCTGGGACTATTTAGCTTCCCTGCTCATTTGTCAAGAAGCTGGAGTTCAAATGGCCGACGCATTTGGGCGGGAACTCTGCCACTTCAGCCATACCGAGCGGCGAACGCCGGTAGCGGCCCGAGGAGGAGCCAACCTTCAGGCGCTATGCGACCTGCGCAAATCTTCTTTTTGATCTATGGTATGAAAATGAAACTTAATTTAAAGGTGATTGCCACAGCTTCTCTTTTCGTTTTCGCTGCCTGTGGTGGCGGCGGCGGGGGCGCCTCAACAGCGGGCCCCGAAGTGACGGTTCCCGAAGCAACAGGTACGTCGCAAGATACAGGCCTTGCTCCGAACCCCAACGGTTTTGCATTTCCGAACTTCGGTTCAGCAGGTACGCCAGAGGTGTTTGGTGAAACAGATCTTGTTTCTATGTTTGGTGCAACCCCCGACATTTGTGTTGACGGTATTGCCGACCCATGCAAGCCAACGGCAGAGGCTGCTGCATGGGCCCGCATGGTGAACGACTCGCGTGCTGCGGGTCACTGTGAAGGTTTCGCTGTTCTCGCTGCTGCGCGTTTCTCTCAAGCGGTGAAGCCAAATGCGGTTGAACTTTTAAACCAAGGCGATGTAACCCATGGCATCATGCGCGCATTTGCTACTCAGTTCCTCAAAGAAACGCAAGACGAAACAAACAAGTGGGCAAAGAAATCGATTAAAGAAAAAGTTGCTGCACTAGAAGCATCGTTCGCTAAGAAAATTGTTGGCTACAGCCTTGGTGTGTACACCGACGAAGGCGGCCATGCAGTGTTGCCGTATGCCGTGGAATACGAAACTGCCGATTTAGCAAAAATCAAAATCTACGACTCCAACTGGCCTGGCCAAGAGCGTTTCGTCAAGGTAGATCTTGCCGCGGGTACGTGGGAGTTCTCGTTTGCCGGGGCCGACCCAAATAACGACCCCAATGCATGGAAGGGGAAGTCAAGAGATATCGACATCACCTCAATGGATACTCGTGCATCGGCTACTTGCCCCTTCTGCGGCGACAAGAGTGCAGTGCAGACGTCGCTTCTGGTTGTGCGTTCCGCATTGCCGAACTGGAAAATTGAAACAGCCGACGGCGTGCTCACTCCAGGCTCAAATGAAATAGGCAATAGCAGTGTGCGCCCATTGCGTTCTTCTTCTGCTGGCCCAGCAACCGATGCTCCTACCGACTACATCGTTTCCATTCCCGACGACAAGCCAGCAAAGTTCACTTTGCCCTCGGCAACACGCATCTCGGGAATCACTTCAAAAGTTGCGGTGCAAATTGATACCCCGGGGTCTGCAGACACCACCATTGATCTCAGCAGTGATGCAGTGTCAACCAACAACCCTGAAGTAGTGCTCACTCTTGCCGATGGCAACTTGGTGGGTTCGTCAAACGGCGACAACAACTCTGTTACCTCTTCTGGTGATGCAGTGAAAATTGTTGTTGATGGCGCAAATGGAACTCCAGTAACTGTTGATGTTAATGCCGATGCTGCAGCAGTTGATGTGCGCACTCCTGGTCGTGACGGTGTTGATGCAAACACCAACTATGAAGTAATAACACAAACTTCAGACACACAGGTTGAACGAAAAGTAGTGGGCACCAATGGTAAAGAGACCATCACCACTGAAGATGGTCAACTCGACAGCACAAAGGTAGAAAACGCACTGCCCGATGCGTTGAAGGCACCTGCAGTAAAGGGCGCCTGGCCCGACGCAGCTAGCCGCGCACTCGATGCCGGCACTGCAGAAGCAACAACAACAACAACAACAACAACAACGTCTACTTCGGTAGAGGGT
>CAMCZG010000040.1 GCA_945886445.1 Bifidobacterium breve | reverse complement strand
CTTCGTGAAATGAACGAACTGCATGGCGACCTACCTGCGCTCACTTCCTGTTGGATGATTGGCGACCGTCATCACGACATCGACGCTGGTGTAGAAGTTGGAACTCACACTGCTGGTGTGCTGTGGGGGTTTGGCTCACGAGAAGAACTCGGTTCTGCCGGGGCTACCGCAATTGTGGAAACGCCACAAGAGCTTGTTGCAGTTCTCAATAACTAAACAGCACGTGGAGCAAGGGCCATTTGGCGACTCAAGGCAACAAGTGTTCCCGACTCATCCCAAATTTCGCCATCTTCTTCAATGAGTCCGCCTTGCACCACTTTGGTGCGAAATGAACAAGCGAGTCTTTTGCCCACTGGCACCGCGCGCACATGCACGGTGAGTTCCAACGTTGGCACCCAGCCTTTTTCATAAGGCAAGTTGAATAACGGTGGTGGCATCGCATCGACTGCAAGCAGCAATGCAAGTGTGTCCATAGGGCGCCCATCGGAAAATTCAATCCACCCCCGCATGCGTGCAGTTCCCGATGGCGTACCCGCAATGAAAGTGGAGTCATCTGGATGCAATCGGTTAGTGACGTTTTGCAACAGACCAATGACAAAATCTCCCCCGTCACTATCGCGACTCGCACATTCCTCAAAGGGGGGCAAATCGGGCGGTGTGGCCGTCACAATTTGTGATTCAACGGCTGCCATTTCACCCCACGCCCCAAGAACGCGCATGATGTTGCGATCACCGCGGCGCATCGTTGCATTCATGGTGGTCACAAGTTTCCCTGTCTTCACTGTGTCAACTTCAATTTCCAACGGGCCAGCTGGTGCAGGCGCGAGATAATGAGCAGTCACCGTAAACGGGTCTCGGCGACCTGAATGTTGCTGCATCGCACGGCCCATCATGGCGAGCAGATAGCCGCCGTTGGCATTTCCCGTAATGTCCCAGCCGTCAAAAACTTCTGCCGAAAAGGTGGTGCAGCCATTTTTTTCCAGAATTGGCGTCACAGCCGTTGCAGTATCGAAGCGGAAAGTCACGGTCAGCATCGTATTGCTCGTATCCTCATGTTGTGGCGCGATTCTCTCTGACAACCCCCATTTATTACGTGAATGCACAGCCACACCTCGGCCACGCATACACCACCATCGTTGCCGACGCCCTTGCCCGCTGGCACAGGCTCTCAGGCGACGATGTGCACCTCCTCACCGGCACCGATGAACATGGCCTCAAAATCCAGCAGGCTGCCGATGCCAAGGGTGTGTCACCTTTGGAATTTGCCGACTCCATTGCGCCTCTCTTTGCCCAGGCCTGGGACAAACTCAATATTCAATACGACGACTTCATTCGCACTACTGAAGACCGCCACAAGCGTGGTGTAGCCAAGCTTTTGCAAGCCTGCTACGACGCCGGCGATATTGAACTCGACACTTATTCAGGTTTGTATTGCGTTGCCTGCGAGGCGTACTTCACTGAAGAAGAAATTGATAATGGCAACTGCCCCATCCACAAGCGTCCAGTAGAACACGTAGAAGAAGAAAACTATTTCTTTCGTCTTTCGCGTTTCGAAGACCGCCTCTTGAAATGGTATGCAGATCACCCCAATTCCATTTCGCCGCATTTCAGAATGAATGAAGTCACGAGCTTCATCAAGCAAGGCCTACGCGATTTTTCGGTCAGCCGCAACAGTTTGAAATGGGGCATTCCTCTTCCATGGGACAACAGCCATGTTGCTTACGTGTGGTTCGATGCACTGGCGAACTACATCACTGCTGTTGGTTACGGAACTGACGATGCCGCATTTGAAAAGAACTGGCCCGTATCAGCACACCTCATTGGCAAAGACATCATTCGCTTCCACTGTGTGTATTGGCCAGCAATGCTCATGTCGGCAGGCATTGAACCACCAGAACACTGGGCCGTTGGTGGCTGGCTACTCGTGGGTGGCGAAAAAATGAGCAAGACCGCCGGCAACGTGGTGAACCCGCTTGATCTCATCGATGAATTCGGTGTCGATGGCTTCCGTTACTACGTCTTGTCCGACACTCAATATGGCAATGACGGCGACTTCACATATGAAGGTTTAGTTGCGCGTTACAACAACGACCTTGCCAACAACCTGGGCAACTTATGTTCACGTGTTACCACTGTTGTGCAAAAAAAGTGCGATGGCGTCAGCGCTGCTCCACGGGCCGATAGCCCACTTCGCGAACATGCAGAAAGTGCAGTACGCGACACCATTGAAGGCTGGAATTCATTCCAACCAGGAAAAGCACTCGATGCAACGTGGTCGCTCATTCGCGCCACCAACGCATTTCTTGAAAACCATGAACCGTGGAAAGCAGAACCAAGTGCTGAACTCAACGCCATTATGGGCGATGCATTAGAAGCACTACGCATCGTTGCCATCTTGTGTGTTCCTGCCATTCCCGCAACCGCTCAATTGGTGTGGGAACGCATTGGTTTAACGGGCGATGTGAGCCACGAGCGCATTCCCACCAGTGTTTCATGGGGTCTTTACCCTGCCGGTCTCACCGTGGAAAAGGGTGAACCTCTGTTCCCACGAAAAGCAAAGTAACGACCCTCACTATGTGGACCGACACTCACTGCCATCTCACCGATGCTCGTATGCCAGGCGGAGCCGATGAAGCTATACGTGCTGCCATTGCCGGAGGCGTGACCACCATGGTGAGCATCGGCACCGATGCAGAAACGTCAGCCAATGCAATAGCTATTGCAGGGCGCCATGAAGAAGTATGGGCAACTGTTGGTTTACATCCTCACGATGCACAGCATGGAGTTGCACAACTACTGCCCTATTTGGGAGCGAACAAAGTAGTAGCTATTGGCGAATGTGGTCTCGACTACTACTACGAACATTCCGATCGCCCTTCACAGCGCACGGCATTCGCGGAACAAATACAACTCGCCCACGATCACGAACTTTCTCTCGTCATTCATACCCGCGATGCATGGGATGAAACATTTGAGATTCTCGATGCAGAAGGCATTCCCGCTAACACCATCATGCATTGCTTTAGCGGCGACGAAATACGAGCGCGCCAATGTGTTGAACGAGGGTTATTTCTTTCTTTTTCCGGCATCGTCACATTCAAAAACGCCACTGATTTACGCGAAGCAGCACTCTTTTGCCCCGATGAAAACCTTCTCGTCGAAACCGATAGCCCGTATTTGGCACCTGTTCCGCACCGCGGAAAAATGAACCAACCCGCTCTCGTTTCAATTGTCGGAACATCTATTGCAGAACTGCGTCAAACTTCACCAGAACACATTGCACACATCACCTCAGCAAATGCTCTGCGTGCTTTTCCCAAAATGCGAGTTGCAGCGTGAACCTTTCTGTTTATGAGCGCCGCCGCTTGGCCGTACTTGCTGTGGTCAGCACCATCATCATTTTGCTAGTTGTAACTCTCGGAGGAAATTCTTCCCCGCAAGAAACTGCATCACCTTCAAGCATTGCGGCCACCACTACTTCCACACCGCTCAAAAACAGCGATGCCGTTGGCCCTCTTGCCGAAGATGCATCGAAGCCCGTGAACCTCGATGGCCCTCTTTCCTTGCAGCCCAATGGTCAATCGCGTATTGCATACCCTGGCCCAGGTGAAATGAAACGCGTCAATGCAAGAGCTTCCTACCGCACATTTCCTAGCTATAACTCCACTATTTGCTACAGCGCTGCGGCCCCATTGGGCGCAGAACTCACGGTCATCAATTTGAATAACGGAAAATCTGTGAAGTGCGACAACGTGTTCGCCATTTTGCTTCCTGCAGGTGTTGACATCGTTTTGCACTCCCCTCTCTTTTTACTCATCGCCAACTTGGTCGATGCACCTCTTCCCGTCACGGTGAGCTGGTGACGCTCAGCAGACCGCAAGTAGCGGCGCTCCTTGCCGACAACGGCCTTGCCCCGCAGCGCTCGCTGGGTCAAAACTTTGTGGTTGACCCCAATACCGTGCGCAAAATTGCCCGCATCGCCGACGTGCGCGCTGGCGACGTGGTTTTAGAAATTGGTGCTGGTCTTGGTTCACTCACTGCTGCACTTGCTGAAACTGGTGCGCAAGTCATTGCTGTTGAAGTAGACCGTGGCATTGTTCCCATACTGCGCGAACAAATGGCTGGCTTACCTAACGTGGAAGTTGTTGAAGCCGATGCCATGACATTGAATTGGCATGAGTTTCTCGCCGATATCAATGCCCGCCACAACCGAAGTGCTGATGCCACATTTCATCTTGTGGCAAACCTGCCGTACAACATTGCAACACCGCTCGTTGCCGACCTGCTCGATGGTGTGCCGGCTATTCAGTCCATGCTTGTCATGGTGCAGTCTGAAGTTGGTGAAAGACTCTGTGCTGCCGCAGGTACCGAGGCCTACGGCGCACTCAGTGTGAAAATTGCCTATTGGGCTAACGCACAAATTGCCGGCTCGGTTCCTCCAACTGTGTTTCTTCCGCGACCAAAAGTCGATTCTGCACTCGTCAAAATTGTGCGCCACACAACGCTCCCCCTTGGCGATGTAGAACCTGAAGCGCTCTTTCGACTCGTACGCACTGGGTTTGCAAAGCGCCGCAAGATGCTTCGTTCCGCCCTTGCTGGTGTGGTTACTGCAGAGCAATTTGTTGAGGCTGATGTGGAGGCCACCTTGCGAGCAGAGCAACTCGATCTTGCTGCTTGGGGTCGTTTAGTACGTGTGATTACCCCTGACTTGCATCTGTAACCTTTTACCTTTACATTGAATAATAATTCAAAGTCCATTCTGGTGGACCCAAATACGGGTGAAGGTGGATGTTGTGGCTCGTTTAACACACATATGGAAAACAGGTGTTGTTGTTACAGCGTTATTGGCAACAGTGGTGGCATGTGGTGGCAGTGATTCATCGCGTGCACGTAACGCTGCGCTAGTTGCTGGTACTAAATGTGTGAAACCTGGTCAGGTAACAAAAATTTCGAAGGTGTCAGTGGTGTGCGCGAAAACGACTATCGGCAACATTTGGTATCCCACAATGAAATCTCATGGCCGGTCGGTGTCGTGTATCAAATCGGGTGTTGTGCGTAAAAAGAAATCTGTGGTGTGGGTCTGTGGTGTTGTGAAAAGCAAAAAACTGTGGCTCGCAACATCTCCTTTACCTCCTGCAGTGCTACAAGCATCTGTGGTGATAGAACCTGGTGTTGTTGAGCCGGTACCTGTTTTAGAGTCAACTGAGGTTGCGACTCCTTCACAGCCGGTTGTGGCTGACAATAATGTGTTAGCAAACCCGACTATTGCTGATGAACCACCTGTAACAACACCCGTGACAATCGCAACGATTCCTGAAACAACACCGACAATCCCAACAGTTCCGTCAGCACCGCCGGTGGTGGGTGCTGCGTTGACTCCAGTATTTGAAACCCCAACAGCAACGGCTGATGGTTTCACGGTGTCGATCAGCAACTACGACCAGAGCTACACATGGGCCGGTACGGCAACCGCATCGGGCAAAGTATCAATTGACAACACGGGTTTGGTCACGGTCACCGGCGTGGCAGCTGCAACGAGTTCAACGGCGACGATCACGACGACACGAACTGGGTACACCGGTGGTTCGGCAACAGTCACGCAGACGTCGCTGGGTGCGGCGTTGACTCCAGCATTTGGAACCCCAACAGCTACAGCTGATGGTTTCACGGTGCAGATCACCAACTACGACTCCGCCTACACGTGGGCTGGTACGGCAACTAACGGTTATGTGTACACAATTAGCTTTACGGGTTTGGTCACAGTGAACCTCATACCAAATTTCAGTTCAACGGCGACAATCACGACGACACGAACTGGGTACACCGGTGGTTCGGCGACAGTCGGGTGGTTTAACATTAATGATCCCAATAACGTGATTACCCCTGATCCCGGTTATTACGACCCAGGAGAAGATTGGTAACGAGTGTTTCAGTGTGGCTGGGAACACTGATCTACTTGTTGATGCTCGCGGCTACGACTCGACCGACCCGAATGCTGACTGGGCCGCAGCGGGGCTTGCCGCCACAAATTTAGAGTTGGGTGGCCTTGATGACTGGTTTTTGCCGTCAAGCGTCCAGTTGAACTAGACTTATATGAATCTCTACAGTGCAAGTCCACCGCTTGGTGGTTTTTCGCCTGGCTACTATTGGAGTTCTTCTGAGTTCGCCGTCTCCGGCGAGTGGTACCTGGTGCTTTCCACCAGCGGCACTCAGGGCAGCATCACCAAGTACTACCCGAACTACGTGCGTCCAGTGCGGGCTTTTTAACTATTCACCTATTCATCTATTTGTGTTCTTCCTGCCATCGGCATCGCACAACTGTGCCGTGAATTGGTGAGGTTAGCCTTTCGCATGAGCGCAGCGTGATGTGTCTGCGAATGTCGCACCATCCCCATTACGGTAGAAGCATGAAAGCTCCCGCAAAGCTCACGCTCAATTTGCGCGTTACCGGTGTACGCGCCGACGGCTTTCACCTCATTAGCGCCGAGATGGTGTCGCTCGACTTGGCCGACGAAATCACCATTGAAGAATGCAGTGGGCCAAGTTCACTCACTATCGATGGCCCCTTCAGTGATGGGCTCACCACCGACGCCAACAACCTTGTATTGCGGGCACTGACGCTCGCACAAAGAAATGCTCATGTGCACCTCACGAAAAATATTCCCCATGGCGGAGGTTTAGGTGGGGGCTCAACCGATGCTGCGGCAGTTTTACGTTGGGCGTCGTTCACCGACCTTCACGCTGCATCTCAACTTGGCGCCGACATTCCGTTTTGCATGCACGGCGGCCGCGCCCGAGTAGAAGGAATTGGCGAGGTTCTTACCCCCCTGCCCTTTGAGCCACTCGACATCACACTGGTCATTCCCCCATTTGGGGTCTCGACCCCCAAGGTCTACGCCACTTGGGATGCCCTCGACGGGCCCCGCGGCAAGGAAGGCCCACACGGCTTTAATGACCTCGAACCCGCAGCTTTAGTGGCCGAACCCCGCTTAGTACGGTGGCGCGACAAAATTAGCGACGTGGCAGGAAGTACCCCAACTTTGGCCGGAAGCGGCTCAACATGGTTTCTTCGTGGTGCATTTCCGTGGTTGGCAGAAGCACTGCCAGAAGCGACAGTGATATGTACCAGGACGGCAAATTAGCTATTTACGACGTTGATGGCGCGTACGGCGCAGCATTTTTTTGTGCTTCTTCTTGCGCATCCGCTTGCGGCGTTTTTTGATCAGAGAACCCATAAGACTGGAGACGCTATCGGTTTTGTCGGCAAAAAAGAAAATCCGCTACCGTAGGGGTTGATCCTTCCGGGGTCGTTCAATGGCAGGACAACGGGTTTTGGTCCCGTATATAGGGGTTCGAGTCCTCTCCCCGGAGCACATGAAAAAATCCAGCAGCCAGTCAAACAACCAGTTCAATATCGACAAAGTCACTACCAAGCGACTGTCGCTCTTTACTGGACGCACACATCCAGAACTCGCTGCTGAAGTTTCTGAACACTTAGGCATCCGACTTGGCGATGCAAACATCGTGGAATTCGCCAACGGTGAAATTCGCCCGCGCTATGCCGACAGTATTCGCGGTGGTGACGTTTTTGTAATGCAAACGCATTACGGCGCAAACGGATATTCCATCAACGACTCCATCATGGAACAGCTCATCATGATTGATGCTGCGTATCGCGCATCTGCAAAACGCATTACTGCAGTGTGTCCTTTTTATGGTTACGCACGTCAAGATCGCAAAGCCGAAGGCCGTGAACCTATTACAGCACGCTTAATTGCCGACATGTTTCGTGCAGCTGGTGCAGGGCGAATGATCTCTATCGACTTGCACAGCGGACAAATTCAAGGCTTCTTCGATGGGCCAGTAGACCACCTCACGGCATTGCCTGTGTTGGAGCGTTACGTGCGAGCAAATGCTGGCGAAGGAATGGTTATTGTTTCTCCCGATGCAGGTCGCGTAAAAGTTGCTGAACGATTCGCTCAACATCTCTCCGACAAAAATGCCGACGTTGCGTTCATTAACAAACGCCGTCCGAAGGGCACCACAAACATTGCTGAGGCAAAAGAAGTCATTGGTGAGGTGGAAGGACGTCTCTGCATCCTCACCGACGACATGATTGATACTGGCGGCACCATTTGTTCGGCCGCCGAGCTCCTTCTCGAGCGCGGCGCCACCGAAGTGTGGGCAATGGCCACCCACGGCGTGTTGTCGGGCCCGGCCTGTGAACGCCTCGAAAAGAGCCCTATTTCTCGAGTGGTACTGACCAACACCCTTCCCCTGCCTCCCGAGAAGCGCCTGGCCAAAATTGAGGTTTTGTCTGTGGCCAAAATCATTGCCGACGCCTTAGCCGCCGTTTTTGATGAAACCAGCGTGAGTGAACTCTTCGATGGAGAAAATCAGGCGTAGGTTTCCCTATTGCACCCCCATACACTCCGATACCGGCTGTTCTTCATCTGATCGAGCAGCCCATCTCATCATTTCCGACACACAGCCAGGAGCCCACCATGGCAAATACAACACTCTCCGCAGAAATTGGCCGCACCACAGGTAGCGCCGCCTCACGTCGATTGCGCGGCACCGACGTCATCCCTGGCGTTCTTTATGGCCACGGCATGAGCCCCATTTCTGTGTCGGTTGCACGTCGCGACTTGCGCGTTGCATTGTCGGGGCCAGCAGGCTTCAACACCATTCTCGACCTCACCGTTGATGGCAAGAGCTACCCCGCCATTGTGAAAGAACTTCAGCGCCACCCAGTGCGTCGCACAGTAAGCCACATCGACTTCCAGCAAATCAACATGTCGGAAGAAATTGTGGTGAGCGTTCCTATTCGTCTTGAAGGAACTGCAAAAGCAGTTATCGCTGAAGGCGCAATGGTTGACCCTGCAGTTGACAGTATTGAAATTCGTACCACACCTGCTGCCATGCCGAACGAAATTGTCATCGACATCACCAACATGACCATTCACGACGTCATCCGCCTCGACCAAGTTGCGTTGCCGAAGGGTGCCGTTGCTGTTGGCGATCCTGAAATGGCAATTGTTACTGTTCTTACTTCACGCATCGAAGCTGCTCGTCCTGTCGCTGTCGATGGTGCAGCACCTGCAGGCGATGCACCAGCTGCGTCGTAATCACACAGTTCATTGATGTTGTGGCTCGTAGTTGGGCTCGGTAACCCCGGCAAAAAGTACGAACAAACACGCCACAACGTGGGGCAAGTCACTATCGATGAGTTAAGTCGCAGGTGGCGCTTTTCATTGCGTGAAGGCAAAGACAAAGCAAGTGTGGGCGAAACTACATTGCGTGATGCAGGCGGCACCGACCACAAAGTTGTGTGTGCAATACCCACCACTTTCATGAATGAGTCGGGTCAAGCAGTGCGACTGCTCATGAAGCGCCACAACCTGCAATTCGATTCCGACATTGCTCAACTTATTATTGTTCACGACGAACTCGACCTTGAGCCTGGTGTGGTGCGTGCAAAAGTAGGTGGAGGTCTCGCGGGCCACAACGGGCTGCGCTCCATTACGTCACATCTTTCAACGCAAGACTATGCGCGCGTGCGCATTGGTGTGGGCAAACCCGCCTCTGCCGAAGAAGGTGCCGACCATGTGTTGCGTAAAGTAGCCCCTGCGGAGCGGGCAATACTCGACACTGCTGTTGTTCTTGCAGCCGATGTTGTGGAGTCTTTTATTTTGCGTGGAAGCGCCGTAACAATGAATACGTATAACACGGCTACTTCGTGAATTTGCATCGCATTCCTGCACTTGTTGCAAACGACCCCACAGTGGCCGGCGCATTTATGGGGAAAAATGGAACACTCGGCTGCCCCGAAGTTGCCCGTGCCGTTGTACTTGGCGCAATGGCATCTCTGCATCCACAAGCAACCTTCGTGGTTGCTACTTCAACGGGCTCAGCTGCTGCACAACTTGTTGACGACCTGCAGGTGTACCTCCCCGCCAACGATGTTGTGCTTTACCCTGCGTGGGAAACACTCCCCTTTGAGCGCATCAGCCCAAATGTAGAGACCATGGGAAAGCGCATGGAGGCGTTGTGGCGTTTACGCACTTCCGAGCATCGCCCGCGCATTGTTGTTGCTGGTGCACGTGCGCTTCTACAAAAAATTGCACCTCTTCCCGATATCTCCACTAACTACCCATGGCCCCTACACATCAAAGTAGGGATGACAATTGACCCCGATGCGTTGATGTCAGACCTCGTCACAATTGGCTACCGCCGCGAAGACCTCGTTGAATTACGCGGCCATGTTGCACGACGTGGCGCAATTGTTGACGTCTTTCCCTCGACCGCCGACACCCCCGTTCGTATTGAGTTGTGGGGCGACGAAGTAGAACGCCTCGTGACATTCAATGTGAACGACCAACGCAGCGAAGGCGACATAACAGAAATTTGGATTCACCCAGCACGTGAGCTTCTGGTTGACGACACCATACGAGCAACCGCTACTCAACTCATTGCAAGCGAACCATGGGGTCGCGAACACTGGGAGCGCTTCAGTGAAGCACAAGTTTTCGATGGCATGGAAAGTTGGCTGCCATGGTTTTCTCGTGGTGACACTTTACTTTCTGAATTAAGCGCAATCAATAAAAGCAACGATGTTCGTTTGGTACTCGTTGAGCCTCGTCGCATTCGCGATCGCGGGCTCGACATTTTGGCCGAGGAAGCAGACCTTGCAAAAGCCTTGGCAAGCACATGGGGCAGGCTGAACGAACCAGGAAATGAAATTAATTTTCCGCGCCTTCACGCCGACCCCGATGCAGTACTTGCTGGCGCAGAACAACTCCCTACATTTCACTTACTTGCAGCAAGCGATGCTGAAGTGCACGATGCAATACCTGGGTTCAATGCTTCAGGGTGGGGCCCGCTCTCTGGCGACGCCAGCATTATTGTTTCGCGCCTGGCTGAACTTGTGCGCGAAAAAAATCGTGTGTTTGTTCTCGCCGACACCGACATGTCGCGTGAACGCCTCACCGAGAGCTTGAAGCAAGGTGGCGCAGACGTTATTTTTCTCGATTCCGTCAGCACGCTGAAACAACCAGAACTGCCACCTGCAATTTATATTGCAACAGCAAGAATGCACTTTGGTGCATACATGCCAAGTGCACATGTTGCTCTCATTACTGAATCTGATCTCACCGGAAGGCGTCGTACTCCACGCAGAGCACGACCTCGCACGGCAGGTTCCACGTTCCAAGATCTCAAATCTGGTGATTACGTTGTTCATTACCACCATGGCGTGGGCAAATTTGAAGGTCTTGTCAGTCGCGCAATTGGTGGGGCACAACGCGATTACTTGTTGCTTGCATACAAGGGTGGCGACAAGCTCTACGTACCCACCGATCAAATTGATTCCATTCGGCAATATGTTGGGGGCGAAACACCTGCGATGCACCGCTTGGGTGGCTCCGATTTCGCGCGCGCAAAATCACGGGTGCAATCTGCAGTTCAAGAAATTGCACAAGAACTTGTTGTCTTATATCAGCGTCGCGTGACCGCTGAAGGCCACGCGTTCTCACCAGACACCCCTTGGCAACACGAAATGGAAGGCTCCTTTCCCTACGCAGAAACTCCCGACCAGCGCACAGCTATCGCCGAAATTAAAAGCGACATGGAACGCGCCACGCCAATGGACCGCTTGGTGTGTGGTGATGTGGGTTTTGGTAAAACCGAAGTGGCTATTCGCGCTGCCTTTAAGGCAATACAAGACGGCAAGCAGGTAGCAGTACTTGCCCCCACCACATTGCTCGCATCACAGCACGGCAATACATTTTCAGAGCGTTTCGCGGGTTTCCCCATTCAGGTAGAAGTGTTGTCGCGTTTTCAAACTGCGAGTGAGGCAAAGAAAATTATTGCATCACTCGCATCGGGCGAAACAGATTGCGTCATTGGCACGCACCGCCTTCTACAAGACAACATCAAGTTTAAAGATCTCGGCTTGCTTGTTGTTGACGAAGAACAACGTTTTGGCGTGCAGCATAAAGAGACCATGAAAAAGATGCGTCACAACGTAGACGTACTTACATTGAGCGCTACTCCCATTCCACGCACACTTGAAATGAGTTTGGTGGGTATTCGCGACCTTTCTCTTTTGCAAACTCCTCCCGCAGACCGCCAGCCCATCCTCACTTATGTTGGCGAACTCGATAAGCGACTCGCCGTAGAAGCAATTCGACGTGAGCTGTTACGCGAAGGCCAAGTATTTTGGGTGCATAACCGCGTTCAAACCATCGACGAACGTGCTGCGGAATTGCGAGAACTCGTACCTGAAGCACGTATTGCGGTTGCTCACGGCCAAATGGACGAAAGCTCACTTGAACAAATTGTTATCGATTTTTGGCATGGCAACTTCGATGTACTTGTGTGCACAACCATTATTGAGAGCGGCATCGATATGCCCACCGTGAATACTCTGGTTGTTGAACGAGCCGACCTATTGGGTCTTGGGCAGTTGCACCAACTACGTGGGCGCGTGGGAAGAAGCGGGCAACGTGCATATGCGTACCTTTTCCACCCGCGTGACAAAGTGCTGAGTGAAGATGCCTACGAACGTTTGCGCGCCATTGGTGAAGCAACTGAACTAGGAAGCGGTTTTAAAATTGCCATGCGCGACCTCGAAATTCGTGGCGCAGGAAACATTTTAGGCGAGGCACAAAGTGGCCATATTGCTGCGGTGGGTTACGACCTCTATTGCCAAATGGTCACTGAAGTGGTTGCCGAAATGAAAGGTGAACCCATTGAAGCTCCTAATGAGCTGAAACTCGACATTCAAGTGTCGGCATTCCTCCCCAATGACTACGTACCAACAGAAGACCTCAGGCTCGAGGCCTACCGCCGCCTCAGCGAAGTAAAAACTTTTGCAGAAGTGGAAGACGTTCGCCGCGAATGGCTCGACCGTTTCGGCCCCCTTCCCCACCAAGCCGACATTCTTCTTGCAGTAGGCACACTGCGTGCCGCGTGCCATACCTATGGCATCAAAGAACTCACGGTCATGATGAATACCGCTCGCATCTCGCCGGTGGAATTGAAAAACAGCCAGCAAATGGCAGTGCAGCGTCTCTCACGAACGGGAAAATTCAAGGGGATGTCGTACCGAGAAGACGCAAAACAACTCGTGGTACCGCTACAAGGCCCTCCGCAGAATCGCAAAGGCACCAACAACGATCAAGTGGTGTACGACCTACAAGAACTTCTGGCGGAACTCTTCGCAGATCAGTGACTCCTCGCCTCTGCACAGTAAAGTTTTCCCGTGACTCGTATTTCAACCCTCCGTACATCGCTCATTACTGGTGCCCTGCTCATTGGCCTCACCGCATGCTCCACCGTCCCGAAGGCCTCCACTGCGGCAATTGTGAATGGCGTATCTCTGAGCCAAGAAACTTTTGAAGACTTCGTTAGCGAGTTCTCAAAAATTGGACAACTCAATATGCCAGGTGGCATTGCTGCGGGCGACGACGTACGCAGCATCTTGACGGCAATCATCAAGGAAAACGACTACAAAGTCTTCCTGCAGAGTATTGGCAAATCGGTGAGTGCTGCAGAACGCAAGAAGGTCTCAGATGGCATTGCCGACGAGAAATTTAAAACGCTCACCCCTGCACTTCAGAATCTCATCATCAACTTGAATGCTGAAACAGCAGCAGTGCAAGCAATTGATGCGCCCTCAGATGCCGACATCAAGAAGATGTACGAAGAAAACCCGTCGCTCACCGGAGTCATATGTGCCAGTCATATTTTGACAAAAGAAAAAAGCACAGCCACAAAGGTTCTGTCGGAACTCAATAAAGGTGGCGACTTCGCGAAACTCGCAGCAAAATATTCCACTGAGTCTGCGGCAAAGAAAACTGGTGGTCGCATTTCAGGCGACGACCCTAAAGGTGTTGCCTCGCGCTGCATGTCGCTCCTCGACTACCAGGCAAACTTCGACCCACTCTTTACTGCAGGTGCCATTGCGGCGAAGGCAGGCGCTCCCTACGGCCCAGTACAATCGAGCTTCGGCTACCACGTCATCTTGGTTGCCCCCTTTGCTGAAGTGGCTAAAGATGTTATTGCTTTCGTGAAGTCGGCTCCTGGGCCACTCTTGGCAACTGGTCATGTCACAAATGCGCCTATTACCGTTGACCCTGCCTATGGCCGTTGGAATCCTGCGACAGCATCGATTGTTGCCAAGTAGTTAATGCCTCGCATTTGTGTTGTCGGTCTTGGCCCTGGTGACCCCGGGCTTGTCACGTCGGCAACACTCACTGCAATCAGCCAAATTTCGCATCATTTTTTACGCACGACACAACACCCTTCAGCGCATCTTCTTCCCGACGCACAGTCGTTCGACCATCTCTACGATTCGGCAGTCACTTTCGATGAGGTATATGCGCAGATAGCCGAGCTACTTGTTGAGGCGGCCCATCAATACGACACCGTGCTCTACGCAGTTCCTGGTTCACCCTCAGTACTCGAACGCAGTGTTCAACTGCTGCGTCAAAACAAAGACGTAGTTGTAGAAGTTTTCGCTGCAGTCTCATTTCTCGATTGCTCGTGGGCCGCACTTGGCATTGACCCCGTTGACAGCAATGTTCGACTCATCGATGGCCACCTCTTTGCTCAACAAACTGCTGGCGACCATGGACCCTTCCTTGTTGCCCACTGTCATGCAAACTGGGTGCTGTCCGATATCAAACTTGCTGCAGAGTCTGAACCTGCCAATACACCGGTTGTGTTGTTGCATCATGTAGGTCTTGACGTTGAAAATATTGTTTATACGACGTGGTCAGAAATAGATCGCATCATTGAGGCCGACCACCTCACTAGTTTGTACATTCCTCGGCTCACTGAACCCGTTGCCGGCGAACTAGTGAACTTGCACCAACTTGCCCGCACGCTTCGAGAACAGTGTCCGTGGGATCAAGAGCAAACACATGAATCTCTCATTCGCTATCTCATTGAAGAGACCTACGAAGTAGTTGACGCACTTCAAGCGCTTCAAGTAGACGACCCAACAACCGATGACAATCTCATTGAGGAACTTGGCGACTTGTTGTACCAAGTGGAGTTCCATGCAGCGATCGCAGAAGAAGAAGGCCGCTTCACCATGGCCGATGTTGCACGCACTGTTCACGACAAACTCGTTCGTCGTCATCCACATATTTTTGCAAACGTCACTGCCGACACTTCTGAACAGGTAAGCACTAACTGGGACGCCATCAAAAAACTTGAAAAGCCAGAACGCACTGGCATCTTCGACGGGGTCGTGCAATCTGGCCCGTCGCTCCTCTACGCACAGCAGCTACAGAAAAAGGCTTCCAAGGTGGGTTTCGACTGGCCAGATGTTGAAGGGCCGTTACAAAAAATTCACGAGGAAACTAACGAACTGCACGAAGCAATGGCTGGAGCCGACCCCGAGGTCATCGGCATGGAGTTAGGCGACCTGCTCTTTTCTGTGGTCAATGTTGCGCGACACCTTGGTCTTGATGCTGAGGTTGCCCTGCGCAGCGCATCAAGAAAATTCCAAGGTCGTGTGGAAGCAGTTCGGGCATTAGCTGAAGAACGCGGCATCGATATGACAAAAGCCTCACTTGAGGAGCTCGACGCCTTGTGGAATTCCATCAAATTGCGTTAGACAGTACTTATGAGCAGCATTATCAGCATTGCCGGCCGCGAGGTCCTCGACTCTCGAGGTAACCCCACAGTTGAAGTTGACGTTGTGCTCGATTCTGGGGCACACGGGCGCGCAATGGTTCCTTCCGGCGCATCTACTGGCGAACACGAAGCAGTAGAACTGCGCGACAAAGACCCAAAGCGTTACTCCGGTAAAGGCGTACTCAATGCTGTGCACCATGTGAACACCGAAATTCAACAAGCGCTCATTGGTAGCGATGCGCTTGACCAACGCGCAATTGACTATCAGCTCATTGATCTTGATGGAACAGAAAACAAAGGTCGCCTCGGAGCAAATGCAATTCTTGGTGTGAGCTTGGCAGTTGCTCATGCCGCAGCCGACGAACTTGCCCTGCCATTGTTTCGCTCTATCGGTGGCCCCAACGCACATGTTTTACCTGTTCCCATGATGAATGTCATCAACGGTGGCGCACATGCCGACAACAACATTGACTTACAAGAGTTCATGATTATGCCCATCGGTGCATCAAGTTTTTCTGAAGCACTGCGTTGGGGAACCGAGACCTATCACGTTCTCAAGCAGGTATTAGCCGATCGTGGCTTAGCGACTGCTGTGGGAGATGAAGGTGGATTTGCACCCAACTTGTCGTCTAACGAAGAAGCCATCAAAGTGCTCGTGGAAGCAATCGAGCGTGCCGGGTACACACCAGGAACCGATATTGCCATTGCGCTCGACCCCGCCATGAGTGAACTCTTTCAAGACGGTAAATACCATCTCACCGGTGAAGGAAAAGTTCTCACTTCACAAGAACTCGCTGTGTGGTGGACCTCACTTGTGAACAAATATCCCATTGTCTCTATTGAAGATGCAATGTCTGAAGACGATTGGGCCGGCTGGTCAACACTCACGCAAGCAATTGGATCCCAGGTGCAACTTGTGGGCGACGACCTTTTTGTTACCAACGCCCGCCGCCTGCGCATGGGCATCGACCAATATGTTGCCAACAGCGTGCTCATTAAAGTGAACCAAATTGGCACACTTACAGAGACCTTGGAAACCGTTGAGTTGGCAACTCGTCACCAATACACGAGTGTCATCAGCCACCGCAGCGGCGAAACCGAAGATGCCACCATTGCAGACCTTGCAGTTGCCACGAATTGCGGCCAAATTAAAACAGGTGCGCCAGCACGTAGCGACCGTGTTGCGAAGTACAACCAACTTCTGCGTATTGAAGAGATTCTGGGTGATAGCGCTGCATTCCGCGGTCGCGACGCCCTCGCCCCGTTGCGATAAGCCTTGAAACGCCAATGACACCATATTGAGGTGTTCACACGGCACAATAGGAGCATGCCTACACGCTCATCTGTTCGCGATCTCACGCGACCCGTCCATGTAGACCACAAGCTTTTTCAGCGTGCCATTTCACGCAATATCACGCTTACCGTTTCTGTTGTCATCCTTGCAGCACTTGCCGTTGCCCTCATCGGACTCCCCGTGAAGGGCCTCATTAGCCAGCGCAGCGATATCACCCAACGCCAACAAGAGTTTGCGGCTCTCGAAGACGCCAACGAACAACTGCAAACCGAAATTCAGCGGTTACAGACCCCGGAAGGCATTCGAGAAACTGCTCGTAAAGAATTGGGCTACCTGCTTCCCGGCGAAAAACGTCTGGCCCTCCTTGAGGCCCCAACCCTCAACACCACACTCCCTGCAGGGTGGCCATACAACGTTGTTGCGAATATTCTCGCCGTTCGAGCCGCTGCAGCGCAGAAAAATGGGGCTCAACAGCCCGGATCTTTGGGTCCACTTCTGCAACCCTAGAAACCTTCTGTAGTGTTTGATGCAGTTAGTCAGTCAAGATCATTCAGTTCACAGGGGGCCCTCATGGGTGGAAGTATTCTCGGTAACCGCGTCATTCGTAAAGAAGACCCAAAATTTCTCACCACAGGTGGCGAATACGTTGACGACCTGCAACACGAACCGCATCTCATGGGCGCCGCGCACGTTACTTATGTACGTAGCACTGTTGCTCACGGCGTCATTACCGGCATCGATACTTCCGATGCATTGAAAGCTCCTGGCGTCATTGCTGTCTTCACTGGCGACAGCCTCGACCTTCCGGAAATGCCTGCAACGTTTAACCCTATGGCGAAGCGCACATTGCTTGCTCGCACAAAGGTTCGTTATGTTGGCGAACCAGTTGCTGCTGTTATTACTGAAACACGCGAACAAGGTGAAGATGCAGCCGAATTAGTCATTGTCGATTACGACGTGCTGCCAGCGCTCATCGACATTGAAGAATCAATGGCAAGCACCAACCTCATTTACGAAGAGTGTGGCAGCAACGTGGTGTTCGACTCCACCGCCCTTGGCATGCCCGACAACACAGGCGACGCCATTTTTGCAGACTGTGAAGTAGTAGTAAAAGGTCGTTTCATTAACCAGCGCGTTGCACCGTGCCCACTTGAAGTACGTGGTTCTGCAGTTGCTTGGGTCGATGGCCGCCTCTTTCAGTGGTTGAGCACTCAACACGCCCAAGGTGCCCGCGAAGGCCTCAAAGCAGCACTTGGCCTCGACGACACTCAAATTCGTGTCATTACTCCCGACGTTGGTGGCGGCTTCGGTGCCAAAATCGGTGTCTACCCCGAAGAAATGCTTCTGGGCATGCTCGCTAAAAAAGTCGGCCGTGCATTGCGTTGGCGCGAAACTCGTAGCGAGAGCATGGTGGGTCTTGGTCATGGTCGCGCACAAGTTCAATACGTCACCATTGGCGGTACTCGTGCAGGAAAAGTGCAGGCATACCAAATGCAGGTTTTCCAAGACTCAGGTGCATGGGTCGACATGGGAACCATCCTCGCTCCGTTCATGACACGCCCAATGTCGTCGGCTGTTTACGACATCCCCACTGTTGAAGTGCGTACCACTTCAGTTGTCACCAACACAACACCAACAACCGCATACCGTGGTGCTGGCCGCCCTGAAGCAACCGCTGCTGCCGAGCGTGCTATGGACATGTTTGCTGCTGAAATTGGCAAAGACCCTGTTGATGTTCGCCGCATGAACCTCATTCCTAAGTTCATGCATAACCACACCACTGCCATTGGCCAGAACTACGACGTTGGCGACTACGAAGGTGCACTCGACAAAGCTTTAGCGGCTGCTAACTACACCGAGTTGCGCGCAGAACAAGCTCGGCGTCGCGCTGCTGGAGGCGCAAAGCAATTAGGTATTGGCGTGTCGGTTTATGTTGAAATCACTGGTGGCGTTCCGCCAATGAGTGAAGCTGCAAAAATTGAAGTCTTAGAAAACGGACACGCAGTGGTGTACACCGGAACCAGCCCACACGGCCAAGGTCATGCCACTTCGTGGTCGATGATTGCCGCAGAGCAAACCGGTATTCCTATGGACATGATCGATCTTGTATGGGGCGATACCGACCTCGTTCCCGTTGGTGGAGGCACCATGGGTTCACGTTCCTTGCAACAAGGTGGAGCTGCTGTTAACCAGGTTTCTATTGAACTCGTCGACAACGCAAAGAAAATTGCTGCTCGCTTGCTTGAAGCAAACGAAGCAGACGTTGTGCTCGACAAAGACCGTGCCGTTTTCCATGTTGCAGGAACTCCTGCTGTGGCAAAAAGTTGGGCCGACATTGCTCTGTCTATGAAAGGTGAGGGCGGCCTAGTGCAAGAAGGCGTCTTCATTGCAGAAGGCGCAACTTTCCCCTTCGGCGCACACGTTGCCGTTGTTGAAGTCGATACAGAAACTGGCAAGGTCAAGCACCTTCGCCACGTTGCTTGCGACGATGCAGGTCGTGTTCTTAACCCGCTTCTTCTTGAAGGACAAATTCACGGTGGAGTTGCCCAAGGCACAGCACAAGCATTGTTAGAAGAAGTGCGTTACGACGCCGATGGCAACCCCATCACTTCGAACTTGGCCGACTATGCATTCATTTCCGCTGCAGAGCTTCCTAGTTTTGAAGTGGTGCACATGGAGACACCAACATTCCTGAACCCACTCGGTGCAAAAGGTATCGGTGAGTCAGGAACCATTGGCTCGACGCCAGCAGTGCAATCGGCTGTTGTTGATGCTGTGTCACACCTTGGTGTGCGCCACATCGACATGCCCACCACCGCAGAACGCGTGTGGCTGGCTATTGCCGCTGTAAAATAATTCACACCTCTTCAGAGGTCAATGATTGCAGTAAGCAACTATTCAGGTGGCAGTGTAGGTGAATGACTTCCCCCATTATTGCTACCGGTCTTGCGCGCTATTTCGGATCCAAAGACGAGCCCATTAAGGCCGTTGATGGCGTTGACCTCGAAGTCAAAGAAGGTGAGATCTTTGGTTTTCTCGGGCCAAACGGCGCGGGGAAAAGCACCACAGTACGCATGCTCACCACGCTCTTGCGACCAACTGCGGGTCAGGCATTTGTTGCTGGCTACGACATTGTGAAAGATGCCGACAAAGTTCGCCGCAGTATTGGCGTGGCACTGCAAGATGCGGCAATCGACCCGCTCATGACTGGCAATGAACTGCTAGAACTGCAAGCGGTTTTGTACGGCATTCCAGCAAACCAAATGAAAAAACGGGCCGATGAGCTCCTTGAGCGCGTGGGACTCGTAGCTGCGGCAGATCGTCGTGTTGGTACGTACTCTGGCGGAATGCGTCGTCGCCTCGACCTTGCGCTATCGCTCATTCACCAACCCACTGTGCTCTTTCTCGATGAACCCACTACTGGCCTTGACCCTATGAGTCGACTCACATTGTGGGAAGAGGTAAAGCGATTGAACAGCGAAGGCACCACTGTATTGCTCACTACGCAATACCTAGAAGAAGCCGACCAGCTTGCCGATCGCATTGCAATTATCGACCACGG
>CAMCZG010000039.1 GCA_945886445.1 Bifidobacterium breve | reverse complement strand
GCCAGAGGCAGGCATTCAAGGGGCAATGGCAAATATGGAAGTGCTCGCCGATGGCACCATTCGTCCGTGGCTCTCTTTGGAACGGCACATGAAAGTGCTGCGCGGGCTGTGGGAGCACAACCCCGAAGAAATCTTCCCGCATATTTCTGTGCCGGTACTCTTCATGCCCGCAGTAGGTAGCGGAGAAGCAGCGTGGGCGGTCGACAAAAAAGAAGCGGTTGCACGCGCACTTGAGTTGCTGCCCAAAGGCGCAGCGAATTGGTACGAACCTGCCGACCACGACCTTCATGCGCAGTTCCCGCAACGAGTTGCACAAGAATTACACGACGCCTCACTGAACGGATTTTTCATTTAAGTCATGAGTACCACCGCACGCATTCTTGCCATTATGGGTTCCGGCGAAACCTCTCCCACCATGGTAAAAACACACCGCCAACTCATTGGTCGCCTCACGCAACCCAATGCCGTAGTGCTCGATACGCCATACGGCTTTCAAGAAAATGCTCCCGAGCTGGCTCTGCGTGCCGTGGAGTACTTCGACGTCAGCGTGAACACTGCAATCACTCCTCTTGGCCTCACCCGAATGATTGGTGCCGACCCACTTGTTGTGCAACAGGGCCTCAGTGCACTCACCGACGCCGACTACGTTTTTGCTGGGCCAGGTTCACCCACCTATGCGCTTCGCCAGTGGAAAAATACTCAGGTCTCACACATCTTGCATGAAAAACTGCAACGTGGTGGCATTGTCACTTTTTCGTCTGCAGCTGCTCTCACCATAGGAACACGCACTGTTCCCGTATATGAAATTTATAAATGCGGAGAAGAGCCCTATTGGCTCGAAGGACTCAACTTACTCAGCGAATTGAACATACCTGCAGCAGTAATTCCGCATTACAACAACACTGAGGGTGGACACCACGACACGCGTTTTTGTTACCTCGGTGAAGTGCGTCTCCAAATGCTTGAGCAGCAGTTAGATGAAGGTGAATACGTTCTTGGCATCGACGAGCACACCGGTATTGTCATCGACCTCAACGAACGCACTGCTGAAGTTGTGGGGAACGGCGTTGTCACTTTGCGTGTGAAGGGAAACTCCACCACATTTGCTTCTGGTGAAATTCTGTCTATTGAACAACTACAGAATCCCTCAGTTGCCCCAAGTGCAACGCCTACGCCATCGGTTGTTGTGCGAGCAACGCCGCAAGTAGAGGCAACTTCCTTGGTGGCTGTTGCTCAACAACGTCGTGAAGAGTTTGAGACTGCACTCGCTCTTGGTAACGCCAACGATGCAACACGCGCAGTTTTGGAATTAGAAAACGACATCAAGTTGTGGTCGGCCGACACCCTCACTGGTACCGATGCCGACGCCGCACGTGAAATTCTGCGCTCAATGATTGTGAAACTGGGAACAGCAGCAACAGGTGGTCTTGCAGACCCACGTGAGCGTGTTGCACCTTATGTAGAGGCGCTACTTGCCATTCGCAAAATAGTGCGCGCTGAAAAGCGCTTCGACTTGTCTGACATTGTTCGCGATGCACTTGCTCTTGCACATATTGAAGTGCGCGACACGCCCGACGGCGTGGAGTGGCTCTTACAAGTGCCCGAATGAGGCCATGCGGCGCCGGCCGCGTACGCCACTTCCGAAATACACACAGGTAAATGCGCTAGCACCCACCAAAATAATCATTGCGCTAGCTGACGTATTGGTGTGATACGCCACGTTCATTCCTAAGAACGCTGACGCAGCTCCAATGAGTGGCGAGATCCACAACATGCGTGAGAAACGGTTGGTAAGCATGCGCGCAGTGGCTGCAGGAATGACCAGCAATGCAGAGATGAGCAGGGTTCCGATGACCCGCATGGTGACCAAGATGGTGAGCGACAACATCACCATCAGCGCGGCTTCCATTAACGACACCTTCACTCCACTGACTTCGGCCACTTCAGGGTCGAAAGTGGAAAAGAGAAACTTGCGGTAACCCAAAACAATGACCACTGTTGCTAACACCGCCACCACAAGCACAGCAATGATGTCGCTGTTTTTCACACCAAGCACACTGCCAAAGAGCACTGCTTCAATACTGCGTTTTGCTTGGCCGTACCTATTCAACAATGCCAACCCCAAAGCGAACGAGGCGGTAGTGACCACACCAATAGCTGCGTCGGCACCAATAATGCGCCGGCGCGCAATGCGACCAATGAGCACTCCCGACACCACACCCCAGATACCTGCACCAATGAAGTAGTTGAAGTTCATGACTGCAGAAGCTGCTGCGCCACCAAAGACCGCATGCGACAAACCATGGCCGATATACGACATGCCGCGCAACACCACAAATACTCCGAGTAGACCGCACAGGCCACCGGCAATGAGAGCAACAAGTGTTCCATTACGGAAAAACTGAAAGCCGTACGGTTCGCCCAAGTTGAGCGCGTAAACAATTGACGAATGCACTGCTATACGGCCTTGCCGCCGAAGCGCCCCAACATAGGGTTCTCTGAATGGTCGAGCACCACGGGCATGCCACCGTGTTCCAACACATGCATGGGGGCGCCGTACAACTTCTCTAATACATCGGGCACCAAGACTTCACGTGGGCTGCCGTCGGCCACAATTTCCTTGTTCAAGCAAATGAGCCGCGGCAAGTGAGCCGCTAAGCCATTGAGGTCGTGCGTGGTGAGCAACACCGACATTCCTGCGTCGTGCAGGTCGGCGAGCAAGTGCAATACCTCGTGGCGGGTACGCACGTCGACGCCCGAAGTGGGTTCATCGAGCACCAAAATATCGGGCGAATGAAATAGCGCACGGGCCACGAACACACGCTGTTGTTGACCGCCTGAGAGTTCACGAATATGACGCCCGGAAAGACCCCCGAGCCCAAGTTGCTCCAAAACACCTTCTGCTGCTGCACGTTCTGCAGTGGTGATGCGTGGCCACCACTTCTTTTCGCCACGAGTCATCACAATGACCTCGAGCACCGTGACCGGAAAGTTCCAGTCGACACTTTCTACTTGCGGAACATAACCGAGGCGCAAGCCCTTCAACATGTCGATGCTGCCGTGCACTGGCTTAATACTCCCGAGTACCGCTTTCAACAAAGTGGTTTTGCCTGAACCCGACGGGCCAACAATGCCAGCAAACTCACCACGGTGCAACGTTAAATTGACGTCGTTTACTACTGCCACATCGCCATAGGCACAGGTGACATGGTGACAATGCACCAAGACGTCTTTTTCAGCGACCTTCATGCTTACTGAGGGTATACCGCAGAATCCTTCACCACATCGTTTACATCAAAAGCTTTGAGTGCAGACGCATCGCCACCAAGGGCTTCCACCATCGTGACGAAGTTGAAACGCATGAGGCCCATCCATGAATGCTCAGGGTCTCCGGGTTCGCCAGGAAGGTCATCGTCGCGCAGCACATCGATATATTTGGCATCGGTTTCCTTGCCGATTTGTTCTAATACTGGCGAAGGAAATACTTCGCTACCAAAGACTGCTTTCACTTTTTCTTCTTTGACCTGAGTAATGAGCTCGGCAATTTCTTTAGGCGTCGGCTCCTCGAACGAAGACGGCTGAATTGCCCCTACCACGGTCCAGTTGTAGTGCCGAGCAAAATAAGCATACGCATCGTGATAAGTGAGCAACTTGCGGTCTGCAGCAGGAATGGTTTCTGTTGCCAATTGCATTGCAGCATCAATCTCATCGACCTTGGCGGCAAACGCTGTGAAGTTCGTGTTGAACACCTCGGCATTTTCTGGGTTCCGCTTCACCAACGTGTCGCGCACCACCTGTGCATATTCCTTCACCATGGGTGGGTTGGTCCACAAATGAGGATTCGGCTTACCACCGTCTTTCGGGAAGGAGAAGTCGTAGATCCATTCACCTTCGGGAAGTATTCCTGTAGCGATTTCACACACTTCTGCGCCACTGGCAATGTTTGCTTCAGCAAGATCTTTTGTTGGTTCTTCAAGAACCAAACCATTAATGAAAACAACATCTGACTCTTCGAGAACTTTTGCCGCACTTGGTGGAGGCTCAAAGGTGTGCGAGTTGGTTCCTTCTGGAACCAAGCCGTTCACCACCGCTCCGCTTCCGCCAACAACATTGGCAATGATGCTGGTGATAGGCGCAACAGTAGAAACAATTTGCAATGGTCGACCCGACACCACTTCACCCGAGCCACATGGTTGAGTTGCTATGTCGGCAACGGGTGGACTTCCACCACAAGCCGAAATGAGTAACGCCCCCGCAAAGGCGACAAAAAGGGTCGGTTTTATATGTGAAGTCATGCCACTATTTATAGCGCACCACACTCTGTGGTGCGTTCATGAGGTGTGGAAAATTAGTTCACGTGACGAGTGCGACCCACCCAATATGGGGCTCGCAGGTCTTTTTTCAAAATTTTGCCACTCGGATTACGTGGAAGCACGTCAATCCATTCAACGCTTGTGGGGCACTTGAATTTTGCCATTCGTTCACGACAAAAGTCGATGATCTCTTGCTCGGTCACTTCGACTCCGGCCTTGCGCACCACAATCGCTTTTGGCGTTTCACCCCACTTTTCGTCGGGCACACCAATGACGGCGACATCGGCAATAGCTGGGTGAGCCATTAACACATTTTCCACTTCAGCTGGATAAACATTTTCACCACCCGACACAATCATGTCTTTCACGCGGTCGTGAATGTATAAATATCCATCGGCATCGAGGTACCCAGCGTCACCACTACGGAACCAACCGCCGTCAACAATTGCTTCAGCAGTTGCTTCGGGCATATTCCAATAGCCCTTCATGACCAATGGGGACTTCATCCAAATTTCGCCTACTTCACCCACTGGCATATCTTTTTTCGATTCCGCGTCAACAATGCGCACTTGTGTTTCTGGGCCAGGTACACCACATGAACGCAAACGATGCTTGTTGGGGCCATCTGGGTCGTGGTCTTCTGGTGGCAAGTTGATAATGGCACCGGTTGTTTCGGTGAGCCCGTAAGCCTGCCAAAACTTGCACTTAAAGGTACGCACCGAACGCGAAAGAATCTCTTCTGAAATAGGTGATGCGCCGTATACAAATACGCGCAAACTACTGAAGTCAGCTGTATCTACTCCGGGAACCATCAACATAATTTGCAACACTGCCGGCACTAGAAAGCCGTGCGTTACTTTTTTCTCCACGATGGTTTTCACCAGTGATACTGGCTCGAGGTCACGCACGATGATAGATGTGCACCCCGAATACTGACCAGCAACTGCCCAACCGCCGCCACCAATGTGGAAGAGCGGCATGCACACCAGGTTCATAGAGCGCTCATCAAGCTCCCACATTGCTTTTGAAGTAGGAACAAGCGAGAAAAAGTTGCTGTTCGTGAGCATCACGCCTTTAGGGCGACCGGTCGTACCACTTGAATACAGCTGGAAGGCAACATCTTCTGCTTTTGCTACAACATTTGGGTCAACATTGCTTCCCGTTGCCACAAATGCTTCATAGGAAATTGTGCGTAACTTGCCAACAGATGCTCCGCTGCCACCAATAACAACAACCACAGACGCTGGGTTCAGTTGGTCGGCAATGGCTTCAGCAATCGAACGAAAATCTTCGCTCACAATGAACACCGTGGAGCTCGCATCGTTCACGATGTATTCCACTTCAGGGGCAGCCAAGCGCCAGTTCACATCAACACATACCGCATTGAGCAAAGCACAGCCATAAAACACTTCAAAGTGCTCAATGGAGTTTTTATCAAGAAACGACACGCGGTCGCCTGCTTTCACCCCTGCCGCACGTAACGCCTGGGCCATTTGGCTCGACCTCTGGTACAACTCACCCCACGTTTGGCTTTTCTCGCCAAGCACAAGAGCTGCTTTCTCGGCACGCTCAATGCCATGAACCCGAATAATGTCACTGATAGTTGTAATTTCTTTCCCCATCTCAGAAACAATAGTGACATCGTGAACAACACTCCACCCGACGCCATCCTTTTCGACCTCGACGACACGCTTATTGACTGGTGGGGCTCCATTCAGACGTGTCTCAGCACTTTTGCCCCTCCTGAAGTCACTGCTGCGTTACAAAACCATTGCACCACCCACTTGTGGCACCGCAATGAACAACATGGTTACGTGGAACAACGCGACACGTGGAAACTGCACGAGTTTCGCGACGAAGAATGGGCGCGTGCCCTACCAGACCTTCACCCCGACGAGCGCAAAGCGCACGTGGCCACTTTTTCTCAACGGCTCAGCGTCAATTTCTTCCCCGACATTGTTCCCACCTTGAACGTGTTGAAAGAAAAACATCGCATCGCTGTTCTCTCAAACAACCCTCACGTTGAACGCGAGAGAAATCGGCTCGGTCTCAATGAGTGGTTTGAAACATGCATGAGCGCCGCCCACACCACGCCCAAACCACACCCCAATGCATTTCTCGATGCCTGCGTACTGCTCGGTGTTGCACCAGAAAAAACTTGGTACGTGGGCGACTCCATTCGTGCCGATGCACGCGGCGCATTAGCTGCAGGGCTCACCCCCATTTGGGTAGACCGCTGGAACGACAACTGGCACGACCGCCCAAACGTTGTAGTTCGGGTGCCAACCGTGAGTGCTATTGCTGAATTACTTGCCTGATAGGCGAGCAACAACTGGTGCAAATGCGTCGATGTTGCTTTCGCCCACAGTGATGTAGCTAATGCCGTACTGCTCACGACGCGCAACAAGCGTGTCGCAAATGCGATCGACATCGCCAATGAGTGCGTGTGGGTGCACCTTCATGTCTTCAGCGGTGAGACCAAACATTTTGGCAAGTGTTGCTGCACCTTGTTCCACATCGGGAACCACCATGGTGAAATATGCACCAATTTCCAACTCAATTTCGTCCATGCTGCGACCAATTGAAGCTGCACCGTCTTTGATCCACTGAATTTTTTGTGAGGTCATTTCAGCAGTGCTGCTTTGAACGCCCTTCGGCCCAATCATTCCGCTCGAGTTATCGAAGTTCAAGCTGATGATGTTTGCTTCACGGCCAGCAATGCCAAGAACACGCTTGCTTCCGCCACCAATCATGATGGGTACTCCACCTTTTTGAACTGGCTTTGGCACTGCTTCAAACTCATTGAGGTGCACGTACTTGCCATTGAAATCCATTTGGCCAGGGGCAAACATCATTTTTGCGGCCTTCACGTATTCTTCCAAGCGTGTCACGCGCTCGCCTGCTGGGTCGAGGTTGATGCCAATAGCTTCGTACTCTGCAGCCAACCAGCCTGCGCCTAAACCAAATTCCAAACGGCCGTCAGAGAAGAAGTCGAGTGTTGCTGCTTCTTTCATCAGCACAGCTGCTGGGCGGTAGTCAATACAAAACACACGACAACCAACACGCAAGGTAGAAGTTGCTTCAGCAGCTACTGCCATTGCCGGAACTGCTGCAATGTTTTGCACTGGGTGATGACAACGGTCGAGTGCAGCACCTGGGCCGATGATGTGGTCGGCAACATGCAATGCCGAGTAACCGAGCGACTCGACTTTTTTGGCACGGTCACGCCATGCGGCTGGTGACTCGGCACTATATGACTGAACGGCGAAACGGAAAGGCTTCATGGGGTCCCCCTATAAAAACGTGTACCCCCAAACTAGTGGGCGAAGCTGCACGAATTAGCGTCGGCGCACTTACGCGCGCGCTTCGGGCTCATGGGGCAAACCCAAGACCCGTTCCCCCACAATGTTGCGTTGCACTGCCCCGGTACCGCCACCAATGGTGAGCGCCTGTGCAAACAAAAAGCCGTAGTACCACACAGCAGCTTCCATGGCTGAAGCCCCTTGCGTTCCACTCAACCCACCTTCATGAGCGTTGGCAATCATTCCCGATGCACCTTGCAACGACAGCGCGAGACTCATGACATGTTGCCCATGTTCGTCGGCAAGAATTTTACGAATACTCGCCTCGGGGCCAGGCTGTTCACCACGAATGCGCGCCGTCAAAGTACGCATGCGAATGAGCTCCAAAATTTGATGCTCAATGTAGACCTTCACAATGTTTTGGCGCACCACAGGGTCGGTGACCGGAGCACGTTTAATTTGTGCAAGCAGGTCGAGCGCTGTTGGCCCATGACCCCACAACACGCCACCAGTACTCAGCGATACACGTTCGTTTCCTAGCGTTACTTTCGCTAAACGCCAGCCATCGTTCACTTCACCCACCACGGCATCAAGCGGCAAACGTACGTCAGTGAAAAACACTTCGTTGAAGGTTTCTCCACCTGTCATTTCGCGAATAGGTCGCACATCAATGCCGGGCAAATTCATGGGGCAAATGAAATAAGTAATGCCTTTGTGTTTTGCTGCATCGGGGTTGGTTCGTGCCAACAAAATGCCGAATTGTGAATGTTGCGCACCACTGGTCCAAATTTTTGAACCATTCACTACCCACTCATCGCCATCGCGCTCGGCGCGGGTGGACAAACTTGCCAGGTCGCTGCCACTGCCAGGCTCACTAAAGAGTTGGCACCAAATTTCTTCAGCAGTGAGCAAAGGAAAGAGGTAACGCTCTTTTTGTTCTTCGGTACCGGCATAAGTAATGGTTGGCCCTGCCCAGCCAATACCAATGGCATTCGATGGGCGCTGCACACCTGCTCTTGCCAGCTCATCGTCGATGATGAGTTGATGAATGGGGTCGGCAGCCAAACCCCACGGCGCCGGCCAATGCGGGGCCACGTACCCTGCGTGCGCAAGTTGGCGTGGAGTGGGCCGTTGGTTCTCTGACAGCCATGTTCGAATGGAAATTCTTCGCTCGTCGGTGTCGCCTGGCAATAGTTGGTCCACGTCTCACAGCGTAGTGTTTCCTCTCGTGACTCAATCTTCGAATACCACCCCCATCTACACCGACAACGGCTGGAACTTTGCCGAGATGTGGGAATTCCACGCCGCACGCTTTCCCGAAGTGACCGCACAAACCCATGGTGATCGCACCAGCACCTGGGCCGAGTTCAACGCCAATGCAAACGGCATTGCCAACACACTTCTCGCAGCAGGTGTGCAACACCAAGACAAAGTGGCGCAGTACATGCACAATTGCCCCGAGTTTTTAGAATCAATGTTCGGTCTCTTCAAAATCAGCCTTGTTCCTGTGAACACCAACTATCGCTATACCGAAGATGAACTTGCCTACTTGTGGGACAACTCCGACGCGGTTGCAGTTGTGTTCCACGCGTCCTACACCGACCGTTGTGCAGCGGTGCGCTCACGTGTACCCAACGTTAAAACTTGGATCTGGGTCGATGACGGTTCACAGCCTTGCCCTGAATGGGCCGTTCCCTACACCACGGCCGCATCGAGCAATCAGGTACCGGCAATTGCTTCGTGGCCACGCAGCGGCGACGACATGTACTTCCTCTACACCGGTGGTACAACAGGCATGCCCAAAGGCGTCATGTGGCGCCAAGACGACATCATCTCCAGCCTCGATGCACCATCAAAGCGTCCGCTTCCTGAGCTTAAAGATTACGACACACTTGCTGCACGCGTCAGCAAGCCTGGTGTCGTCAACATGCCAGCAGCTCCGCTCATGCACGGCACCGGCGCATTTAACGCAATGTGGAACTTGTGCTTAGGCGGCTCTATTGCCACCATGACCAGCCGTACATTTGACGCACAAGAACTTCTTGCCGTTGTTGCTTCAGCTCGCGTGAACAGCGTGTCAATTGTTGGCGATGCATTTGCTAAACCCATCCTGCGCGCGCTCGATGAAAACCCTGGCAGGTACGACATCTCATCGTTGAAAATGATTGTGTCAAGCGGCGTCATGTGGTCGGCCGAAACAAAAGCCGGCTTGTTGCGTCACAACGAGAAACTCATTCTCATCGACAGCCTTGGTTCATCAGAAGCAATTGGTATGGCAGCAGCAACCACTACTGCCGACAGCGCATCAAGCACCGCAACATTCAAACTCGGCCCCAACACACGTGTTGTTCATGAAGATGGTCGTGATGTTGTTCCTGGCAGTGGCGAGCGTGGTCGTGTTGCACTTCGTGGTCGCACCCCAATGGGTTATTACAAAGACGAAGCAAAGTCGGCAACCACTTTCATCACCATCGACAACATTCGTTATTCCATTCCTGGCGACTTCGCCGAAGTCGACGCCGATGGCACCGTGCGCCTGCTCGGCCGTGGCAGCCAGTGCATTAACACCGGTGGCGAAAAGGTCTACCCCGAAGAGGTGGAAGAAGTATTGAAGACCCACCCCTCGGTGCTCGACGCCGCTGTCGTGGGGCTGCCCGATGAGCGCTTTGGCGAAGCCATTACCGCCTTGGTTGAGGCTCGCCCCGGCCAAAGCATTGACGCCCAAGCTCTTATTGCCCATGTGCGTTCCACCCTGGCCCCTTATAAATCGCCAAAATCGGTCATCACGGTGGCCACCATTGGTCGCGCCCCTAACGGCAAGCTCGACTACAAGCGCCTGAAGCAAGAAGCCATCGACTCGCTCAAGGCTTAATCCCTTCTATTGGGCAACACCAGCACCCACAAGTAAGATCTGAACTCGCGTCTACACAATGACTGCACTCACGTGAGTGCCCCCAGAAAGGTTTCCCCATGGCAGAACTCGGATACGACGGCAAAGTAGCAATCATCACCGGAGCAGGTGGCGGTCTTGGTCGTCAACACGCTCTCTTGCTCGCCAAGCGCGGTGCACTCGTTGTTGTAAACGACCTCGGTGGCAGCATCGACGGCAGCGGCACCGATGCCTCAGCTGCACAAAAAGTTGTAGATGAAATTAAGGCAGCAGGCGGCGAAGCCGTTGCCGACCACAACTCTGTTGCAACTCCTGAAGGCGGAGCAGCAATTGTGAAAACTGCAGTTGATGCATACGGAAAAGTTGACATCGTCATTAACAACGCCGGCATCTTGCGCGACAAGTCATTCCATAACATGACTCCCGACCTCATGAACCCAGTGTTCGACGTTCACCTCAAAGGTGCATTCCATGTCACGCAACCTGCGTACCTCATTATGCGCGAACAGGGTTACGGCCGCATCATCTCTACTTCATCTGCTGCGGGCATCTTCGGCAACTTCGGCCAAACCAACTACGGCGCTGCAAAAATGGGCCTCGTTGGTTTCACTCGTGTGCTCGCAGTTGAAGGCGCAAAGTTCAACATCAAGGCCAACGCCATTGCACCACTTGCACTCACCCGCATGACCGAAACACTCATGGGCAACCTCGCCGACAAGCTGGGGCCACAAGAAGTCACACCAATTGTTGCCATGTTGGCGCACGAAGATTGCCCTGTGAGCGGCAATATCTTCAGCGTTGGCGGCGGTCGTGTTGCCAATGTCTTCATTGGTGAAACACAGGGCTACACCAAGCCTGGTCACACACTTGAGGACCTGCGCGACAACTGGGATGCCATCATGAGCCAAGACGGCTACTTCGTGCCAGGAAACTTGGCCGATGAAACAGGCGTCTTCTTCGAGAAACTGAAGTAACCATGTCAGAGAGTGTGGAAGCGTTTCGTACACGAGCCGAAGTTTGGCTGCACGACAACGCTTCTCACGCTCCTCGTGACTACGGCGCTATTTGCCCACCGCATCTCATTGATGCCGGCCAGGCATGGCAAATACGTTTACACGCCGCAGGTTTTACGGGCATTCACTGGCCCGTTGAACACGGCGGTCAAGGTCTTACCTCTACACACACGGCTACGTGGATGGAACTGTGCGCATTACAAGGGGTGCCGCCCGTGTTGAACATGGTGGGCCTTGTTCTTGCTGGTGGTTCCATTATGAAATTCGGTACGCCCGAACAACAGTCGCAACACTTGCGTCAAAGCCTCGCTGCCGAACACGTGTGGTGCCAGCTCTTCAGTGAGCCTGGTGCCGGCAGCGACCTTGGTGGCTTGTCGACCAAAGCCGAACTCGATGGCGACACCTTTGTTATTAATGGTCAAAAAGTGTGGTGTAGCGGTGGTCGCTACAGCAACTGGGGCATTCTCATGGCGCGCACCAACCGTGATGCACCAAAGCACGAAGGTATTTCCTTTTTCTTATGCCCCATGGATACTCCTGGCATAGAAGTGCGCCCGCTTAAACAAATGACAGGCGAATCGGAATTCGATGAAGTGTTCTTCACCGATGTACACCTCCCTGCCACTTCCCTACTTGGCCCACTGCACGGTGGCTGGGGCGTAGGCATGGCAGTGCTCACCAGCGAACGCGGCCACATTGGTGCCAGCGTCATTGGTCTAGAGCGTCGCTTGGAATCGATGGCAGCCCTGGGCAACAACCGCGAACTGAACCCCATTGAACGCGACCGCCTTGCACAACTCTTGTCGCGTGGTCATGCATTCAAAGCAATGGGCAAACGGCAAGGTCCAGAAGCTTCCACTGCAGCGTCACTCATGAAGCTTGGCATCACCGAAATGATGTTCGACGCCGCAATGTTGCGCGGCGATCTTTCCGGTGCAGCTGCAATGCTTGAAGGCAACGATGCTCTCGGCATGCTGTCGGCACCTGGTGGCCGCATTGCAGGTGGCACCAGCCAAGTGCAACGCAACATCATTGGTGAACGACTTCTTGGTTTGCCACGCGAACCGAAACCAACCACAGAGAAGAAATAAATGCCTACCACTGTGACCGTGCCATCAACCGATGGCGTGCAACTTGCATTACATCACCTCAGCGATACCCCTGCAGGAACTCTTCCCATCATGTTGCTCTCGCATGCAACGGGTTTTCATGGCCACTGCTGGCTTCCCATTGCACAACACCTTGCAGGAATATTTGACTGTTGGGCACTTGACTATCGAGGCTTTGGCGACTCCACTGCTCCTCACGACTGGCAAGTGCGCTGGCCTGCTTACGGCGAAGACGCAACAGCAGTAGTGCAGTACCTCACCACACATGTAAACAGTGCTCCGTTATGGGCAGCAGGTCATTCCATGGGTGGCGCAACACTGCTCATGGCCGCCGTGAAAAATCCGGAGCTCTTTGCGGGCATTACCGCATTTGAACCCATTGTGTTTCCACAAAGTGGTTTTCGCCCTGCCGACATGCCACCCAACCCACTTGCCGCAGCAACACGCAAACGCCGCGCATCTTTCTCTTCGCGCGAAGAAGCATTCACCAACTTTTCTTCAAAGTTACCCATGAATGCATTTCACCCCGATGCACTTCATGCATACGTTGACTACGGCTTTGCTACACAACCCGATGGCAGCGTTTTATTGAAGTGCAACCCCGAACACGAAGCACGTACTTACGACACCGGCGGTATTCACGAAACGTGGGACAGACTCGCAAATATTGAAACACCTACGTGGGTACTGGGCAGCACACCTCAGCAGTACCAACCATCAGCTATAGCTGAACAAATTGCATCGCTTCTTCCCAACGGGCATTACGAAGAATGGCCAGAGGTTTCTCACTTTGGCCCGCTTGAAGACCCTGCACGTTTCGCAGCGTTTCTCGCTTCGCGCCCTGCTGCTTAGTGCTCTACTCAAAGAAATTTTGGCGTTGATTTTCAGGTAGTGGCCGCAACCGCGGGTAGTACGGATGACGTAGCGGGTCACCTGGCTTTAAGACCAACTCAAGACCCGGCGTGCGCGGAACCGTTGGACGGCTTTTTGGTCGTTCATCAAAGACAACGTCCTCACCAAACACACGCACCGACAAGGTTCGCCGGCGACGCCCCTCGGATGTTGGTCCACCACCATGCAACACGCCTGGGTGGAATATAACTACGTCTCCTGGGGTGATGTCCCACGAGCGAATATCCCACTGCGTGCGGTTGGCTTCAATATCGGGAAGCCTCGGGAAGCCCTCTCCGTAGAACGGCAAGGTTGGGTCTTCAGCAGCACGCGGCGGGTCAAACCCGTCGTACAGCGTTTCACGATGCGAACCCGCAATATATTCAAGACATTCATGTTTGGGTACTGGGTCAATGGTGATCCACATTGACGCCAGTTGGGTTCCGGCCACAGGCCAATACGTGAGATCTTGATGCCATGGGGTGCGCCGGCAATTACCGCCATCTTTTACGAATACATGGTCAAACAAGAGCCACACTCGTGGCGAATCGATGAAGGCTCCGAGAATATCGGCGATGGGTGAATCGTATGTGAGGCGTTGAAATTCAGGAGTGAACTCCCAGTTGCGAACAGTGTCAATGAACTGTCCTTCATCTCCTGCAAAAAAGGTTTGCTTACGCGTGGAATTGTTTAAGACGCGAGTAATGCCCATCTCAATTAACTGCAACCACAAAGGATGCAACAACTGGTCTATGAACACCACGCCATCGCGCTTGTACTGCTGCACCAACTCGGGCGTGACTCGCTCTTGCCACTTCACTTCTTCAATAGCCATGAGTTCATAATGTCACGGATTGCTATGACGACTGAACGTTGTGCCGTTGACGGTTCACCAAGTGTTGATTTGGTTCGAAAAGCGACGCGTTTTTAGTTTTTAAAACTGACAAGAGCCCTATTTTGCACTAATTTCTCTCTATGGAATGGATGTCTGACCCCACAGCATGGAGTGCTCTAGCGGCACTACTCACCCTTGAAATTGTTCTTGGAGTCGACAACGTCGTCTTCATTTCCATCCTTGCTTCAAAGCTCCCCGTTGAGGAACAAGACAAGGCACGAAAAATTGGTCTCCTCGCAGCCGGTGGCATGCGTGTGTTACTTCTCTTGGCTGTTGGCTGGGTTGTCTCCTTAAAGAAAGAGCTCTTCACCCTCGGGTCGGTCGGGTTCAGTGGCAAAGAACTCATTCTGCTCGCTGGTGGAATATTTCTCATCTATAAAGCGACGAAAGAAATTCACCATAAATTAGAAGGCGACGAAGGACAGACCTCGACCAAAGTTGCTCCCACCATTGCTGCAGTGATTGGCCAGGTGCTCATCCTCGACCTTGTCTTTTCTATTGACTCAGTAATCACTGCAGTTGGTATGACCACCTACGTTCCCGTCATGGTCATCGCCATCATGGCAGCTGTGGGAATCATGCTGCTTGCGTCAAAGGCAATCTACACATTCGTTAATGCTCACCCATCGGTAAAAATGCTTGCGTTGGCATTCCTTTTACTCATTGGCACCACCTTGATTGCCGAAGGCTTCGGGCAGAAAATTCCAAAGGGCTACATTTACGCATCAATGGCGTTCTCGGTCTTCGTTGAAGTATTGAACATTCGTATTCGCCAAAAGAAGCATGTTGAACCAGTGCACCTTCGCGAGCCAATCATTAAAGCCAACTAACAATTTCCTGCGAATAAATCTCTTCTGGCACCAAGACTCCCGGTAAAACCGAAGAGAAATATCTGTGCGAACTCACATTGAACGCCCCGAGGCACCCCGCCCTGCATATCCTTAATGTCTAGGACTATGAGCAACGGCCCCCATCTTCAGGAATTTGAATACTTGCAAGTGGTCTATCGCCGTACCTGTGAAGCCTTTGACCGCGGGGAAATCAGTTCTGTAGAGGCCCGCGACACTATTACCAGGCTCCGCCATACCGATGCTGACGGGGTTGCCTGGAAGATTGACACCACACGCTCGGGGCGGCGTGCGGCTGTTGTGCGGGTCAGCGACCAGCCGGCGCCCCCTACTGTTCGCCGCACGGCTCCTACTGGTCTTGACGCGCTCGACGAGAAGTACAGAGAAATCTGTGCAGCGTTTGACCGTGGGGAAATGACGGCAACCGCGGCGCGCAACGAAGTAGTAGCTCTGCGTTACACCGATGCACATGGCCACACATGGAAGATTGATACGCAACGCTCGAGCAAAAGAGCAGCATTCGTTCAGCATCGTGATGCTCCCGCTCCTAAGCCAGTGTCTGTTGCAGAACCAGTGCGCGTTGTTGAACCAGTGCGCGAAGAAGCCCTCACAACCGATCAGATTCCAGTCGTCAGCGCCGACAGCGCCGTATACGACGACGGCTCTCGCCTGTTGCGCATTAAAAAGATTGCTGTCCTTGCAACTACAGCCGTTGTAAGCATCGCTCTACTGGTCACCTTTACCGGTGGAAGCGACACCGCAACTACTTCATCACCGTCATCTGTCGCTGGCTCCACCCCACTGTCGCCCATTCCAACCGTTCCCAACAACAACGACAATGACAACGAAGAAGTTCTTACTCCCCTGCTTTCATCATTTGCAAACAGAGAAGCAATTCCTAATGACATCGAAATTGAGTTCGGCCGCTCTGTACAGAACCGCCCACTCACTTTCATTCGACGCGGCAACCCAAATGGTGTTCGCGTATTGGTGGTGGGCTGCATTCATGGCAATGAGTGCGCAGGGCTCCCCATCCTCGATATTTTGAAGTCAACGCCCGCCCCATCGAATATCGACCTATGGATTCTGCCGAAGTTGAACCCTGATGGGACCCTGCTCAATACACGGCAGAACGCGAACAAGGTTGACCTCAACCGCAACTTCCCCGTGCGTTGGAAACCTCTTGGCAAATCAGGATTCTGGCAATGGTCTGGTGCGGGCGCGGCGTCGGAACCAGAAACGAAATCAATGCTTCGCTTGGGCAAAATGGTTCAGCCACAATTGTCTATTTGGTACCACCAAGACTATTTCCGCATTAGCCCGGGCGTGGGTCGTGATGGCGACATGCGCGAGCGTTACGCGATCTTGGTTGACTTGCCAATTCTCAAAATTGAAGGTGGCACGTACAGCGGCACTTCTTCAATGTGGGCAGAGACGCTGAACAAGAGTGACACCACAAGTTTGACAGTGGAATTTGGCAAGGGGCTACGCGATGGCGAGGCGCAAGCAAATGTCAACGCAATTTACACTGTGGTCAAAGAGTTCTTCCCGAGTTAACCCGGTCGTCGGTCGCGCTCACAGATCTTTCTGCGCATTCCACCGTCTTCATAGCAATGGATGTCGCTGTATTGCACACGGTAGCGACGCAACCAATCAACCTTGGAGTCTTTCCACCTGGGTAGCGGGCATATCTCAGTGCCATAAGACGCACATGACACTTCTGCAATATGGGCAACAAAATTCGATATAAACCACCCGAGCGCAAGAACACCACGAACAGTTAAATGAATTCCATCTGACCGGAACCAGTCATCATGCCCACGGCTAAAAGCCTTCCAGTTGGCGATGTAGGTCGTTTCATACTTAGCAGTCTGCACCAATCGCTCAATCATCCCATTGACACGTTCAATGAGTGTGACTCCACCAATCGTGGCGGTGCTGCGATTGAGATCACGAAGAGTCAACACCACCAGTTTGGCACCTCTCTTCGCAACGATTCGCCGCAAAGACCGCAGATCAGATTCAACAGTTGCCGGGTTGTGGTGCGTTCCCGCCATCAACACCACCACGTCGAGCCTCCCCTTCACCGACTCAACTACTTCATATGCAGTTGAGGGAGCCCGATACTCTCTGCCGTAGCACGAGTAACCACCAATAGACCTGCACGACTCCACATCGATAATAAATGTGGAACCCGATAGAGCTTTCCTACCGTCTTTGAACCAACGGATTGCAGCCATCGTTGAATCGCCCACTAAGAGCACTCTTGGCTTCACCCGGGGCACAGTTGTAGTTGTAGTTGTTGTCGTCGTAGTCAGCTCAATGGTGGTTTCAGTTGCGACCGTCGTTGTCGTGCTTGTTGTCGTCGTTGACTCGCTTGGATCTGAGGTATCGGCTTGCGAGATGGATGAGTTGAAACTGACGACCAATGCGGCAGAGAGCAGGCCGCCAATAAATCGAGTCGTAGATTTCTTCATCACCCTCACCACACATACCGCCAGGAATTTCCCCCAGCCCAATCGCTCCCAAATTCTACTCTCATGTGCCAGATCACCACAAAAAGTGTCGACGATTCAACCCGAGCCACGTCGCTAGCGGAGTTCGTGGGGTCGTTTTACAGCTCACCACTTTGTAAACGTCGGAAAATAGTAACCGCCGTCGCTTGCAGTTCTTCGCGGTCAGCTAATTGTTGAGCAGCACGCACTTGGCGAGCAACACGCGGATTCTTTACAAACTTCTCGTCGTGACGTAAGAAGAAATCCCAATACAAAACCGTAAATGGGCAGGCATCAGCGCCCACTCGTTTCTTACGGTCGTACGCACACCCTTTGCAATGGTTGCTCATGCGGTCGATGTATGCACCACCACTTGCATAGGGCTTCGTTGCCAGCATTCCCCCGTCGGCATATTGCGACATTCCAACAACATTCGGAACCATCACCCACTCCGCTGCGTCAACAAAACTATTCCACATCCACTGTGTGAGTTCTTGTGGGTTAATACCTGCAATAAGCGCAAAGTTGCCGAGCACCATCAACCGTTCAATATGGTGCGCATAAGAATGCTCATACACGCCTTCTAATACCGATTTCATGCAGGCCATTTGAGTTTTATCTGGAGCGGTGAATAATTTCGGCAGCGGTATTTCGGCAGACAGTGCATTCATCTGGGCATAATCGGGCATCCATTGCCAATAGCAATTCCAGATGTACTCGCGCCACCCAATGACTTGACGCAGAAATCCTTCCGCGCTGTTGACGGGCACATTCCCTTTTTCAAACTCGGCTACAACTGCATCAACTACTTCACCTGGAAGCAAGAGACCGTTGTTGAGGTATGGCGACAGCAATGAATGTGCAAGGTGCCAATTCGACTTCAACATGGCGTCTTCATGCTCGCCAAACATCGGAAGCACTTCTGTTGCAAACTTCTTCAACCGCGCCAGCGCACCCGCACGGCTTGTAGCCCACAACCCCGTTGGCAGTGCACCCCATGTGTAAGGAGCAACATCAGCTATTACTTGCTGATCGATTTCATCAAGCGGAATGCTCTCGGGCACAGGCCACCTGTCATGATCGTTCTTTGGCGGTGGCTGGCGATTGTCTTCATCGAAGTTCCAACGGCCAGCAACTGGCGCATCGCCATCCATCAACACCGAAAGCCGCTTGCGTTGCCAGCGATAGAAGTCTTCCATTTTCACTGTCTTGCGCGCACCCATAAATTCGCGATACGCATCGGGATGACACAAGAACTGATCTGACTTCACACACCGCACCGGCATGTTCTTCAACATCTCACGTGCCGAATAACTATTCGGTTCTGTTGCCACAACTTCTTCAGGCTGAAACTCGGCAATGTGTGCTTCAAGACCAATGCGCATTGTCTTGGCAAAGCGATAATCCACTTCAAAACCATCAGCGGTGAGTTCTTGAGCGAACCTTCGCATGGAAGCGATAAGGAAATGCGCGCGCTGAACATGCCATCTCTTTGATGCAATTTTTTGCTCAGACTCAATAACGAGCACACGATGCGATTCTGGTGTGGCATCACGTAGTGCGCCAATGCGGCGGTTTAACTGATCGCCAAAAATCCACACCGTCTTTTTTTGCACGTCATCACACTACGACACGAACAAAACCCACTGAATATTGTGCGTATAAAGAAAAATCAGTACGGGTCGACCGCGGGCGTATCGGTGTCGGTCTCACCCAAGCGCGACTTTGCACTTTGCCCACGTTGAGCTGCGGGCACTGCACCAGTTACGGCGGCTAAGCCAAAAGTCGGCATATTGCCGTACACCGTTTCCACGGTGGCATCGGATAGCAAAATTGTTTCGTGAAAAATACCTACAGAACCGTTGTTGCGCACCTTGGCGTTGAAGCGTCGCCATGCGGGCAAATGAGCACTTTCTTGTGAACGCGAATACATCGCGAGTTTCTCAAACGACTCCCAGTACTGCCACACCAAAACCGTGCGTCCCGATAAATAGGTGCGCGGCTTTCCCACCAAACCCAACTCTCGGTTCTTTTGCAGTTCAATGAGCATCCGCGGCATTGCGATGAATACAGGAAGCCACTTCCACGGCTTGTGCAACTGATTGAAACGCATGCCAATAAGAAAGAGCACTTTGCCATCGGCTCCCACGTTTGCCGAGTAGCGACCTTTGAGAAGAGTTGTCATAACAAGAAATCCTAGTACTGCGGTTTTCGAGCAGTGAGATACCAAACCCATGACGCATGGGACATCACGGACGGCTCACCGCGCTAACAGGGATACTTACCTCGCATCGTCTACGGTGGTAACCGCTATGGAATTGCCCCGCGCCGCCACCCAGTTCGACGAGAAGTTCGATTCTTTTCTCGAACCTGTGCGCCGCCAGCGTGTCGTGCAAGCGTTCTTCTCGCTCCTCAGTCGCATCGGTGAATTCAGCATCATTTGGCATGCCATTGTCTGGGTACGCGCCATAGGCAGTGGCCATCGTGCGGGTCAAGCACTTGCCATGTCGCTGTTGCTCGGTGCAGAAAGCCTCATTGTGAATCAGGGCGTCAAGCGTCTTTTCAAACGTTCACGGCCCACCACCGGTGGCGATGAACGCTTCAATGTGCGCACACCAATTACTTCTTCTTTCCCCAGTGGTCATGCATCGTCGGCTTTTTTCGCCGCAACCATTTTGTGTGCATGGAGCCCAGCGAGTTGGGCCGTGTTGTGGTTTGGCATTGGCATTTGCGTTGCGCTCAGTCGCGTGATGGTGCGTTTGCATCACTTGTCCGACATTATTGGCGGCGCTTTTGTGGGCACTGCCCTCGGCATTGTTGCCATTGCCGTTGTAGTTTAAAAACGTGCCAAACACTTCCGAACGTCGCTCATTTGCCATTACTTGGGACTACCGCTGCCCGTATGGCCGCATTGCCCACAACCACGTGATTACAGGGCTACAAGCTGGCGCACCGTGGGATGTCACCTTTCTTCCCTTTTGCCTGGGTCAAGGCCATGTGGAACCAGGCTTTCCCCCTATTTGGGAAACCCCAGAACGCGACTCAGGGCTACTTGCGCTGCAAGTGGGAATGGCCGCACGCGATACCGATACGGAAAAGTTCTGGCAGTTTCATCTCGACACCTTTGAGTTTCGCCATACGCGCGCCGGCAACTTAAATGATCG
>CAMCZG010000038.1 GCA_945886445.1 Bifidobacterium breve | reverse complement strand
CCCACTACTGGCCTTGACCCTATGAGTCGACTCACATTGTGGGAAGAGGTAAAGCGATTGAACAGCGAAGGCACCACTGTATTGCTCACTACGCAATACCTAGAAGAAGCCGACCAGCTTGCCGATCGCATTGCAATTATCGACCACGGAAAAATTGTTCGCGAAGGAACGCCCCGCGACTTGAAAGCACAAGTAGGCGCGCCCACATTGCTCATTACCGTGGCAACACATCTCATAGATACTGCAACCCAAGTGCTGAAGGAATTTGGCGACATCCGCCCCAGTGCCGAAGGAACACTTGGTGTAGGTCTTAATGCCGGGGTGGAAGCAGTAACCGACGTTGTTCGCCGCCTCGATGAATCGGGCATTCGCGTTCAACATTTAGAACTCAATGAACCCAGCCTCGACGACGTTTTTGCTGAAGCAACTGGCTATCGCCTAGAAGGCGCAAAGCAATGACCGCAACTCTCACCGTGCAGTCCACGGCAGCAATGAATCACAATTGGCGCATTGGATTTCGTCAAACAGTTGCGATGTCGAAACGCTCGATACTTGCACTAGTTCGCCAACCCGCACTCGTTGTTCCCTCAATGATATTTCCTTTGTTTTTCGCCGCGCTTGGCACTTCATCTTTTGGTCGAGCAATCAATCTTCCTGGGTTTCCTAAAGTTGACTCATTTCTTGACTTCAGTTTGGCCGGCACCATTGTTCAAGGCGTCTTATTTGGTTCAGTGCAAAGTGGAACCGCACTAGCAACCGATATAGAAAACGGCTTTTTTTATAGACTGATGGCAGCACCATCATCGCGACTAGGCATTCTTGTGGGGCGGCTTGCTGGCGCTGCTGCATATGGGGCTTTCCAAACGCTCTTTTTCTCTTTGCTGTTGTTGCCCTTTGGCATGAGTATCAAAGGTGGCCCGCTGGGTGTTCTCGTCATGGTCATCAGTGGTGGGCTCATTGCAATTGCTATTAGTGGCTTTATGGCAGCTGCTGCACTGAAAACTGGTTCATCAGAAGCAGTACAGGGAATTTTCCCTCTCGTATTCATCATGCTCTTTTTTTCTAGTGCCTTTTTCCCGCGCCAAACCATGAGCGGGGTATACAAACACATTGCCGACTTCAACCCTATTTCGCATCTCATTGAAGGAATGCGTGACTTATGCATTGACGGCCTCAGTAGCGGCGCCATTGCACGCGCAATTTTGGTGCCAATTGCAATCATGATTGTTTCATTTACTGTTGCTTTACGAGCACTCGCACAAAGGATTGCTGCACAATGAACACGGCATCTACTTCTGAATTCGCTGGAACAACGATGCGTAGTGCTTCTGCACTATCTACACGAGCCCTACGCAATACACGTCGACTACCGTCTACTTTCCTGCCAACACTCGCAATGCCAATTTTCCAAAGCATCGCATTCGCGGGCACCTTTTTTGCCATTACAAAAGTTCCTGGCTTCCCCACAGATCGCAGCATCAACTGGTACATGCCTCTCGCGGTGTGTATGGGTTCTGCCTTCGGTGGCGTCGGGCTTGGTTTCTCTGCCATCAAAGATATTGAAAATGGATTCTTCGACCGGTTACGCATGGCTCCCACCCCCCGACGTTCCCTCATCATTGGGCCACTCATTTCGTGCTGGGTGCGCACCTTGGTTGTCGTCACAATCGTTCTTCTCGTGAGCTTTGGTTTTGGAGCACGACTCACCTCTGGTTTCGTCGGGCTGGCCACGCTCTACATCGCCGCACTCGGACTGTCCACCGTTGCCGCAGGCTGGGGGCTCGGCATTGCCTATCGCTTTCGCGACATGCGCGGGGCTGCCATCATGCAACTCACGTTGTTCCTCACGATGTTTTTGTCTTCCGCACAAACACCTCTCAATATCATGACTGGGTGGCTGCACACCGTTGCCCGTTATAACCCAGCAACGAACATCTTGCGACTATCTCGCCAGGGATTCCTTGGAGATGTCACCTGGGATGGCGTTTGGGGTGGTCTCGTTGCCCTTGTAGGCCTTTCCGTGCTCACTTTGTGGTTCGCGCGCCGCGGGCTCGACTCACTCGACCGCTAAAGGACCCATTTCGAGTTCCTTCTCCTGAGTTGGCGCCACTACAGTTGAGGCATAATAGGTGCGGCAACCAGAGTGTTGCGTAAAGGGGAACCATGAAGATCAGCGTCACTGTTAACGGCAAGACTCACGAAAGTGATGTAGAGCCACGTACTTTGCTCGTTCAATATGTGCGTGAAGACCTGGGTCTCACCGGCACCAACATCGGTTGCGATACTTCTAGCTGCGGCGCATGCTCGCTCCACCTCGATGGTGAAGCAGTGAAGAGCTGCACCGTTCTTGCCGTACAAGCCGATGGCTCGCAGGTCACCACTATTGAAGGTCTTGCTACCAACGGGAAAATGCATCCGATGCAAGATGCCTTCATGCAAAATCATGGTCTGCAGTGCGGCTTTTGCACTCCCGGAATGGTCATGGCGGCCATCAGTTTGTTAAACGAAAACCCAGACCCAACAGAAGACGAAGTGCGCATTGGTCTTGAGGGCAACCTGTGCCGTTGCACTGGCTACCACAACATTGTTCAATCCATTCTCGCTTGTGCAAAAGGCGGCAAATAATGATTCCTTCACTTTTCGACTACAAGCGCGCATCAAGTGCTGCCGAAGCCATCAGCCTGGTGACCGAGTACGGTGAAGACGCCAAGTTCCTTGCCGGTGGACACTCACTTCTCCCACTCATGAAATTGCGCCTCGCTGCACCAAGCGTGCTCGTCGACATCGGTCGCTTGAAAGATCTCTCGTACATCACCGACGCAGGTAGCTACATTGCTATTGGTGCACTCACCCGTCACATGGACGTTGAGACTTCACCAATCGTGAAACAGCATGTTCCACTTCTTGCATGTGCAGCAGGCCATGTTGGTGACCCTCAAGTGCGTCACCGTGGCACCATTGGTGGCTCTATTGCACACGCCGACTCTGCCAGCGACCTTCCTGCAACCACTCTTGCGCTCGGAGCAACATACGTTGTTCAAGGCGCATCTGGAACACGCGAAATTGCAGCAACAGATTTTTACAAGGGCTTCCTTGAATCGGCATTACAACCTGATGAAATGCTCACTGAAATTCGTGTTCCCAAAATGAACGGTGCCGGCTGGAGCTTCCAGAAGTTCAATCGCCGCGCTCAAGATTGGGCCATTGTTGGCGTTGCTGCATGGCGCGGTAATGGTGGTTCTGGTGTTGCGCTTGTCAACATGGGTTCCACGCCAGTGCTTGCAACAGATGTGGCTACAGCCTTGGCTTCCGGCGCATCGGTTGCCGATGCTGCAGAACTCGCTGCTGCACAAGCCGACCCACAAAGCGACCTCAACGCAAGCGCTGAATATCGCGTGCATCTTGCCAAGGTGCTCGTGCGTCGCGCGCTTGAAGAGGCCTCGAAGTAATTCCTGTGCAGTTGCGGTATCTCCGCACCGCTGCGCTCATTGCATACGTCATTGCATTTATTTGGTCGGGTGTCTCCTATGGCATCCCCACCGACCGCATTGCTGTTCTTGCATGGGTGCTCGGTGGCTTCGTTGCGGGAAATCTAGGAAAACCACGCCTCAGCCAATTACTGATGTTGCGCGACTTCGGCCTCTTCGTAGCCATGTGGTTTGCCTACGACTACAGCCGAGGAATAGCCGACCAACTTGGCATGCCCATTCAAGTTTTCGCACCTCGTAACGTTGACAGGTTCCTCTTCTTTGGTACCGACCCCAACGTATGGATGCAACGTCACTTCTATGAAGCCGATTCAGTGCGCTGGTACGACATTGTTGGTTCCATGGTTTACTTCACCCACTTTTGTGTACCGATGGGCGCCGCCGTTGCGTTATGGATTCGCAACCGAGACCAATGGGTGCGCTACATGCGCCGGCTTGCCACTGTTCTTTTCATGGGCGTTGCCACGTTCATTGTTTTTCCTGCTGCCCCACCATGGATGGCTGCCCGCGATGGTCATCTGTCGGGCAAGTTGGCACGGCCTGCGGTACGCGGCTGGAGCCACCTTGGCCTCGACACCGTCTCGAACGTTATTGAACGTGGCCGTGAAGTGGTGAACCCAGTTGCCGCAGTGCCAAGTTTGCATGTGGCTTTTTCACTTCTCGTCATTTTGTTTTTTGCACCAAAACTCCCGAAGTACCTCAAACCATTAGTAGTTATTTTCCCAGTGGTAATGATGGCGACCTTGGTCTACTTCGGCGAGCACTACATCATTGACGGCGTTTTAGGCGTTGCCTACGTGCTCATTGCATTTCGCTTTTGGGATAACTACGAATCCCCCCCAAAGGGTTCTCGGCGCCGTATGTATCGCTTTTCGCGACAATCCGCGCCGAGAAATGAGATCTCTTAAGCGGTGAACTGCACTGCGGCACGCTCAGCAATGAACGGCCCCAGTACTTCTTTACGCACACGGTTGTGTTCTGGGTGCGTGTCATAAATACGCCAGTCATCTTCTGAATCAAACTCAGCTACCACAACAAAATCGAAGTTTGTAGGTGCGCTCACACCGGCATCTGGGCCGAAGCGATATTTCTTCACTTCCGTTACATGCTGTGATAACGCCTTCAGAGTTTCTGAAATGACACCAATTTGTTCTGGAGAAATATTTTCATTCCAACGAAATGCAACCACGTGAATAAACATTGTGTCCTTACTGCAAACCAGCGAACTGGCCGCCATCGATATTGATACTTGCGCCTGTAATGAATTTGGCTTGCTGGCTTGCAAGAAATGCAACTGCTTCACCAAAATCGCCAGGGTCACCCACAAATCCAACAGGAATACTCGTTGCCATTGCTTCTAATGAACTTCCGTACACACCCTTAATGCGATCTGTGGCATGAACACCTGGTTGAACAGTATTTACTGTGATTCCCATTGCCGCCACATCGCCGGCCAACGATTTCAAATATCCAGTGACTCCCGCGCGCGCAGTATTCGAAAGTGCAATTTGTGGAATGGGTTGGCGAACCGAAATAGAAGTAATTGCGATAATGCGACCCCACCCCGTTTCACGCATACTTGGCAGCGCCGTTTGACACATTGAAATGACCGACAAAAGACTGAGCTCAAGAGCCATTGAGTACATCTCAATTGGCATGTCGATTGCATTTCCTGGAGGAGGTCCTCCACCATTTGTCACCAAGATGTCAACCCCGCCAAGTCGACTCATCGCGTCTTCCACAAATGCACGAGCACCTTTTTGCTCCGATACATCGTGCGTTATGCCAATGCACCCATGCCCCACTGTCGCTACAGCAGCATCGAGCCGCTCTTTGTTGCGCCCACAGATGACTACGTGAGCGCCATTAGCTGCCAACGACACTGCGCTTGCGAGACCCAACCCAGAAGTTCCTGCTGCGACAACAGCTTTTTTGCCCACGATTCCTAAATCCATATGAAGACATTACTGAATATTGATGGCGCTGCACGTAGCTCGATGAGTGCGGTAAGGTGGCTATTACCTAGGGGTGAGAACAATGGACAATCCAGCTATCGACATGCGTCATCTCGACGCAATTGCTGACGCAGATCCGTATCCATACTGGTATGACGATGCCGACGAGCCCGACTCCAATCCAACACTCGTACGTACCGAAAGTTGCGATTTGTGCATTGTTGGAGGCGGATATACCGGGCTCTGGACCGCCATCATTGCAAAAGAGCGCGACCCATCTCGCGACGTCATTCTCATCGACGCTCACGAAGTGGGGTCTGCTGCAAGCGGACGCAATGGTGGCTTCATGGATTCATCGCTCACACACGGTGTAGCAAATGCTCAACAGCGTTTTCCCAATGAAGTCAATGTCTTGGAAGAACTGGGCTTGCAAAATCTCAACGAAATTGAATCGGCCATTCGCCGCTACAACATCGACTGCGACTACGAACGCACTGGCGCAATTGATGTTGCAACGAGCTCGCACCCCGCCTCGTACCTTGCAGAACTTCGTGACGATTACCAACAGCTCCGTTCACTTGGGCAATCTGTTGAATGGCTCGATCAAGAGACATTGCGCAGCCAGGTGCACTCACCTACTTACTCAGGTGGCCTCTGGCGCAAAGATCGCGCCGCGCTTGTTGACCCCGCACGTCTTGCATGGGGCTTGAAAACCGCAGCGGAATCTTTGGGTGTGCGCATCTACGAAGACAGCAAAGCAACAAGCATTGAAAAAGATGGCGTAGGTGTTTTAGTTGACACCCCACTTGGCCGTGTGCGTGCCGGAAAAGTTGCGCTCGGAACTAATGCTTTTAAACCGCTACTCAAGCGTTTAGGTCATTACATTGCACCTGTTTACGACTATTGCCTCGTCACCGAACCACTGACGCCGGCACAACTAGCCAGCATTGGCTGGGAAAACCGACAAGGCATATCTGATATTCCCAACCAATTTCATTACTACCGCCTCACCGCCGACAATCGCATTTTGTGGGGTGGCTACGACGCCATGTACTACTTCCGCGGAAAGATGAATACGGAACTTGAATCTCGCCCCGAGTCGTGGGCACTTCTCTCGCAACATTTCTTCCAAACATTTCCGCAGCTAGAAGGCGTGCGGTTTTCCCATGCATGGGGTGGAGCAATCGATACCTGCACACGCTTCAGTGTTTTTTGGGGTCGCGCAATGGGTGGTCGCGTTGCTTACGCACTCGGTTACACAGGTCTCGGTACAGCCTCCACCCGATTCGGAGCAGAAGTCATGCTCGATCTTCTTGACGGACGTCGTAGCAAAGCTACTTCAACAAAATTTGTTCAAGATAAACCGCTCCCCTTCCCCCCCGAGCCATTTCGCTTCGTTGGCATTCAAACCACTCGATGGTCACTCGACAGAGAAGACAAAACTGGCAAGAGAAACATCTGGTTGAAATCGCTCGACCGTCTCGGTTTAGGCTTCGACACCTAGTTTTCGGCGCGGATTGTTGCGTAAAACGGGGCATACGGCGCCGAGAACCCTTAGGATTTATGGGTAATGGCGTATCTTTCCGACGTCCCACGGACTCCCGATGAAGTGCGCAATGCACTGACTGCACACGACTACCTCGTTGACGACGGTATCGCTACTGCAGTTTTTCTTGCTCTCACTTTGAATCGTCCACTTCTCCTTGAAGGTGAAGCCGGCGTTGGCAAAACAGAACTTGCCAAAGTCATTGCCGAGGCACGCAATTCCGAACTCATTCGCTTGCAGTGTTACGAAGGCATCGACATCAGCCAGGCCGTATACGACTGGGACTATTCGCGCCAACTTCTTCACCTTCGTGCAGCAGAAGCTTCCGGCGAAGCAGCTGGCAGTGGAACAGCTCGCTTGGAAGAAGAGCTATACAACGAAAAGTTCTTGCTGAAGCGCGCGCTTCTCAGAGCAATTGAACCGACAAATGGCCCAACACCCGTTCTTCTCATCGATGAAATTGACCGCGCCGACGATGAGTTTGAGGCCTACCTCCTTGAAGTTCTCTCAGATTTTCAAATCACTATTCCTGAACTTGGCACCTACCGTGCAACAACGCCACCAGTTGTCATACTCACTTCTAACCGCACGCGCGATGTTCACGACGCACTGAAGCGCCGCTGTCTATACCACTGGGTCGACCACCCAGGTTTTGATCGTGAAGTAGCCATTGTCAAACTCCGTGTTCCCGATATTTCTACGGTGCTTGCTCGTCAAGTAGCTGGGGCCGTTGAAGCGCTGCGTGAAATGCAGCTCTACAAACCACCAGGAATTGCTGAAACAATTGACTGGGCAACTGCTCTTGGCAAATTAGGCGCACAAGAACTCAACGAAGCATTTGTAAATTCAACACTTGGTGCAGTCTTGAAGTACCGCGAAGATCATGCAAGAGTTCGCGAAACCGGAGTGAACGCTCTCGTCAAGCAAGCCCTTGAACGCGGCGCATTTCACGGCTAGTAATGACCACACTTTCTCACACCGCATCTAGCGCAGAGGAAATGGCAGTTGCATTTGCTCGCGTATTGCGCGGAGTCGGAGTAGTTGCGCCTGTCGACAGTGTTCTTACTTTTGTCAAAGCACTGCACAGAGTTGGTATCGACGAACAATCAAATGTTTATTGGGCTGCACATTCCACTCTCATTCGCCGGCCCGAAGACCGCGAAGTATTTGATCGTGCATTTCGTGTCTTTTGGGAACACCGTTTTTCGGAAAACATTGAGGAAGAAGTTGAAACTCTCCGCATTGAACTAGCTGTTGATGACGACGAAGGCGACGGCGACGGCGAGGCAGAACCCAGCGATGCAGACCTCACTTTGACCCTGCGATTTTCTGCCGTTGAATCATTACGTAAAAAAGATTTCGCCGAATACTCACACGACGAACTGCGTCTCGCACAAGACCTTATGCAACAGTTGCGCCTCGCTGGCCCTACGCGAAGGTCTCTACGTACACGGCGCGCAAAGAATCATCAACACGCCCCCGACCTGCGCCGTACCGTACGGGCTTCATTACGCACAGGTGGCGAACCTATTCGCAGATACTGGCGAGAGCCCGACGAAAAAATGCGCCGCCTCGTTCTACTTCTCGATATTTCAGGCTCAATGGAACCCTATTCACGAGCATTTTTGCGCTTCGTTCATGCGGCAGTTGTCGGCCGTCGTCGCGTGGAAGCTTTCACATTCGGAACGCGACTGACCCGCCTCACGAAAGAACTGTCGGCACGCGACCCCGACTATGCCCTCACCCGTGCGAGCGAACAAGTAGCCGACTGGAGCGGAGGCACGCGTCTTGGCGAATGCCTACGCACATTCAACGATTCTTGGGGTGTTCGTGGCATCGCTCGCGGCTCCATTGTGGTCGTGCTCTCTGATGGCTGGGATCGCGGCGACCCCGAAGTGCTATCGGCACAAATGGAACGCCTCCACCGTGTTGCTCATCGCATTATTTGGGTGAACCCGCTGAAGGTCACCCCTGGCTATGCACCCCTAGCAAAGGGCATGGCTGCTGCACTCGCACACACCGACGACTTTGTAGAGGGTCACTCTGTTGATGCCTTAAATGAGTTGTGCAGAATTATCGCAAACTTGGAATAGCACAATCCGTACCATTCCTTCAGTCCGTACACTTTGAGCATCTATGCGTGAACTTTTCAACGACTTCGCACAATGGCATCAGCGTGGCTTACGGGTTGCCGTTGCACGAGTAATTGACGTTGAAGGCTCTGGCCCGCGTGAGCCAGGAGCCGCCATGGCTGTTGCCGAAAATGGTGAAGTAGTGGGCTCAGTGAGTGGTGGTTGTGTTGAAGGTGCAGTAGTGAGTGAAGCCCTTGCCATTTTGGCTGGCGAAAAATCTCCAGGCATCATCACCTTTGGCTATTCCGACGATGAAGCCTTTGCCGTTGGTCTCACTTGTGGCGGCATCATTCATCTCTTCATACAACCACTCGATGCATATCTTGCCAATTCGTCTGTGCAGTCACTTGCCGAGCGAACAGCACAGCAAACTCCTGTTGGGCTCGCAACAATTATTGAAGGCCCACACGTTGGATCATGGCTCATTGTTTCTCCACAACTCCCCCCAATTGGTTCGCTTGGCAATATTGAGCTCAACCGCATTGTTGCTCGCGACACGCTCGGTGAACTTGAGGCTGGCACAACGGGCGTTCGGCATTATGGCGCCGATGGCCAAACAACTCCTGAAGATCTTGACGACACACCCATGGTGAAAATATTTGTGGAAAGTTTTGCACCTCCCCCACACATGTGGATTTTTGGTGCAGTCGACTTCACAGCGGCACTTGCCCGAGTAGCAAAAATTCTTGGTTACCACGTCACCGTTTGTGATGCGCGGGAGGTTTTCGCTACTCGACGACGTTTCCCCATGGCCGATGAGGTTGTTGTTACCTGGCCAAACGCTTATTTTGAAAGTCACGGCAAGTCACTCACTGCGCGCGATGCGGTGTGCGTTCTTACACACGATGCAAAATTCGATGTGCCCGCTATTCAAGGTGCATTAGGTACAAAAGCCGGGTACATCGGGGTCATGGGCTCGCGCAAAACTCACACGAAACGAATAGAACGACTCGCTATTGCAGGGGTCACCTCGCCCACCGACCTCACTCGGCTCATGTCGCCAATAGGTCTCGACCTTGGTGCCAGAACGCCTGAAGAAACCGCTATTTCCATCTGTGCAGAAATTATTGCTCAGCGCACCGGGCGCCAATCGCCGTCGTTAAAAGACGCCAGCGGTCCGATTCACTGACAGAAGCGAAACTTCTGGATTCCCAAATTTAACACGTGGAATTTGTTTCCAGTTGATGCGACCAAGACGCACACCTAAATTTTCACGTGCCGAATGCAGCACCGCATCACCCACCCCGAGGTACATCATGGTGTGACCTGGGTACCAGACAACATCACCAGGCAGAGCATCTTGTTGTTCTACATCGCGAGAAGATTCCCATTGCCGTTTCGACTGCAGTGGCAGAGCAATTCCTACTTTTTTCCATGCATAGGCAACGAGCCCAGAACAGTCGAGTCCTTTTTTCGGATTATCAGAACCATATTCGTAGCCAACGCCCAATGTTGTGAGACCAGCAATGAGCGCCATCTGGTGTTTTAGCGATGCTTGCGACCAGGCTTCCAACATTGCTGCACGCGACTCATTAACGCGAGCAGCAACGCGAGTTACTAATGCCGCGCGAGTAATTTGAAATTGGGCAAAATTTTCTGCAGTTGGTACTTCAATAAAAGTGGCAATTGCAATCAGTGCTTCCCCCGCAATAGTTTTCGCTGCATCGAACCGGGGACGTGCATCTTTTGTGAGCAACTGTGGTTCTCGCCATGTGGTTTGCACTACTGCTGGCGGCACCACAACTGCAGTTCCTGCAGCATGCGCAGCGGAACTTGAACCCACCACAAGACCACACGTAATAGTCGCAACTGCCATCGCGCGTTTTCCCCCGCGGGCGAGAGAAATGCCCCCGAAATAGATGCGACGTGAATGCGACATAAGGACCCCCCACACCGTAGTGATAAATTGAAGTGTGTCCACGTCTCAACATCTGCCAGCTACCACCGTGGCTGTCTTGCTTGCCGCTGGAGCGGGCAGCAGGTTCGCAGGGAGCACCCACAAACTCCACAGCATGATGCGTGGGCAAAGTGTCCTCTCCCACGCCGTCAACTCGGCAGTAGAGGCTGGGTTCAGCCACATATTTGTGGTGTGGGGAGCAGTTGAGCCTTCAAGCGATGCCACCTCTCGCCCTCGCGTCACCTTGGTCTATAACCCAGAGTGGCAAACCGGCCAGGCCAGTTCGCTGCAGGCAGGTATCCAAGCAGCACACACAGTGGGAGCCACTGCGATAGTGGTGGGTCTAGGCGACCAACCCTTTGTCAGGCCAGCCGATTGGGTCGCTGTGGCCTCCTCAGGCTCCCCCATTGCTCAGGCCCTATATGTGCAACCAGATGGTCAGAAAACGCCGGGAAACCCCGTCCTCCTCGTCGCCGAAGTGTGGCCGCTACTACCAACCCAAGGAGATTTAGGGGCACGAAATCTCATCAGCAGTCGCCCCGAACTCGTAGAGCAAGTACTCTGCTCGGGGTCACCTTTTGATATCGACACGATTGAGGATCTCAACCAATGGAACTAAATCATCACTTCACCGTCAATGTGCCCGTCGCCGAGGCATGGAAAATTCTCACCAACGTTGAGCTCATTGCGCCGTGCCTGCCAGGAGCACAGTTGCAAGAAGTTGAGGGCGATACCTACCGCGGAGTGGTGAAAGTGAAAGTTGGGCCCATTCAGGCACAGTTCAAAGGCCAGGCTTCTTTCCTTGAGCGCAACGATGTTGACCACAAAGCAGTGCTGAAAGGCGAAGGTCGTGACACAGGCGGAAAAGGAAACGCATCAGCACTGATTACCGCGCAACTCACCAGCATTTCTCCTACCAGCACAAAAGTTGAAGTGAACACCGACCTTGCCGTTACTGGCAAAGTTGCGCAGTTTGGTCGCGGCGCAATGGCCGACATCAGCGACAAATTGCTTGCACAGTTCTCCCAAAACCTCAACACGCTTATTTCTGAAATTCCGAGCGAAACAGCAACAGAACCCGCAGCGGTGGAAGTCGTCGAGCCAACCACATCAGCCGAGCCTATTGTGCGAAAAATTGACTCCCCTGAAGCAGTCCCCCTTAACTTGCTCGATGCAGCAGGCTCCACAATGCTGAAGCGTGCTCTTCCTGTCGTGGCAGGAATTGTTGTACTCATTCTCGTCCTTATTGCAGTGCTCTAAAAGATCCACTGAATTGTTTCGTGGCATCACTCGCCGATATTGAGCGCGTGACCGAACTCTTGGGGAGATCTCCGCAAGGCGACTTTGAAGTAGTCGTACGCAGCAGTAACGGCGACCCCATTGTTGTTCAAAACGCGCCTCTACTTTTTGATGGAACGCCTATGCCCACATTGTTTTGGTTGGTAGGGAAAAAGGAATATGTCGCAGTAGCGCGCCTCGAGTCAACAGGTGGCGTCGATCAGTCTGAGGCTGAAATTGCCGAAGAAGACATTGCTTCAGCACATCTGCGTTACCAAGTGTTACGCGACTCACTATTGCCACCACAACACATGGGGCCCAAACCAAGTGGTGGTGTTGCAGGAACACGTCGTGGTGTGAAGTGTCTTCACGCCCACTACGCATGGTTTCTTGCAGGCGGCGACGACCCGGTCGGGCGATGGGTTGCTGAGCACTTATGATCGGCGTCATCGATATCGGGAGCAACTCCACAAACTTGCTCATTTCACACAATGGCAACACGCTTGTGCGCGAACAGAAAATCACTCGCCTTGGCGCTGGAGTACTGCACACTAAACTGCTTTCTGCGGAGTCGATGGAAAACACTCTGCAGCAATTGCGTTACTACTCTTCTGTACTCACCGAGCATGGCATAACAAATATCCATGTGGTAGCAACCGCAGCCGTCCGTCATGCCGGCAACGGAACAGAGTTCCTTGCAGAGGTGGAATCAATAGTTGGAGTCACTCCTCGCCTTATTTCAGGTGAAGAAGAAGGTCGCTTATCTTTTATTGGAGCCCAACAACAGCTTCCCTTGCCCAATAACCCCCAATTGATTGCTGTTTTCGACATCGGTGGAGGATCCACAGAAATAGCCGTTGGGAACCCGAATAGCGCTCCCCGCGTTATCAGCATTCCCTACGGAGCACGAAGCCTCACGGAGAAAGAAATTCACTCCGATCCGCCGCGGCCCGAGGAACTCACTAACGCCATCGGCGTCATTGTTGATGAAATTGACGATGTCCTCAGGGAGATTCCCGAACTTGCTGACTGTGATGAAATCATCGGCGTTGCCGGCACCATTGTCACTATTGCCATGGTTGAACTTGGGCTCACACAATTTAATGTGCAGAAACTTCATGGCTTTGTACTCACCCGCGATGCTGCTGAAGATGTCTTTCGCACGCTTGCTACAGAGGCTCTGCGCGATCGACTCTTTAACCCTGGCCTCAACGCTGATCGTGCCGATGTCATTGTCGGAGGCTGCTGCGCACTCGTTGCAATCATGCGCAAACTTCAACGGTCGCATATCATCATTTCAACGGCATCTCTTCTCGATGGAGTGGTTGCTACCGAAACATCATGAACCAGCATCCTGCAAGATCCAGCTCAGGCTCACTCGCAAACTCTGGTTTGCGTCTTTACGGGTCGCGCGTCGTTCTTCGGCCATTAGTGGCTGAAGATTTCGCGGCGTGGAGTGAAGTGCGTCGGCGTAATGGCGATTGGCTCACCCGCTGGGAACCCGCTCGACCCATCAATCAGCCCGACCCAGCACTTGACCGCGATATTTTTTCTGCGCGTTGCAATATTCGCGAACGCGAACGCCAATCGGGAAACTCATATGCTTTTGGGCTCTTCGTCGACAATGTTTTTGCTGGAGAAGTAAACATCAACAATGTCATGCGTGGAGCCATGCAATGCGGAACAATTGGCTACTGGATAGATCAGGCACGAGCAGGGCAAAGTTACGTTGCGGAGTCTGTTGTTGTTCTCTTCAAATTTGCATTTGACGAACTGCATCTACATCGCATTGAAATTTGTATCATTCCGCACAACACAAATAGTTTGCGTGTCGCTGAAAAGCTAGAACTACGTAACGAAGGAACTGCAGAACGCTATTTAGAGATCAACGGGTTATGGGAAGACCATCATCGGTTTGCACTCACCCTGGAAGAATGGGACCAGCGTCGCGAGGCGCTTAGTCAGCAATGGCTCGCAGCGCAATAGCGCGCTGTTTACGAACGACCGAACGCCTTTTCCAGTCTTTTGTTTTCCAATGCTTCAAAGGACCACTGGGCTTGCGAATAGCACGTTCCTTATCGTGGTGGGCTTCCACACGCCACGACTTGCCAGGTTCATGAATGTCTTCTGCAGGAATTCCTTGGCTCACCAGCTCTGCTACTTCGTCAAGAGCCGCATGTATTCGATGCCGCTCATTGTGAGCGTGAGCACGTAACTCAACGCGTGGGGGTGGCACAGTTTCTTGACTGTGATGACGCTTACTCATCGGGTCTCCTCTCGGGTATTCCAATTGCATAGCTTCCCTACAAGGGCCACCATACGCTCGTCGTTGGAATATGTGAAGGATCGTTTGTCGATTTAACGAACAATGACAAAAGTTTTGACTGACTGGCCCCAACGCGCAAACCAGCGCAGGTCTTCGGTTGGTATATAAATACCGACTGCTTGTACTTGGCTTGTGCCATAAGTATCGGGGCTGTATGCAGCGACACACACCCCAGAGGCGTCGCACTGCGTAGGAATACTTAAAACTGAGGCGGCAACCTTGCCGGTTCTACTTTGAGCTTCCAACAAAAGTCCGTTATTCAGAATTGCCAGCGAGAAACTTCCAGGTGTGGGGGCCACCTCGGGTGCCACTACAGCCATGCTCCGTTTCACACCGTTGCTCGCTTCAATTGCAAACAACCGACGGGAACTACGCGAATACACAATGCGCATACCGCGTCCGCTATTTGCAGGAGCAGTAGATTCCCCAACCGAGAAGGTACGCGCAAAGGGAACATTGGTGTATTGAGGCTGCACAGCCACGCCACAACTCCCCTTACGCATGAAATACATCCGTGCCGCATTTGCCGTTACTCGACACACCCCACTGGACTCCGCAGAGACCTGCCATTGGCCTCCGATGGTTGCCTCGGTGGAACGCGCAAGAGTATTCAGTAATACTTTTTGACCTGTCACCAATGGCTTTGGGCTCATTGCAAGTGAAGGCACAGACCAATCACTTCTGCCATTGGGAGTTTGACGCCGAACCCGAACCACATACTTTTTGCTGTTATCTAGGCCCTTCAGCACCACTTCCCCTGCAGCATCGTTGACCTTGATTGTGCGGAATGGGGTTTTGGTACCACTCACACTGACTTGAACGGTATTTGTTCCCGATACTGCGCCCCCGCCACAACCAGGGTCCCACGACACCACGAGACCTTCATTTTTTGGCGTGCTCACCAACGCATTCGGAGTTCCAGGCGCAGCGGTTCCGACTGCAGAAATATCGACCACATTCAAAAGCAAATTGGGCGAACCCGTTCCTGCATTTTTTACAACATTGGTAGTTGCTCTTGCCGTGATGGCATCTTCAATTGAAACTGGGCACGCGTTGGGAAATTGTTGCGCAAGTAAAGCGGCATACCCTGCAACCAGAGGCGACGCCATGGAAGTTCCCGTTTCATAGTGGGTTTCCGTATCGGAATCACTTCCCGCCGACAACACACGCACACCGGGTGCAAATAAGTCGAGACATGTTCCGTAATTCGAGCCAATGGAGCCATTATTGAATCGATCATCTTGGCTATTGACCGCACCGACATTGAGAGCTTCAGGCAAATGGCCAGGAGACGTCTGGCAAGCATCCTTCCCATCATTCCCAGCAGCCACGACAGGAACTATTCCATCGTCGTAGAGGTCACGGACCGCATCGTCCATGGGTAGCGAGTTATCGTCGGCGTTCACGCCCAAACTGAGATTTGCCACGGCAAGTACACCACTTCGATGATGATGCAGCACCCAGTCGATGCCAGCAACCACACCTTCAACATCGCCGTCACCAGCACAATTCAACACCCTCACTGCGATGATTGTTGCTTTTTTAGCAACTCCAAAGGTGGTACCGGCAGCAGAAGCCGCAGTGTGGGTTCCGTGCCCATCACAATCTGATGCGGGCGAGCCAGGAGAGCCACTTTCATCATTTCCCACCACATCTACACCGGCAATGACGCGCCCTACTAAATCCACATGGGTTGCCCTTACCCCAGTGTCGATCATGTAGATCTGCACGCCTTCGCCTGTTGCAGGCGAGCTAAACCGATCATCAATTGGTAAAGCTCTTTGATCAATGCGATCAAGTTGATACGGCGCACCGAGCTGAATTGGCGGAATTTCTCTTTTGTGCACTGCCACATTTTTAGTTACACGTTTTACTCGCGTGTCATGTCGCAAAGTGCTAGCTGCAGCATCACTGAGGTCGGTGGCAAAACCACCTAATGCGTATCTGAAAATGTTGAACCTTTTCGCCCCTAGGTTCTTGCTTGCAGCAACCACCCCATCAATATCGCTGCGGTGATGCAATGTAACGATGTAGGAACGTTTCAATACAGATGCTTGTGCCTGAGGTACTGGAACTACAGATACGCCCAAGACAACAGACAGCACTGTTGCGATGCCACATCGCAACATTTTTCGCATGCGTATTTCTACTTTTTAGAAATTTTTGCTTGAAGGGCTGCAAGACGCTCGGCAAACCATGGCTGGCGAGTGCTCCACACCTGTGGCTCAATTTCTCGCTTCACGGCATCGCTGTGGGCATCAATGGCCGACATTGCCTGAATGGTTTCCTTAGTGACTTTTAAAAGTTCACGTGGAGCGGTTGCGGCACGAGCTGCCATTTCATGAGCAGTCTTCAGCAGCACGTCATCGTCGACACACTTCCAGACAAGACCCACTCGCTCGGCTTCAGCACCGTCGAGAATTTCACCGAATATGACAGTTGCCATTGTTGCCTGAGGGCCAGCAATGCGCCGCAGCATCCAGGTGTGTCCGCCACCGGGGTGAATTCCTATTTGCAAAAAACGCGTATCAAACTTTGCGCGTCGTGCTGCAATGCGCACATCACAACCCAAGGCCAGGTTCATTCCTGCGCCCACCGCGGCACCATTGACAGCTGCAATGGTGGGAAGCGGACTACGCGCAATGCGCAAAAACCCTTCATAAATGTTTGACAAACTTTCCGGTGTTGCCGTTGCAAGGTTTCCCAAGTTGGCGCCAGCACAAAAGGCAGGGGCAGCGCCTGTGACCACAATTGCACCAATGGACGAATCGTTCTCGACATCGTCCATGGCAGCCAATATGTCGGCCACCATTGGGGCCGTGAGCGTATTGCGCTCGGTGGGATTATTCAGGGTAAGAGTTGCAACTCCATCTGATTTTTCAACTACAACAAGACTCATTTTACTATTCTGTCACGGCAACAGATCATCTCCCACTTCCATAACTTCCCTTTTGCGTGACAGTATGGAGACATGTCAGATTCCGTTGTCCTTCTTGAAGTTTCCGAGCGCATTGCCACCATTACGCTCAATAGGCCTGGTGCGCGCAACGCCCTGAGCAGTGAAGTTCTGAGGCTCCTCGCCGAGCTCATGAAAGAGGCCGACGCGCGCGAAGACGTTGACGTCATCATCCTCACAGGCGCCGACCCTGCTTTCACTGCCGGTCTTGACCTCAAAGAACTTGGTGACGCCTCAAGCAACTTGCTGGGTGGAACAGGCGCCGACGGCACGCCCAATGCCGATGGCGTGCGCGGACCATTTCCGAAACTGGTCAAGCCACTCATTGGCGCCATCAATGGCGTGGCCGTCACCGGCGGGTTTGAACTCGCACTCAACTGCGACTTTCTCATTGCATCTGAAAACGCCAAGTTCGGCGACACCCATGCCCGCGTAGGCGTAATGCCTGGCTGGGGGCTCTCTGTGCTCTTGCCAGAAGCCATTGGCGTGCGCCGGGCACGTGAAATGAGCTTCACCGGAAACTTCATGGACGCAAACGAAGCCTACGAATACGGTTTAGTGAATCATGTGGTGCCACATGCGGAACTCATGCCCTTCACCCGCAAAATTGCACTCGACATTATTGGCAATGAGCAAAGTGGTGTGCAGACCATCCGCAACACCTATTCCCTCACCACTACTAATGCCGATGCCTGGTCAACTGAGGCAGCAGAAGCAAAAGCATGGCGGAAACGTTCTTTTAGCGCCGACGCAGTTGCAGAACGCCGCGACAAAATTATGCAGCGCGGTCGCCAACAATGAGCGAATCAATTCTTTTCCAGCAGAACATCCTGGTTGTCAACCAAAAAGCAAAACTCATTGAACTCACCAACCAGTATTCGGTTTTTGATGCCAACGGGAACACCGTCGGACACGTGAATCAGGTCGGACAAAGCAATGTCAAAAAACTTCTCCGACTCGTCAGTTCAGTAGATCAATTCCTGACACATCATTTTGACATTACCGATTCCAGTGGCGCTCTCGTTATGTCAATTACACGACCGGCAAAAATTTTCAAGAGCACTGTTCTTATTAACGACTCAACAGGCGCTGAACTTGGGCGAATCGTACAGGAAAATGTTTTTGGCAAAATTCACTTTGCACTTGAGGTTGGTGGCTTAAAGATTGGCGCAATCAAGGCCGAGAATTGGAGGGCGTGGAACTTCTCTATTGAAGATGCCGATGGCCGTGAAGTAGCCCGTGTCACCAAAAAGTTTGCTGGCCTTGCTCGCGAAATGTTTACCACTGCAGATAGCTACGTAGTCGAGATCCACGAGAATCTCAGCCAACCACTTCATTCGCTCGTCATTGCGGCAGCTCTCAGTATTGATACGGCACTCAAACAAGATTCGAGACTGTAAGTTCAAGTACTAGCGGTTGCGTTCTGCCTCGGCATGAACCTCTATACCGCCGCGAGGACGTTGCGTGAGGGCCACGCGAACAAACTCGGGTTGCACTGTGGTCATCATTTCGTCGGCTATTTCAGCAGCTAACGCTTCTGCAAATACAGCACGATCGCGAAACTTCCATAAATAGAGTTTTAAAGATTTTGACTCCACGCACCACTTGCGCGGACGATACTCAATGACCACTGCCGACACATCGGGCTGCGCAGTAACTGGGCACACCGAGCTCAGTTCATCGGTCGTGAAACGAACAAGAGTGACGTTTTCAGGCGCAGGAAACACCTCAACATGTTCAATGGGATGGCGAACGGTTTGACCGAGAACAGTGAGTTCCATACTTCAATGCTAACGCCACTTATTGCGCGGGCAAGAGCGAACTTAAGGCAATTTGTGGGCGTGGTCCCACATGTGAAATCACCTCTGCAGACGCAATATGGCCAAGCGTGGCGCAAGTATGCAGGTCCATTCCACGAGTGTACCCGTAAAGGAAACCTGCCGCATAGAGGTCGCCTGCACCCGTGGTGTCGACCACCTGGGCAACGGGTTGTGCTGCCACTTCCACTACCCCGTCTTTAGTGACAACAACTGAACCGAGTTCGCTGCGAGTGATGGCCGCAACAGTGCAGTCTTGGCGTAATTGCGTGACAGCAAACTCAAAGGTGTCGGTTTCATAGAGCGCTAAAAGCTCTGCTTCATTTCCAAAAAGAATATCTATCTCATCGGAAATGAGTGCGCAAAAATCGGCGCGATGGCGGTCGACGCAAAATGAATCGCTGAGGGTCAGCGACACTTGCCTGTTGTGTTTGTGCGCAATTTCTGCAGCAGCACGAAAGGCGACTTTTGCCTCTGGCTGATCGTACAAATAACCTTCTAGGTACAAAATTGCGCCTGCGGCAATTGCTGCAGCGTCAAGATCGGCTGGAGTGAGCAAGGAAGAAATACCGAGGAATGTATTCATGGTGCGCTGAGCATCGGGAGTAACCGCAATGATGCACCGCCCCGTTGGAACCGAGCTTCCGCTCGCCGGACGCTTGAAGTCGACTCCAACCGCCTGCATATCTTTGGAAAAAGTATCGCCCAAAGCATCTTGCGCAACTTTTCCAATATAAGCAGCACGCCCACCGAAGCTTGCAATACCGCACATGGTGTTTGCAGCGGACCCTCCGCTCATTTCAACGCCACCTTGCAAGGCTTCATACAGCGAAACTGCTCTATCGGTATCTACTAACGCCATCGAACCCTTAACAAGTTGCTGTTGTTCTAGAAAAGCATCGTCGGTCTGGGCAATGACATCGACCAAGGCATTACCTAGGCCAACGACGTCGTAAGAAATTCCGGGGTTGCTGGTGAGGTCACGGGGAACAAAAGTGATGTCTGACACGGTCACTCACCGTAGTACCTCACAAGCCCATTGACCACTAACGTCCTACAGATGGAGAACATCACTTCCCCCCATCTTGCACAGCCATACCGACTACCGCGCCACATTGTTCCTACCCGTTACGACCTGCAACTCACGCCACATCTTGCTCAAGCCGTATTCGACGGAACGGTTGTCATTGCCGCAAATGTGTTGGCGCAAGCACCAGAAATTGTGCTGAATGCTAAGGCTCTCACTATTCACAACGTGCAGGTGAATGGCGTAGAAGCTCCTTTTTCCCTGCACAGCGAAACCGAACGTCTCGTCATTACCCCGACTGCAGCAGTTGAACCCGGAGCCGCAACTATTTCTATTTCGTTTTCTGGAGTGCTCAACGACTCCTTGCGTGGCTTTTATCGTTCTACATATACCGACGAGAATGGCGTAGAGCAGGTCATCGCGGCAACACAAATGCAGTCAACCGATTGCCGACAAGCCTTCCCCTGCTGGGATGAGCCCGATTTCAAAGCCATCTTTA
>CAMCZG010000037.1 GCA_945886445.1 Bifidobacterium breve | reverse complement strand
TCGTCAAGCGACACTGAAGGTGCCCATTCAAGATCTTGTGCGGCAGGCCGTGGGTCGAACCAGTGTGCGGTACCGAGCTGCTCAGCAACGAACCTAGTGAGTGGTGGCTCACCTTTTCCTACGCGAGGCCATACGCGCTCTACAAGTGAGCCCACAATGAGAGCAACAGACAACGGTACTTTCTTTGGTTGAAAGGGTACGCCTGCTGCGTCACAAATTTTTTGCATCAACTCGCGCACCGTACGCGGTTCGCCGTTAGCAATGACATATGCCTTGCCCGCGCAGGAGGCACCAATTTGCACAGCATCGACTGCCGCTACCAAAGCGCTCACCGCATTTGCAATGTAAGTGGAATCGATGAGTGCATCGCCACTGCCCACCATTGCTAAACGATTCGCTTCTGCGCGCTGCACAATACGACCAACAAGTTGAGTATCACCTGGGCCCCACACTAAGTGCGGACGAATAGCAACAACGGCACATGAATTATTATTTGCATTGAGGGCTTCTATTTCTGCCATTGCTTTACTCTCGGCGTAAAAAGCACGCTTGTGCCCAGTGACTGCAGGAGTTGCAATTGCTCCCACAAGTGAACTCCCCACGTGTGCGACCGATGGAGTAGAAACATGCACGATGCGCGAAATGCCAAGGGTGCTTGCTGCTGACAAAATATTTTGCGTGCCTACAACATTGGTGTTGTAGAACTCGCTCCAGGTTCCTAAAACACCAACACGTGCTGCTCCGTGCACCACCACATCGCAACCATTCATTGCTTTTGAGACTGCAGCGAGGTTGGTGATATCGCCTAATTCCTGATGTATGCGAACCCCAGCGGGAAAACGTGCTTCACGGCGCTGCATGCACACCACTTCATCATCACGAGCCGCTAACGCAATGGCAACTTCTCGCATTAATAAGCTGCCCGCACCTGTTACTAGAATTTTCACTTTTTGGCACCCGACAAAAGAGTGCTCATTTTCTTTGCCAACGCGGTGCGGTCAATTTTTGCATTATGTCGAATATCAACTGGCAACTCTTTCACCACCCACACGGCGGCTACTTTTTGCGGGGCCACGGCCAAACGGACTTTCGCCGTGAGTTCAGGGCTTGCTTCGCCCTCATTGTTCATGGCGGTTTCCACGACCACAACTGCTTGTTGTACACCGAACGGCCCAATGCCCACCACCGCTGCTCGCAACACTTCAGGAATTTCTTCTGCTGCAATTTCCAGTGGCACAGGAGTAACCGGGCCCTCCACCGCGTGAATAACGTGCACTACACGCCCTTCCACCCAAATATTTCCTGCATTGTCGAGATGCCCCACATCGCCGGTGCGGTGCCACGTACGAGCTTCGCCATGACGAACCGGACGAGCAGCTGTCTGCGTATGCCATAAGCGGTCGTACCCGTCAGACATCCAAGGTGCCGACGCCAGAATCTCACCTGTAACACCTGCTGCGAGTGGCACAACTACCTGCCCAGAGCCGGGCACTGCAACAACAACATCGCAACCATCTACTGCTCTACCTACACATACTCCACCGCTTCCCTGTTGGTCATGGCCAATGTCTTCACGTAGTGCAAGAGAAATATCGGCAAGTGGGAGCAACTCGGTCATTCCATATGGGGTATGAAGTTCTGCTTGTGGGCACAAAGCTTTCATGGCTCGCAGCGTTTCTATGGGCACTGGCGCTCCGGCAGACATCACGAGTCGCACCGTGCTCAGTGCTTTAGTGCTGACCGCAGGTGCAGTGGCCAACACATTGGCAAGTGCTGCTGGCGAAGCGAACACCATGGTGGCTTGGATACTCTCGCAGGCTTCATTTAATGCCTGTGCAGTGAGAGTGCGTGGCGCAGTGACATCCATGTTGGCAAGGCCCGTACAAATACCTAAAGCAGGACCATATAAAGCAAAGGGTGCAAATGCTGCAACGAAGCGGTCTGCGCTCGTAATGCTGTACAACTTTTGCAATGCATCGCGCTGTGCACATAGTTGTTGATGCGTGTAGCGCACACCTTTTGCGGGGCCTGTTGCTCCGGAAGTGAACAGTACGGCGGCAAGATCTTGTGGCTGCGGCTGTGCTGCATACAACTCTGCTAAAGATTCCAATTTTTTTGCGCCTTGCAATTCGCTGAGCGCAATAAAAAATGCGTGCGGAGCACATCTCAGTGCACGCGCTGCCAGCAAAGCTTTTTGAGGCCCAACTACATGTTGCACACGTGCCGAGCGAACAGCATTTCCCAAACCACGTAGCCCAAGCCCGCGGTCGGCAATGACTGTAACTGCACCTATTCTCCATGCTGCATACACCACTGCAATGAGGTCGATACTTGGCGGAACCAGCACTGCAACGCGTTGTCCGCGCTGCACTCCTTGCCGGTGTAATTCTTGGGCATAGGTTGCAACACGAGCAGAAAATTCACCAAATGTCACACTCTTCTGAGCAGCTGCATCATGCACCGCAAGTTCATGAGACCGTTCAGTTTTTTCTAACCGGCCCCATAGCGGTTCTGGTTCACCCAAAGACAGCGGTGCTAATTTCTGAGTTGTGGTGTCTTGCATTGCATCTTCGACAAATGATGCAATAGACGTTTCCAATACCGCAAGGTGACCTGCTCGGGCGATGCGATGGAGTGCGACATTGCGAAACCTAAGTAAAAGGTCATCGGCAAAGTCGTCGTTAAAAACAGGGTCTTTTGCCCCCCATATGAGCCGCACAGGGATGTTGAGATGTGGCAGTTGCTCAGCAACCCTATTGAGCACTTGGTGATTGTGATGCTTTGCATTGAACGGCACTTCCGCTACGAAACCAGCTATTCCTTGCCGTGCGTGTGCCTTCTTATAGGGCGCAGCAAGCGCCTTACGTTGCACTTTGGTCAGCGAATGTCCGGGGAGAAGAGGGGTTCCTTTCACAAACAGCGGTGTACGTTGCGTAATGAATTGATGCATGCCACTTGCAGCGGAAATTTTAATAAGTAGCGGCGCACGACGCCCTTCGGGAATTGCTATTCCGGTATTCGATAGCACAAGCCCCGCCACACTGTTGGGGTGCGCCACTGCGTAGCCCATGGCCAGCGCACCTCCCCAATCTTGTGCAACGATCCAAACAGGTTCTGAAATATTGAGTGCGCGTAAAAGATCTTCAATGTCTTTTACTCGAGTTTCATAACTACGAGGTCCTGTATTTTGTGAATACCCCATCGCCAAATGGTCGGGGGCAATAATGCGAACATCGCTATTCAGTTCATGAAATAACCTCGACCACAAAAATGACCATGTGGGGTTGCCGTGCAAACAAAGTACGACAGGCGCATTTTCACTTGTTCCAGGTCGTTGCAGTACGTGCCATGAATACGTCGCCCCGTCGTGGCTCGGAACCTCTACAACGCTTGACCACTCGGGGGGCACACCAATATTCTCGAGCTCGCGCCGAGATGGAGGCATGCACTGCTCCAAGGTATTACCAAAGAATTTCAGTGAGGCTGGTGTTCAGGCCCGAGCCAATGCCCATGCACAACACTCGCTCACCTGGCTGAATTTGATCTTGTACTTTTGCCAAGGTGATGGGAATAGCAGCCGGACCAACATTTCCGTATTGAGGAAAGGTGAGCGGTACTTTTGCTGAATTAATGCCGAGTCGGTCACACAACATTGTGGTGTGTACTTTGCTTACCTGATGCACGATGTACCAATCGAGGCCTTGAGACCAATTGAAATCATCTGCTGCATCGGCCCATGCATCGGCAGCAAGATCGAGACCTGCAACCAATAATCCGTGAGTGTCGGTGGTCATGCGATCGAGGCTTCCTACGCACAACGAATTGTGTTGAGTTGCGGCGCGAGTGACACCACCAACGAACTTATGTACTTCACTATGCCTATCGCTTCGCGCCATCACCATTGCTGCAGCACCAGAGCCAAGTGTGAGCGATGCAAACTCTGCAAAAACATCACCCGCTGTGGACTCTGCACTACTTAAACGATTCAGCGTGGCCTCTTGCGTGTAACGACTTCCTTCGCCGTCCACAATAAGAGCGTATTTCACCGTTCCCGCATCGAGCATGGTGCCAGCAACATGCATCGCATTAACAAAACCTAGACATGCATTTCCAATATCAAAATTTAAACAAGCTGAAGAAAGACCGAGCTGGTGATGTACCGAACATGCAATAGATGGCTCGAGATGTTCTTTACATACAGAAGTAGAAATGAGCACACCAATTTCGCTGGGGTCAATACCGGCTTTTTCAATTGCTGCCTTCCCCGCCATTGCTGCAGCATCGGCAAAAGAAACATCTGTATTCCACCAACGACGTTCTTCGATACCTGCCAAGCCAGCAAGTAAGCCTGCCCGCAGACCATTGCGTTGATACGTCTCGGCGAGCTGCTCATCAATCCAGTCGGAGGTGACAACATGAGGCGCTTCCACTGCTGCAATGCTCAGCACTCCACTGTGTTGGTGTCGGAACACCGAATTTCCGCTCATTCCCAGCCTTCCGCTTACGTAGAAGACAGGCTAGTGAAAGTTTGCCAATAAGCCCTAAATACGCCCAGAACTAATGCCCTAAACCTGTGAAATGGTGAAATACAACGCCTTCAAATACGCCCCAAACTCAAAACCAATGGGGTGGTCGGTGGGGTGGTCGGTGCGACGTATTTCGTCGAGGTACACCCCACTTGCACGGGCTGCCGCGTCGGCAACGTCGATGAGCTGATCTATATCTATGCGACTCGAGCATGATGCCTGAACCAACGTGCCTCCATTGGCAGTGAGGGCCATCCCCAATTTTGCGAGTCGCTCATATGCACCAAGTGCTCGATGTACCGATTCTTGATTTTGCGCAAATGATGGTGGATCCAAAATAACAACGTCGAAGGTTCGGCCTTCATCAACCATCTCTTCCAACATGGCAAATGCATCACCACGTATGTCGGTGACAGCGCACCGCCCTACTGCAGAAATCTGCGAGTTGTGCGCCAAGTTGCGATGCGCAGTTACCAACGCTGGGCCACTGACGTCGACCATATGTACCGTTGCGGCACCGCCCGCAGCCGCCGACACTGTGAACCCCCCAGTGCTAGAAAAAACATCAAGCACACTGCATCGTGCATTGCCGCTTTGCACTTGTTCTTCCAACATCTTGCGCACAATTGCACGGTTGTCACGTTGATCTAGAAAGTGCCCTGTTTTATGCCCCTGCACCACATCGGCTTCAAAGTGCAGCCCATTTTCCAAAAACATAATGGGGCCTTCAGGGGCGCTGCCGTAAATAGTTGCTCCGTCTTCTAAACCAAAAGTGTTTCCTGCGCGCACTGTGCGAGAGAACCGCAAAACAATGCGTTCGGGTGCAGATACAGCAACAATTCCTTCAACCACACTTGCCAGGTGAGCAAACCATGCTGCGCTGTACAACTTCACCACAACCGTGTTGCTGTATTGGTCGACAATGAGCCCGGGGAGCCCATCATTTTCACCGTGCACCCAACGAAAGCCTGTTGTGCTGCCGTCTTCTAAAAGTTCATTACGAAATTGACGACATACTTGCAAGCGATCTTTCCACCAGCCTGCGTTAATTGTTGCGGGCTTGCCGCTGTGCAGCATTTTTACTCTGATAGGTGAATTTGGGTCCCACAGTCCGATGCCCGCAAAATTTCTCTCGTCATCGAACACAACGGCCAAGTCTCCACATTCACCGTGCGGCTTATGTGAGATGACTGCCTGATCGTAAAGCCAAGGGCTTCCTTGGCGCACGGCGCGCAAACCAGCTTTGGTTACCTGCACAGCAATGCGATGCACCGAAGGTTGCGGAAGATCATTAAGTAAATTCACGAAGTGTGTCTAAAAGTCTGAGTTTCTAAAATTGCATAGTCCTGTACTTCGGAAAATAAAGATGCAAACCGCCAACCAGTTGATGTTCGTACAAACGTATCGCGATAAAAACCCAAAATGCGATATCTCTTTTCATCTGGCGATGTGTACATCATGGTGAAACTCCACGTTGCATTTGCATTGTCTCCAGTAACTGCAATGACCTCATTGGTCACCATGTGAGTGGAGTACTTCATTCTTTTACTGTCACGCACACTGCGGAAAAATGCCCGAATTGCTTCATGGCCGTGATGTTCCCCCGACATTGAAGTAGCCCATACTCCCGTAGGAACAAAAAGAGCAGCAACCGTGTCGCCATTGTGATCGTCGTCGCAACCCGCACAGTATGCGGCCTTTAGAAAACTAATTTCCTGCACGTCTTCTATTTTCTGGATGCGTTGCAGAATCTGCGAGTTGCGTTGACGAAATTTCATTACAAGTGGCGCTAGCTACGCGAGGCCAGCCGCAATAGCTTTATTTGTTTGTGCTCGGAACTTCTCTACATCGAAGCCAACAATAAGTTGTCCTGGAGTTTCAATAATGACGCGGTGTGGCGAATCGAGAAATTTTGCAAATGCTTGTCGATACTCATCTTGTGGGTTCGCTGCCGCACCAGAGAGTGCCCCATAAAACCACGTCTTGAGTTCATTGAATCCTTTGTCGCCGTTTTGATGCACGATGGAGTCACCTTTGTAACTCGCCGTCTTGCCATCGCGGTTAATGACAATTCCCGACTGTGGGCGCTTGCGCAAGGCGGGTACTCGTTTGCGACGTTCAGCACAGGTGGTCCAAAAAGTGCCGTCTTTGTATATAAAGGCAACGACCACACCTACCGGGTGCCCTTCTTTCGTGGTCCAGTTAAAGACGCACTCTCCACCGGGGCCAACCAACGACAACAATTCTTCATCGTTCAATTGCATTCCAGCTAGGTCTTCATAGTCAAAATCTGACACTTTTCCCCCTCATACTTTGTGGCTTCAACAACACAATAAACGAAAAAAGCCGGCCCAAGGGCCGACTCTTTTTATACTTGGTGGCGGGGGCAGGATTTGAACCTGCGACCTTCGGGTTATGAGCCCGACGAGCTACCGGACTGCTCCACCCCGCGTCGTAGGGGGAAAGTGTACCGTCGCTCGTTGGCGTTCGCACTCTGCGCGCACATAACACGTGGTGGCATGGTCGTTCACCAGCCCCATTGACTGCATAAAGGCATACATGGTGGTGGGTCCAACAAATTTCCAGCCTCGTTTTTTCAACTCTTTCGATAAGGCGAGTGACTGTGGGGTTTGCGCAAGGACCTCCCCCATATGAGGCCTTTCTGGGTCACCAGGTGGGTCTGCGTATTGCCACACCACATCGCGAAGAGTTTCTCCGGTGGCTTTCATCTCTAACAAACGCTGTGCATTGTGAATGGTGGCCACTATTTTCCCGCGATGGCGAATGATGCCGGGGTCAAGTACCAGCGCGTCCACTTCACGTATAGAAAATTGCGCAACAACATCTGGGTTGAAATTGCAAAATAGCTCTCGGAATTTCTCGCGCTTGCGCAAAATAGTGATCCACGACAGACCACTTTGAAAACCCTCTAGGCAGATTTTTTCGAACAATTGGAGGTCGTCTACAACGGGCCTGCCCCACTCGGTGTCGTGGTAGTTCATATATATCTCACTGCTCAGACACCAACTACAACGGTCTACTTCAGTCGCCTTCACCACATCCCAGTCTTAGCACTGTGTACGCTAGAGATGTATGGCAAAGGCTCCAAACTTTAAGAAGTTTCGCAAAATTGTTGGTAACGACATTGATGCTTTGCGTACAGAGATGCTCGCCATGCGCACCGAGCTAGAAAATGCTCAACAACAAATTCATGAAGTTTCACTCACCCAAAATGCTGCCGCTACCTCACTCGCGGCTATCGACGGTCGTGTTGTTCAACTGGGTCGCGAACTCACCAATCAACTTCACGAGCTCAGCAACGACCTAGAAAAACTTGAACACCAAAGCGACGGGGCATCTGCAGAAACCATTGCTCAACTGCAAGCGACGCAAATTCGACTTGCTACAGAGCAAGCGCGATACGAAATTACCTTCCGTCAAGACCTTGCGGAAATTGCCGACCAACTTCGTAGACCACGCTAAAAATAGTGTGAGAATTATTTCACTGCGGCAAGCGCCCGGCGAACCAGTTCTCGCGCGGCAGATTGCTTAGCCTGGTACGTTGCAAAATCTGGTGGCGTCAATGCCAAAGCGGCATCGGCTTCACTAAACAACGCATCGGCTGACGCCAATAATTCAGACGGGCTTTGCGGAATGCCGCCAACAACCGTTGTTGGTGTTGTTCCTGTGGAACCCGGCACAGTTGTTGGAGTAGTTCCTGGCAACGTTGTATTTGTTGAGTCTGGCGTGGTTGATGTATTTGCTCCACCCACCCGATCGCCCAAATCGAGCGAAAAGCCAGGGAAAAGTTTCGCAATTGCTCCACTTACCGAGTCGGAAATCACTGAACGTGAATCGTATGAAGCGAGAATTTTACGTACAAAAACCTGCTTTGCTGCCGCATCATCGGGGCGAACATACAACGGCCGAACATAAACAAGGCTCTTGGCAACAGGAATGATTTGAAGGTCACCAAACACCACTCGAGATCCACGTTGGTCGAGCGGAGTGATGATTTGCGAAATTGCAGGCTCACTGTCGAATTGGGCAGCAACTGTTGCTGGGCCAGGTGGCAATGGGTCTGTGAATTCATACAGAGTCATTTGGCCATACGTTGCGGGCTCACTTGACACCACCATCATTGAACGCAGTTCTTTTCGTGAGTCGTCTGAAGAGAAGGGAACAAATGGTCGCAACATTGAAAACACGCCAGCATCAGATTTGCTGTTGGGTGCGTGGAAGATGGTGTAGTACGGCTCGAACCGCGCAACATTTGCATCTTGCACAGTGACCGCGTCACCAGTTCCTGTAGCTAGAGCTGAACCGCCAACGATTGCCGCAGCCTGCTCGGGTTCTAGTGGAGGTGCCTGTGCAACGCTCCATGCACCGTCGCGGTTAAAGAAGAGCGTTGGGTCGGTGAAGTGGTATTTCGCATACGTGTTTGTTTGTACGCGGAAGAGATCTTCCGGGTAGCGGAAGTGAGATGTGAGCGTGGCAGGAGCCTTCTTCACATCGGTAAACAGTTTGGGGAAAGCTTTGCTCCATGCCTTGGCAATGGGGTCGGTTGGGTCGACAACATAGAACGTGACATTTCCTGTGTATGCATCGACTACAGCTTTTACGCTGTTGCGCGCATAGTTGAAACTGTGATTCAAGCCACCACCAGGTGTGAGTTGATCGGTATTTGCAGGCTGCGCATATGGGTAACGGCTTGTTGAAGTAAATGCATCGATGACCCAGCTCACTTTGCCATTTTGAACAACCGGATACGGGTCGGCATCGTAGGTAAGAAATGGTGCAAGTTTCTGCACGCGTGCACGCACATCTCGCACGAGCAAAATTTGCGACTTGTCGTTAATGAGATTCGAGCCAAAGAGGTTGTACTCACCAAAATTGACTGCCATTGCGACACGGCGAAGGGTGGACCCCATTGAAATGCCCGTCGTTCCAGAATAAGGCGTTGCCTTCAACGATGGGCACGGTTGCTCTTCTTTAGAGGTGTTTGTTATTGCATAGTCAAGCGTGGTGTCGCCAAAGTACAGCTGTGGTTGCTTCACGCCAATGTCGATATAAGAAGGTCGTCCATCGGTTGTTACAGCACTTGCTGGTGCAGCCACAATGCCACAACCATGTGTGTACAAAAGATGGCGCGATACCCATGTTTTATTGGGAATACCTGCCGAGTTCAATTCACGCGTTGCCAGCATCACTTGCTGCACGCGGTCGCCCACCTTGTAACGGTCAACGTCGAGATCGCGAATTGCATAAAACGATGTAAGGCCTTGGTCGAGGGCAAATCGGTCACGCATTTCGCCCGGATCGAGTTGACGAACATCGCGTAGTGGCGCAACGTCGGCAGATACTTCTTTTGCGGCAATGGGCGCAATATCTAAATTTTCTGTAGCAACTTTTGTTAAACCGAGCGCAGCCTTTGTTGCATTGAGGTTTCTTTCAATGTACGGAAGTTCACGGGTGCTTACGTTTGGCTGCACAACGAAGCGTTGAATAATTGCTGGGTACACACTGCCTGCCGCTACCGCAACAATTGCCCACAAGCCCACAGCAAGTACGGGCAAACGCCAACCGCGTTGACGCACGTTCCACAAGAGCAATGCGGCAACAGCAACAGAAACAAGAATCATTAAATTGAGAGCGGGAAGTTGTGCTTTGACATCGGTATATGTTGCACCGTTCACCACGCCACGAGTAGAGCGCGTGAGGTCAAAACGCGATAGCCAATAGTTTGCTGCGCGCACTAGAGCTAGGCCTGCGAGCAAAACCGACATATGAACTTTGGCCTGAGCAGTGACTCTCTCATCGGTTCCTTGCAGACGAATTGAACCATTGATGTAATGAAGAAAAGCAATGACTATTGAAATAAGAACAAGTGCTCCAAATGCCCAAGCAACTAAAAACTCGAAGAAGGGAAGTTGAAATACATAAAAACCGATGTCCTTGTTAAAAAGTGGATCGATTACACCAAATTTTTGGTTATTGCGGAAAAGTAACCACTGCTCCCATTGCGCTGCAGCAGGCAAACCAATGAGGCCGCCAAGCACTACTGCTAAAAGCGTACGAACAAGCTTGCGGCGCTTCTTCAGTGCTGCGCGAAGTGGAATAAGCGTTCGCTGCTCATCTGAATCGGGAACAATGGCAGGAGCAAGACGATCGGCAACCGCCATGTTGACCAATAGAAGAATGGCAAACACCAAACTAAAGACCCCAATGAGAATGCCTTTAGCCCCAAGAATTCCCCACAACACATCGGTACGGCCAATGGCTTGGTGCCAAAGAACATTCACGTAAAACGACGACAAACTTTTTGCCGACAAAAACAGCACGACAACAATGGCAATTACTACCGCTATGACAATGCGCCCGCGGTTCGGCTTACCGATCTTGATGCGAGGTAATCGGGGAATGCCAAAGGGCGACGAGGACGAGTTATCTGAGGTGTTGCTCACCTCATGAAGACTACTGCTGCACTGGAGCGAGCAAGCAACGGCAGCCAGCATGAGCTAGCGGATGAAGGTTCCCCGTAGGAAATTCCTTGCCGAGTGCAATACAACCAGCGAGCGAATTATCTTCCGCGTCGGGGCATTCCGGGCCGTTCGGATCGACCATCCAGCACACTTGCGTGCCGGGCTTCACCCCTGCAAAAAAACCACGGCTATACGACAAACATGCAATGTCGTCGACTTGCTCGTCAATGTGTTGACTCTTCCACTGCCTGTAGACCCCGCGCAATGCTTTTGCCATTGCGACACGGTCTGTACCGTTTTGCTCTATTGCTTTTGCTAATCGATCGCGCAGCGGCTTCACAAGTTGAACGTTAATGAGCACATCGACCGTAGGAACTACGTCGGTGGCTTTTGCGCTCTTAGCTGCACCTTTTGCGGCAGTCATGATGTCTTCGGCGACTGCATCACTGAAGCGCTTTGCATGTACTTCTAATTCGCCCACTATTGCATCGATGGAGAGTGCATTTTTCTTGCCACGAAGGTACTCAAGTACTTCATTTTCTTCGTCGGCAAGCACACGCTTTAATTTGCGCGACATCGCAACAACAACTGGTGCAAGAACTTCATCGCGTCGTGCAAACGCACCAGCGTCGTGCATGGGTTGTACCGGGGCAACCGTGGTTGCTGCTTCTTTCACAACTTCTGCTTTTTTAGTTGACTTGCGTGGCTCAACAACTTTTCCACCAGATACTGCGTTGCTTGCTGCTTTATCGACAGTTGCTTCGCGCAGGCGCGCAAAAAGATTTTCTACAGCCTGTGCATTGGCTTCATTTTTCGGTGCAACAGTTTTATCGACACTGGGATGTTCTGGGTTTACTTCAACGGAAGTTTCTGGCCGCGGGCGCTCTTTTGAAAAAAGATTCACCACGTTGGATTTTTCATCTTCTACAACAACAGCAGGTTCAACAACTGCAGTGGGTTCAACAATTGCTTCTACAACTTCAATTTCAACAACTGGAGTCTCTTCAACAACTTCCTGAACAACTTCTGGTGTTACTTCAGGCTCAATTTCTTCTAATTTTGTATGGTCAAAAAGCTCAATAGCTTCAGGTGCCTCTGCTTCTGCTTCTTTGAAAGCTTCCACCACTCGTTCCAGCACAATGGTAGGTACGGGTCCTGTTGTTGGAGCCAAATTGATGTACTCGCGTGGTAGGTCATGGTCGACTGAAACAAGACCAGTCATTACATCGTCCGTAGCTAAACGTGCGCGTTCAAAAGCATTCAACAACCGGTCACGATTATGAATGAGTTGTTCAATTTGTTCACGAGCAAGTTCACGACGACGAGCAAGTTCAGTCAGAACCTTTTCACGATATTCGCGAGCTTCATTCACCATGTCGCGACCCTGCTGTTTGGCAAGTTCAATTTCAGCTTCTGCATCGGCAGCAGCATCTTCACGCCTGCGAACAGCTTCTAATTCTGCTTCTTCACGCAAGCGCGTGGCGTCGGAACTTGCTTCTTTCACCAAACGAGTTGCGGCCTCTTCGGCCCGCAAACGAATTTGGCTACTTGCTTCACGCGCTGTACCCAGCACTCGAGCTGCTTCTTCGCCCAAAAGCGTTGTCACCAGCTCTTCATCGAGCATTCCTGGGGCGGACATCCCCCGTGTTTGCATTGCTTTGAGTTCGCTCTCGAGGAAGCGCTCGCGCTCTTGAAGGCGAGCCATTTCGGCCGACACCATGCGCAAAAAATCACGAACTTCGGTCTGATCGAACCCGCGACGACTGACGTTGAAAGATGCCGCACTCACCGCTGCAGGCGAGGAAGGGTCGGGACGTGAAAAAGAGATCGCCATTTCAAAGACAATACGCTGTATCACCCTGCTTCTTGTGGCATTCCCATGCCGCACAAGTTGTAAACCTTATTGTTTCAGCCCGCCACCGTATTTTTGAAGCACCTTGAGCGCCTCGTCGAGGGTCTTCACTGGAATCACTGCAAGCGACTTGCCCGCCGTCGCTTTTGCATCGGCAATTTCTGCCTCAGACTGCGCAGCAGGCACAAGAAACACCTTCGCCCCCGACGCTTTCACTGCAACTGTCTTTTGATGCAGTGCCCCAATTGCACCAACATTGCCATTTTCGTCGATGGTTCCAGTTGTTGCCACCTTGATGTTTCCCGCTAGTGCGCCGGGAGTGAGCTCATCAAGAAGCGACAGCGCAAAAGCAAGACCAGCCGACGGCCCACCAATGGTGTCGGTGTCAATGTCTACTTCAAAAGGAACATCGACAGTGCGCGTATCGGCTGGCACAAAGCCAATAATGGCTCGGCTGGGTTCACCCGGGCTTGGTATGAGTCGTACCTTCACTTTGCGGCGTGATTTGTTGGCATCGCTATTCAAATCGTGAATGGTAAGAGTGACCACCGAATTAAGTTGAGCGCCTTTCATGGCCTGTAGCAGAACATCGAGGGTAGGCGTCGGCTCTCCATTGACCGCGTCGATGACATTTCCTGGTTCCAAGATCTTGCATGCGGAATCGGCAGTAGGGGCTTCGTTGCAAATGACTTGCTCCAAAATAACCGCGCCATACTGGAACGACACCTCGTAACCCAATCGCTTCAACGCAACATATTCAGCTATTTGCTTTGCCCCAATCATCGCTTGGTAACCCAAGCGGCGCAGTGCGGTGGGGTTTGTATCGCCAAAGCGTTGCTTTTTCGTTTGCACATTGATGTCGGCGTCGACCCAACCCACAAAACTCTCTAGTGCGGTGAGTTGCGTTCCAAATGCGGTGACAAAAAGAAAGGGGTTTTCTGATGTGTAGCGTTTCGCACCATCAAATGAGAGACGCGGCCCCACGGCATTGGTTTCTCCTGGGGCAGTTTCCCAACGCTGAATGGGCATTGACCCCGACACCACAATCGCCAAAGGCGCAAGCCACGCCAAAGTGACAATAGGCAAGGCCCACCACAAACGCTTGTGTGGTGTGGCAGGTTGCGGCGGTGGAGGTACCATTACAGGCATCGTGCTCAATAGTTTCTCCGGGTTTAACTCAGTCATATCGCTCTCGATTGTTGCACTCTCGAATAGTGATGTCACCATACGAGCAGTTGTCGTGGCCTTCCTCGCCTGCATTGCCATCTTTCTTCTGGGCCGAGGCGGCACGGCACAAAACCTCATCGATAAGTTCTTAAATAATGGCTCAAAAAGAGTTCCTCAGCCACTTCTTGTGCGTGTTGACCGGCGCCAACAGCCTCTCTACGAAGAATCCACCCCCGCACACAAAGCCCAGTCGTCGGCACTATTACTGGCTATTGCAATCGCGGTTGGGGCCACATTGGCCTTTGCGCTTTCTTTCGTCGTCAGCGCATCTGTTGGTTCCATTACAGGGTTGCTGAAGTAAAAGCATTCTTCGCGCGCCACTCGCCATGCAAGCCCACGAAGTATTGCTCGCCAGCCAGGAAGGCAACTTGGAATTGCTTCGCGCAGCCTTCGCTCACACCAGCGACCATCTGCGCTCGCTCGCACTCCACGGGCTCTTAAAAAACAATGCTCTCACTGACGAGCACATTCGTTTTGCCGAAGAAGACCCGTCGCGATTAGTGCGCCACCGTTTGGCCCAACTCGGCGCGCTTGAACCACGCATCAACCTCTCTTTACTTTTGCATGATGTCGATTTTGCGGTCGCCGAAACTGCTGCATGGTCGTTAGGCGAACGAGTCGACGTCACTCCTGAAGAATTTGCTTTGTTGCTGGAAGGTGGTGCACACCACGACCACGCCATCGTTCGCGAATCATGTATTGCGGCATTAGGAGCCATCGGCGACCAACGAGCCGTGCCTGTCATCTTGCTTGGTTGCGCCGATAAACCGGCAGTGCGGCGGCGTGCCATTTTGGCCCTCGCCCCCTTCGACGGACCAGAAATAACGGCAGCGCTGGAAAAAGCTCTCCTCGACCGCGATTGGCAGGTTCGCCAAGCCGCTGAAGACCTACTCGCCATTGAAAACGAGCAGTAGTTCACAACTATTCGTCTCAAAATGCCAACACATACTCTGAGCTAGAGAAGTTCTAACGTAAAGCCATGGATGCTGAACTGATTGAACGACTCACTCGTGAAATGGAAGCGCAATTTGCTCGTCCGGGCGAACCCGCTGGCTTCCCCAAGTTCCACGATATTTCAGTCGATAGATACATCACCGACGAGTTCTATGAACTTGAACGCAAACATTTATGGTCCAAGGTCTGGGTCATGGCGGGTCGTGCGGAAGATATTCCCAACCCTGGTGACTACTTCACATTCGGCGACTTGAAAGTTCCCATTGTTGTAGTGCGCGGTAACGACATGAAGGTGCGCGCCTATTACAACACCTGCCAACACCGAGGTGCACCTGTAGTGCGCGACAAAATGGGATGTGCCAATCAACTTCGTTGCCAGTACCACGGTTGGGTGTACAGCATCGACGACGGAAGCCTCGTCAGCATTCCCGACGAACGCGACTTCATTGGTTTTTGTCGCGAAGACAAATTTCTCACCACCATTTCCTGCGATGTTTGGCAAGGCTGGGTTTTTGTAAATCAAGATCCCAACGCCGCATCACTTCAAGAATGGTTTGGGGTCCCCTTTGCACAAATGGAAGAACTCGCCGGCCAAGAGCTGCGCGCAGTTGGCCCCCGTAGCATGACCATTCCTTGCAACTGGAAAGTCACTGCAGAAGCATTTTTTGAGGTCTATCACTTCAAATTCATTCATGACCGTGGTGGCTGGTCTGCACTCGACAACCGCGGCGCAACTATGGGACTTTTTCCGAACGGTTGTAGTCGCATGGTCTCTCCTTTTTCTAAAAAGGCAGTGGAAATGCGCGGCATGAAAGATTGGTCAGACTTTCAAAAATTTTCCGACCCTCGGTTCATCGATATCCCCACGGTCAACAACCTCATTCGCTCTACCAGCACTGCATTCAGTTTGTTCCCCAACCTCATTGCGCCAGTTGCTGCTTATGGCTACCCCTTTCTCATGTTCTGGCCCATTGATAAAAAAACCACGCGCCTCGACTGGGTGCACTACGCACCAAAAGATTGGGAAGGCGATGAGTTACCGCCACATTGGCAACAGCGCATGGATGAATTCGACTACATCATGGACGAAGACAAGCGCAACATGGCGCCAATGCAAGAGTCACTCGAGTCGCCTGCAATGAAAGGCATCGTGGTGAACTACCAAGAGCGTCGTATTTGGAACTTCCATGAACAAATCGACCGCATGATTGGCATTGAAAATATTCCCGAGCACATGCGCGTACAGCAATTACTTGCTCCGTACATTGAGCGCGAGTAATGCCTGAATCGCTCATTCCTCAGCCACAACAACGGTCAAAATCCACTGTTGACATTGTGTTGAAAGCAGTCATTAAACGGCTTGAGGAAAGCGGCGAATCTCATCTCACCATCGACGACATTCTCTTAGAAACTGGCGTATCAAAAGGGTCGCTGTACCATCACTTTGGCGACCGCGAAGGTCTCATCTATGCAGCGCGAATTGCTCAGTACAGTTCTTACCTTGAGACTGATTCTGAGGAATTGCGTCATGGTCTCTTGACCTGCACTACGTTCAACCAATTCGTCAAAAATTTACTTGGCCTCACTATTTTGAGCGTGAAAAAAAATGAACGCAAAATACGTGCGATGCGTCTCAATGCAATCTCAAGTGCATATGGTCGCCCAGACTTGTGGTACGCGTTACAAGAAAAACAACACCAGTACACCAATGCCATCACCGAGGTTTTTGAATATGGTCAGAAAATGGGCTGGGTGCGCACCGACGTCACTGCTCATGCACTTGGCGTGTTTGTACAGGGCCATGCACTCTCGCGCATTTTGGTTGACCTTGACCACAACCAGTTAGAAGCAGAGTCGTGGGAGAAAGTAATGAAGTTGACTTTTGATGTCATCTTCACATCACCCACGAAGTAAGAAAATTAAATGCGCGTGAGACGCACCAGTGGAATACGACGTTCTGTCTTTTCGGCATACGTGTTGTAGTCGGGCCATATTGCAGCCATTGCATTCCACAACCGGTCGCGATCTGCGCCCTCTGCAATAGTGCTAGCAGTTGCCTGAAACACATCGCCCTTCACTTGCAAAGTTACTGTTGGTGCATCGAGCATGTTTTTGTACCACAACGGATGATTCGCATCGCCGCCACGTGAGGCAACCACGATGTAGTCGGTGCCGTCCATTCCATAAATGAGTGCACACCGGCGTTGTGAACCAGATTTTCTTCCTGTTGTGGTAAGCAACAAGCAAGGTACGCCTTGCCACATGTGGCCATCTTCGCCATTAGTTGCAACATAGGTTTTGATGTGGTTCGCAACGAACTCAATGGGGCTTTCCAAAATTTCTGACATGTTGAAAGTCTAAGGTGCGCGATGAGCAACTACTTGCACAACATGTGCCGTGCCCGTGTGCAAAGAACCTTCCACCACATCACGTTCCACTTCTTCAATATGGTCAAATACCAAGCCAGCAAGTTCTGAACGCAGTAGCTCTGCTGTTGGCATCAGAGAAACATCTTTAGGACCACCCGTATTATTGGCAATTTGCGCCGGGGTATACGCCTCGAGCACAAAGACTCCGCCAGGCTTCAAACCGGCCACAACTTGGCGATGCAACTTTCGGCGCAACTCTTGTGGGGTATGTGCGTAAATAGACACCACAAGATCCCATGAATTCGGTTGAATATGGAAGGTCTCGAGCTCGCCACGCTCGGCCATGACAATGACACCTCGCTTCAAAGCAAGGCGCAGAGTCTTTCCCACTCCTTTTTCCGATTGTTCAATGGCGGAAACAGTGAAACCCTGCTGCGCCAGCCACACGGCGTTTCGACCCTCGCCCTCGGCCAGGCTCAGTGTTGCGCCACGCTTGAGTTTTGTGACGGCAGATACAAGAAAATCATTGGGCTCAGTGCCATACGCATAGTCGGTAGCAGCAAATTTTTCATTCCAAAAGTCACGTGTGCTCACTTCTTAACTCTAGTTGTCTGTTACACCCCGCACCTATCGTGCTTATATCGGCATTGCGCCCAGTTACGCACTTCACAGGAAAGTAGAACATGGGCGCATTACAGCTTGTTCCAGCACAGGACCACAACAATTCAGTTCGGCAATCTCTGCGCGAACTCATGCTCATCGAAGTTGCAACACTCAACACCGAGGGGTTGCGACGTGCGCTCAAAAAACTTTCCGAGGTACAAGCCTGGGTCGACTCATTTCACGTGCATCTCACGCGGCGCCTCCAAGAAATTTCTGCGGTATCGCAAGCTGTGCTTCCCGAACAAGTGCTCACCTCTGCAAGTGGCATGACCCGAAGCGATGCTCGCCGCGAGTTAAAGCGCGTTGAAATACTCAATGAGTTTCCTCAATTAGAGTCGGCGCTTCAGGTGGGGGCTGTTTCTAGCGCGCACATCGACATTGTTGCGCGCAACATGAACGCCTTTAGCACCGAAGAACGCGTACACATTGCCCAGCAAAGCGAATGGCTCGCCAATGTGGCTGCACATTCCACTCCCGACAATTTCTCACGCGCCATGAAACAAGCCGTCATGCGCCTCACATCACATAATGAACTCGAGCGCTTAGAACAACAGCGTCGTAAAACCTGGTTACGGCATTGGGTCGACCGCGATTCAGGAATGGTCTGCATGCATGGCGAGTTCGACCCCGAGTCCGGGCTTTCCTTTGTTGGCAAATTGCAGCAAGTGGTCAATCGTCTTTTCCATGAACACACCCCCAGCACCTGCCCTGAAGGCGAAGCACGAGCACGACACCTCAATGCCTTAGGGCTCATTGCTCTCGTCCAACAGTCTGGCGAGAGTAACAGTCACACATCTGCCCATCAACGCGCAGAAATTAGTGTGGTCATCGACTATCAAACCCTTGTACAAGGTCTACATGGCGACACCGTTATGCACACCGGAACCGATGTGCAAATACCTATCGACACCATTCGCCGAATGGCTTGTGAAGCAAAAATTATTCCTATTGTTCTCAGTACTGCCGGAGCAGTCCTCGACCTTGGTCGCTCATCTCGCCTCGCTTCACGACAACAACGACAAGCGCTTGAGGCAATGCATGCCACATGTGCAATTCCGCAATGCCAGGTGCCCGTTGGGCAATGCCAACCACATCACCTCACGTTTTGGAATAGTGGTGGCCCCACCGACCTCAACAATCTCATTCCACTTTGCGCCACACATCATCGTTGCGTTCATGAAGGCGGCTGGAAACTTACGCTCAACGCTGCTACCCGAGAAGTGGTGGTGCGGCAACCAGGGAGCAATACACTTCCACCATGAGCACAGCGCGTCACATCGGCGATGAGAAATATGTTTCCTTTACCAGCGTGAAACGCAATGGCGAAGAGGTATCGCTACCTGTATGGATCGTTCAGTTGTCGCCAAGCGAAGTGGCTTTTACGTCCTCGGGCGATGCATGGAAAGTGAAACGTGTGCGTGCCAATGCACAGGTAGCGCTTCAACCATGCGATTTTCGAGGTCGCTTGCTTGAAGGAGGCCACAAAGTGCACGGCACTGCGCGAGTAGTGACACCACAAGAAAACCCACAAGATCTTGCCTCAGTGGAAAAAGCCGTCACTAAGAAATACGGCATTATTGCCCGCTTTGTGAATCTCTCGTCATTCCTGAAGGGCATGTTTCGCCGCAAGGAATCCAACGATGCAGCCATCATTGTTCGGTTGAGTCTTTAGCACAAGACATTTCAAACTCGTAGAATGCCGACGTTGCCTTCTTCCACTCACTCTCCTTTGCCCACATCTGAGGCATTCACGCATCGTCCTGCGCTCGACGGGCTGCGCACAGTTGCCGTGTATCTGGTGGTGCTCTTCCATAGTGAGCTCACTTGGATGCGAGGGGGCTTCATTGGTGTCGACCTTTTCTTTGTCTTGTCGGGTTTTCTTGTCACCAACGTGATGCTTGCCGAGCATCGCACTACTGGGTCCATTCAACTGCGCCGTTTTTATGCTCGGCGTGTTCGGCGTCTTCTTCCCGCTGCACTCATTGCGATAGTGATTATTTGCCTTCTTGCTTCAGTAACTGAACCTCGGCTCGTTGCTATGAGTTTTGTTAACGATGCCCGTAGCTCGCTTCTCTACGCTGCAAACTGGAATTTTCTCGGGGCATCAACAAATTATTTTGCCGATGACGTAAACAAAAGCCCATTTTTGCATTTCTGGTCTCTTGCTATTGAAGAACAGTTCTACTTTGCCTTTCCGTTATTGCTCGTTGTGCTCACCAAGTTTGCACAACCACTGAAAAAGTTCACAAACTTAATTTTCGGAATCGGTGCGCTTTTTGTTGTATCACTCGCACTACAAATTTTCACGCAACAGAGCAACCCCATGCGGGCCTATTACGCAACCGACACCCGTGTGTATCAACTCGCTGCAGGGGCTTTACTTGCAGTGTTTCTTCTACGTCGCAACGAACATTCCAGTACTTCTGTTACAAAGCTTCCCTTCCAGGCGGCTCTTACTCCACTTGCTCTTGTTGCATTCATTGCTCTAGCAATTGGCGACGGGTGGTTTCTCTCTTCGCTATCTGCAAGCACTCGCGGAATATTGGCAATGGCAATGGGGGTTGTGCTCATTTGGTCACTCGAGCCACATTTCCCTTCACCACTTCAACGTATTTTTTCATCCAAGCACTTCACGTATCTAGGTCGCATCTCGTACGGCACGTACTTATGGCACTGGCCACTCATCGTTCTCTCTAAGCCAGTGCTTTCACTGTCTCCACTGCAATTGGCATTGTTTTCTGCTGTTGGCGCTACCGCATTGTCGGCGCTCAGTTATGAACTCATCGAAGCTCCCATTCGCGTGAGCAAATGCCTGCACCGCATTCCGCGCACTGTTGTTCTAGTTGGGCTTGCTTTAAGTGTTCTCACAGCAACATTGCTGGTACGGCCATTGCTTGATGGCGCACCCAAGGTTCGCCAAATAACGTCAACAATTAACGCTTCAGGTTTGCCACCCGACGTACAAGCAATTCTCAGTGCAGCTCCGCCACAGACATTCAACATGAAAAGTGCAATGCCCGCAGCGGAACTTGTTCAACC
>CAMCZG010000036.1 GCA_945886445.1 Bifidobacterium breve | reverse complement strand
GGGACGTGACGGTGTTGATGCAAACACCAACTACGAAGTAGTAACACAAACTTCAGACACACAGGTAGAGCGCAAAGTTGTTGGAACTGATGGAAAAGAAACCACCACTACTGAAGACGGTCAACTCGACAGCACCAAGGTAGAAAACGCACTGCCCGATGCGTTGAAGGCACCTGCAGTAAAGGGCGCCTTGCCCGACGCAGCTAGCCGCGCACTCGATGCCGGCACTGCAGCAGCAACAACAACAACAACAACAACAACAACGTCTACTTCGGTAGAGGGTGGCCCAACCACAACCGCTAAGAAATCAACATCAAGCACGTTGAAGCCAACAGCAACAACTGCACCACAAACAGCAACAACCGCCCCGAAGGTAGCGCGTGCTTCGGTGCGTGTTGACGTGAATGTTGATGGGTGGAGCCTCGCAGCCAGCGACCCAGCCTCGTCGGGCTTTAGTGCCAACCTCTCCGGTTCCACCGGAGCCATTCAAGATGGCATCAACTGCGACTCGGTTGGTTGCCTAGAAGGAACCGCCGCTGACGTCTTGGCAAGCGGTACCGACCCGGCGACGGGGGCAGCAAGCACCACAACCCTGCAGTTCAAAATGTCTGGTGTGGCCTCTACTTTTGATGTGCGCTGCGGTAACTCAGGCAGTTGGGTAAAGGCTTCGCAGGCCGGCGGAGGGTTCTCGGCCACGTGCTCATTTGGCAATGTGACGACCGATGAAACCGTCTACGTTCGCGCCTAGACACCTATAAATCTTTCCTGAAACGCCGGTGCCTTGTAGTGTCGGCGTTTCTGAGCAAAACTAGGTTTAATGTTAAACATGAAACCTTTTTCTGCTCGTCTTTTCGCCGCGCTTGTTCTCGTCGCTGGCCTACTCGCGTTCTCTTCGCCCGCTGTACCTGTGCAGGCCGACGCTGGTGAATCACTCGTAGCAGGTCGTGCTGTCGCTGGCTCTTTGTCGGGTGGTTCGTACCACACGTGTCTTACAAAAAATGGAAACGTGTATTGCTGGGGTTTTAACAATAATTTCCAAATAGGCGATGGAACAACAACTGATCGAAATGCCCCGCAGATGGTTAGCGGATTGTCTTCACCGACTTCTGTTTCGGCTGGAGGCACGCAGTCGTGTGCAACGCAAACCGACGGCAATTTATTGTGCTGGGGAAATCGGGGAGGCTATTTAAACCCAGAACCGATTGGGGCTCCTTCGAAAATTCAGAATGCATCGGGACCCCTGACCAATATCGCTTATGTCGACCTCGGTGGTACATCCACGGGAGTAGACAATGGGTGTGCTGTAACCACAGCTGGAGCGCTGTGGTGCTGGGGTGAAAACGGCCAAGGCCAAGTTGGCGATACAACGACAACTGATCGCACTATTGCAGTGCAGGTCATTTCTTCTAATGTCATTGCGGTATCAGTTGGGATCTATCACTCGTGCGCAGTGTTGCAAAGTGGTGAAGTAAAATGCTGGGGTCAGAGTCTTAACGGACAATCGGGTTCATGGTCGGCATCTTCAACTTCCCCACAGTCCGCCGGAATGTTGAACGCGGTCGGAATTTCCGTTAACGGTCAGCATTCGTGTGCGCTGATCAGCGATGGAACCGTGAAGTGCTGGGGTTCAAACTCCTACATGCAACTTGGTAGCGGTTCGTGGATGGTTGATTCCTCAATACCCACTGCCGTAAATGGGCTATCTGGCGCCATTGGGATATCTGCAGGAGCCAGGCACACTTGTGCCGTGTTGAGTAATGGAACGGTGAAGTGTTGGGGGAGCAGCCAGCAAAAACAAGTTGGGAGAATAGGATCTGAACTCGCTCCGGGACTTGTCGATGGGATTGCCAACGCGACTGCGGTGACTGCCGGTGAGGCTCATACATGTGCATTGATTGGCGCTAATGACCTGAAATGCTGGGGTAATGGCACTAACGGAATTCTTGGTGATGGTGTGTCGACAGTTCCCACTGAAGTCCCTGTGTCTGTGGCAAAAAGAGTGATGCAAACCGTCACCACGTCGAGCATTTCTGCGAAGACAGTGAACGACGCGACGATTTCGCTCGCAGGTGTAGCTACTTCAGATAGCGGCGTCACGGTGACTTATTCCAACATCACCGGAAACGAAGGTGTTTGTAATGTCTCTGGAACTTCAGTATCAGTACTCGGAGCAGGAAGATGCAAGGTTCAGTTAGACGCCGCGTCGTATGGATTCTTTCAGGCGTTCACTGATTCGTTGGAGTTTACTATTTCCGGCGTAGCACCAACTGTTGCAACAAACGATGCCACAAGTGTTGGCGGCTCTACTGCAACGCTGAACGCAACGGTGAATGCGCGATATATCTCAACTGCAGTGAGCATTGAGTATGGCACAAGTGCCACACTTGCTGGTGCAGCCACGGCAAGTGGAACCGCTGTGACTGGGTCTACAGATACTGCACGTGGAATTGCAGTGACTGGCCTGGCTGTTGGCACTAAGTATTATTTTCGCGCTGCGGCAACAAATAGTGCAGGTTCGACTACGGCTACAGCAATTAAAAGTTTCACAACGTTGGGTGGTAAGCCATCTGCAACAACTGCAATTGCATCGGGTGTAGCGGCTAACAAGGCAACGCTGAATGCGTCGGTGAATGCAAATGGTCTCTCTACGACTGTGAAATATCGTGTGAGTAAGACGGCGGATCTCACAGGAGATGTCACTGTGTACGAAGGTCGTACCGTTACTGACTTCGCCGATGAATCGGTTCCGGTGTCTATTTCTAGTCTTTCCGAGTTGGTGACGTACTACTACCGAGTGGAAGCAACAAACTCTCTTGGTACCGCAACAGGTGAAATAAAATCGTTCACCACGGCACGCCCGGTTGGCGTCACTGTTAATAGCGCTGCTGAGTTCACCAATAAAAAGACAGTGGTGTTGTCGGTTACTGGAGCAGCAGGTTCGGTGTCGGCCATCGTGTCGAACGATGGTGGCTTCGGTGCAGCTGAAACATTCACACTTGTTGATGGCTCTGCTGACATTAACTGGACACTGGTTTCTAGCCGCGACGAGCGCTTGCCAAAACAGGTTTATGTCAAGTTCGTTTCGCGCTTTGGTACGCAGTCAGCGAACTATCAAGACGACATCATTCTCGATACCACTGCTCCCGTTTTGAGTGATGCCACTGCAGTAGCTGCCACTGCACCAGCCACTGCTGTGAGCGTTGCGTCTGTTCGTGCAGCGAAAAAGAATGGCGCGAAAATTGTGGTGAAAGCGGTTGATGCAAACTCTGGCATTGGTTCTATAGAAATGCGTTCTGGGGCCAGTAAAAAGGCAACGAGCATTAAATATGCAAACCCGAAGGCCAAGTCGCAAACTTTGACGGTGAATACCAAAGCGAAATCGTTGCAAGTGCGGGTCATCGACCGCGCTGGCAACCCTTCTCCGTGGAAGACCGTGAAGGTGAAATAACAGGTTTCACCAAGCACGCTTAGTTTCCGTGCGTTAATAGTGCTTCAATAGTGCTGTGGATCGCCGGCGTTTCCTTACTCAAGCATTGGGCATTGCCGTCGGCGGTGTTGTGTGGTCGGCCTGTGGGGGCTCAAAGCAACTGTTGCAAAGTAGTGACACCATTGCATCGCTGGCGAACAACACGTTGGTCATTCCCGATGCTCCCGTTGCGGCTGTAGGGGAGATTGCTCCATTCATCACTCCGCAGTCAAAGTTCTTTCGCATCGATACAGCAATTGGTTCGACACCACAGCTTGCTGCCGCCGATTGGAAACTGCGCATTCACGGTCTAGTCGACAAAGAAGTCACCTTGACTATGGCCGACATTCTGGCGTTGCCACAGGTAGAGCACGTCATTACCCTCGGTTGTGTTTCAAATGAAGTAGGCGGCGACCTGGTTGGCAATGCCCGTTGGGGCGGAGTGCTACTAGCCGATGTGTTGAAACTTGCTGGTGTGCAAAAAGCAGCAACTCAACTTGCAAGCACCAGCATCGATGGCTGGACATGCGGTACCCCAGTAGACGCAGTTTTTGATGGGCGGCCGGCAATGCTCGCCACCTCTATGAATGGTGAAACTCTCACTGCGGAACATGGTTTTCCTATTCGCATGATTGTTCCTGGTTTGTTTGGTTATGTTTCTGCAACAAAGTGGGTGACAGATATGGAACTCACTACTTGGGAAGGTTTCCAAGCATATTGGTTGCAGCGTGGTTGGTCGGAGCAAGGGCCAATGCTTGCTTCAAGCCGCATCGACACACCACGCAATGGCGATGAATTAGTAGCAGGAAAGGTACCCATCGGTGGCCTTGCATGGGCGCCACGTGCTGGTGTGGCAAAAGTGGAAGTACAAATAGATGAAGAGCCGTGGCGAGATGCAGATGTGGTTCCAGGGGGAACAGGTGACACCTGGGTGCAATGGCGAACGAAGTGGAGTGCGGTCGCGGGGAATCATCGCATAGTGGTGCGTGTTACCGATGCCAATGGAGTTGTACAAGATCCAGAAATTCGACTGGTTGCTCCTAGCGGCATCACGGGTTATCACATCATCAAAGTGACTGTCGTCTAGCCACACACCCGTCGCCTATGGTCATGGTCATGGGCATGGGTTTCTTTTCAAACATCAAGCAGCGGCGTGCAGAAAAAGAAGCCCTCGAGCAAGCAACTGCACAGCAAGGGCAACTCGGAACCTGGCAGACACAGTCAGAACAACTCGATGTCATGATCAATGCAGTCGAGCGTTGCGGCAACAACGATATTGAAGGGCTCTTCGACCCATACGAAACGGGTTTCATTTTAAAAAAAGATGAATATGCAATTGGTCTCATCGCAAATTGTGCACTCTTAGAAACGCGTCGCTCTGCCTCCACATATCAAGGTGGGTATGGCGGTGTTTCTTTTCCTCTCTTTGGCAAAGTTCGTCTGAACACTGGTCGCTCAAAAGGCAAACTCATTCCTGGCGAAGAATCCATTACATCCATTTCCGATGGGGAAGTGCTCATCACTAATAAGCGCGCCATGTTTCGTGGCGACACCAACAACAAAGAGTGGCCCTATTCCAAACTCATGGCCTGTGAGCATCACCCCGATGGGTACACCACCTTTGCAGTGTCGGCTCAGACGAAAACCACGGGCTTTGCTTACGGTGCCGATGTGGCAAATGAGGTGCAGTTTCGCCTTGAACTCGGCATTGCTATTAGTAATGAAACGACCGATCAGCTTTTAGGCCAACTACGGGTGGAGCGTCAACAACTTGATGCAAAAAAACCTTTGCCGCCGCCGGTGGTTGGGCTGTCAAATGGGGAAAATCCCCGATAGATTGGCGTTTCCGATTCATCGGGCGTTTAGCTCAGTTGGCTAGAGCGCTTCCCTTACAAGGAAGATGTCGGGGGTTCGAGTCCCTCAACGCCCACCATTGTTTGTAATGCGCCGAGAGCTATTCGCGCTCCATCGAGATTGCCATCTCGGGAAGCGTGACCCACGGCTGACGGTCTACGCACCAAGCTTCAACGGTGGGCTTCACGCTCGATTTATCGTCAAGCACACCGGCTTTCACCGCGATGATGCCTGGAGACTTTGAGAGTTCCGAAACAATGGGCGAACCGCACTGTGGGCAAAACTTGCGACGCACATAAACGTCGTCATTGTTTTCGCCGCGCTCTTCATAGGTCTTCAATTCACCCTTCACAGTGAGTTGTGACTCGTGGGCCACAAGGTTCACTGAGAAAGCTGAACCACCTTGGCGCTGGCAGTGGTCGCAATGACACACGGCTGTTGCAAGCAGGTCTCCTACGAGTTCAAACGTTACGGCTCCACATAGGCATCTTCCAGTTGTCATGTGCCAATAGTAGTCATTATCAACCACCGGTGCGGCTGGTCGGAAGCTCTGTTGATACTGCAGCGCTGAGTCCAATATTAAGAGGCGACTGGCTTTTTCTCTAGATTTACTATAAATTTGAATTTATCCTGGAGATATGGGGTTTACTGTGAAAAAGAAATTATTGAGTGCAGTTTTGACCGCTTCGATGGTCATGGGGATGTTGTCGTGTGGTGCCCGAGAACCTGAAGCTGGAAGCCAGACCGATACCGACGCAACCGATACTCCAGAAGTGCGTAACGGTGCAATCTTGGCCGGCATGGCAAGCTCGCTAGTGATGAACGGAATTGCTCAGGGTCTTGGAGCGATCCCTGGGATGCCAAAAGAGATAACTGCACTTTTTGGAGGAGGCGGAGCCGATAACACAGCGGTACTTGCAGCTATTGCAAAGTTGGCTGAGGCTATTGCAGTGTTGGACGCAAAAGTTGATGCGGTTGCAGCGCAAATTCGCGTACTTGACACCAAAGTAACGTTAATTGCGGCCGCTGTTTCTGAACTCGGCAAACAGCAATGTGGGAATGAAAAAAGATCCAGGTTCACTGAGTTGACTGCAGTAATTGACGTTATTGATACGACATTTAATGCACTCTTTAATAAACAAGATGGTATTGCGACAGGCATCGTTAACGAGATAATCGAGAAGAAAACTGAAATTCCTCTTTCTCCAATGCAAGTAGTTGAGCTAACAAATGTGTACAGAACTCTCGGCAATAGCACAGCTTTTGATACAGTGATCGCCACGCTGAATAGAACCATAATGGGAAATGCAAGTTATGGTTCAGGTTTGCTTGCATACATGCAGTATTGCACACAGGCAAATCAACGTTTTTTGACGAAGAAAGATACAGATATCTGGCAAGCCTATGCAGAGTATTTTACTCTTGTTGCTGTCAAGGCGTTGCAATTGACTGCTTTCAAGGAAGCTTTCAGAGTTTATAGTGAGAATTCAGTTCTCGATTTGCGTAAGTTGAATGTGGCAGCTCTAGAAACACAAAAATTGATTGAGGATATTTCCTTCTTTGGGCAAATTTCAATTCCGCAAGGTCAGACTTTAGATACACGCACAAATCGCATGTGGACCGCTGGAGCTGCGAACCGTGCCACAACACCGAAAGTGTATTACGACGCAATTCATACGTGTTTCACAAACCGATCACCGATAACTAACACTGCCGCATCACACAACGCTGACGGTTTGGGCTGGAAAGTCGCGACACAAACTGTTAATTTGAAAAACTGTGTTTACGATGTGGCTCTTGACAGTCGCGCCCAGCTGGGAACCGACCAATGGCATGTTCCCGAGGTATATGAATTAGCAAGTGGAACGACAAGTGGCACTTCAGTTGCTAGTCCAGCGGCAAGTAGTAAAGCGGGCCTCATAGATAATTGGGATTCTGCTGCAATTTGTGGAAATGCGCTCAATGCGTGTGGTACGCCAAGTCAGTACCTCTTGGCAGTTGGTGCAAAAGAATTGGTGAATCGACTTGGCGGCGACCTTGGCTATGTGTGGTCAAGAACTTCTCTTGCTGCTGCTAATAGTCCGACGGGTTCCCTAGATAACAATCTTCAATATCAAAATAACAATGCTGCATTGACTGATCACAATGGGTTTACGAGTCTCAAGGGATATCACTACAACGGTGGTTTTCTTTGGGGGAGTGCCTTTTTTGCCGCCTATCAAAAATCATGCGAGGATGAGTTTAATTCGGGCACTAAGAATGCAACCCGACTGGCCACTTGTAATAATGAGTTCGGCAGTCGGCAATATGGCGAAAGATGCAGCGCAATTTTGAATGGTCAGCCGATGCCATTCTCTATGGCTTCAATCAAGGTGGTGAACTTTGGTCCGGCTGTTGCGCCTCTGCGATACCCAACCCTTGCAGACAGAATATCTGGGGGGGTGACGACAAACTATCAAATGGCTCAGCCCGGGAAGAATGCAACATTCTTCGGTTCGCGCGACTTTTTATGGCAGTACTTTGCTTGTGGTCGTCTAGACCGTTCCTGCAACTGGCTGGACGAATGTGATTTCTGGGAAGTGAAAACATTCGAATCGTTCCTTCCACAAGTGGCAAGTGTGCTGTTCGTCAGAGACTTAATGCCAGGCGAACAATACCTTTTCACCGATCAAGCTGGTCAAGCTGACCCGTATTCTTGGGACCGAATTGCGAGTGAGCGAAAACCGATCGTTCTCATTACAACAATTTCTAATGGAATTGTTCGAATGAATGCAATTTCTTCGAATGAAAGTACCCCCGCACGATGTGATGTAGACCCAGCGACGGCACCTAAGAGCTACAGCGAATTGCCGCTAAAGAGCGATAAATGCACTTTTTCAAGTGCATTTAAACTCAAGCCAGGAACGCACAAAATATATGCGGCTGCGTATGATCAGGGTCGTTCGTCTGAGATTCTCGTACGCGAAGTCACCACTGCTGGCGTAAGCCCTCCACCAGCGCAGGGCGTGAGTGTTTCTTCTACAAGTAAGTCAGTGACGTTTTCTATAGCAACGCTTAATGCCGATTATGATTATTTCGGCGAAGTGGTGGCTCAAGGTACTTCAGCAATTCCTGTGCGCTGCAAAATTGATCCCGTTACCAAATCTTGTGTAATCGGGTCTCTTGTGAATAACTCGAGTTACTCGGCAACTATGTTGACGGAATTTGGAAATTTGTCAAGTAGGTCTGTTACACAGACCGTTGTTCCCTTTGGAGCGCCTCTTGCTGCCACGGCTTCTATATATCGTCGCAGCAATGGCTCTGTAACTTTGAGCATCAGTACTACTGATTCAGCAAGCATTAAAACACCTATTACAGCCTATGAACTTTGGGTCAAAGAAGGGAACATAGATGTGAAGAGATCAACCTGTCCCGTAGATCCACAGACAACGAGATGCACTTTAAACGATCTAGACAATGCCTCGTCTTATCTCGTATATGTCAGGTCCGTTAACGAGGTGGATGGAACCAACTCACCTTTACTCGCCGTGCGTTCTTTGGCTCCGCCAGGGGCCCCCGGCGCGGTTTCAATAGCAGGGTCGAAAGGTGTTATCAACGTTTTATGGGACCGTGAAACAACGGGTGGTCTTGCTGCTCAATATGTTGCAACTGCATATAAACCAGATTCAACAGTGGCTGGTTCATGTACCTCTAATGGAAACGTGAAAAACTCCGAGGTTCTTGTAACTCCAGCGCTGAATTGCGACATCGTCGGCCTAGACGGCGAAATCACTTACTCGGTCAAAGTAATAGCTAAAAACGATGGTGGTGATTCATTGCCGGCGTCTGCTGCAAAAACCATTAAGCCGCAATTCCTGCCAGGTGCGCCAACGGCTGTAGCGAAAATTCGTGATTCGCGCATTTTCGTAGAAGCAGTGCCTGGGAGCGGTGGCTCAGTTACAAGTATCGCAGTGAACTCAATAACTGGCGGACTCACTTGCAGCATTGTTCTCCCAGCTACAGAATGCGAAATGGTGACGGCACTAAGAGATGTGCCTTACAGCTTTCAGTCGGTAGCAACTAACTTGAGTGGTGGATCGACGTCCTCAGCAATATCAAACTCTGTCTTGGTGTATTCACCACCATCGCAGCCACGTATAGCTGCTGTCGATAATGGCAAGTCGCTCCTCTCTGTGTTGATGATCAAGTCGCTCACCGAAGCTGTAGATGGTTGGGTTGTGTCTGCAACGCCAGGTAACGCCACGTGCACCGTGACGCTTCCCAGCCTTTCCTGCGACGTCATCGGACTTACCAATGGCATCCCGTATGAAGTTTCCGCCAAGGCATTCAATAATGGCGGATCTTCGGTAGATTCCGCGCTCAGTACTCCACGTACTCCCATCGCTGAGCCCGAGCGTCCTCGTCAGCCTTCGATTGTGCTTGGAAAAGAGCAGGCCACAATTCAAGTTGCGCGCACGACAGATCCGAATACAACTCGATACGTGGTGAAGTCGATAGGCGACAATATGTCGTGTGAAATAGTCGTGCCAGATGTGTCTTGCACCATTGACCAGTTGGAAGTGGGTTTCAGCTACACATTTACCGCAACGGCATATAATAAAATTGGGCCGTCAATCCCATCGTTGGAAACAGTGAGCGTCATTCCTCTTGCTGTTCCGATAGCGCCAAGTGACGTTATTCTGACGACGAATTATCGAGACATCGTGGTCGAGGTTTTACCTGATGCTGATTCTTCACCAGCTACAAAATACCGAGTGACAGCGTCTCCGGGAGACTATTCGTGCATTGCAACTGCCGCCTCGGCAAAGTGCGTATTACAAAATTCTGCTCGCGGTAAGGAATATACGGTGACGGCCGTCGCGGAAAACTCCGGTGGTACGTCTGAAGTTTTCACTCGCGTGTATTATCTCACGGCGCCACCCGAAGTTCCAGATTCAGTGAGTATTTCGTCGTCACCTTCTGGACTCGTTGTGGGTCTTGATGTGAAAGGGATGAACACCGATTCGGATTCTGTTCGAATTACGTCATCACCTGGTGGCGCTACATGTGAGATTGTGCTTCCCGCAACAACGTGTGCAATTGAAACGGATACTTCTGTAAAACATACGCTCACTGCAGTAGGTGTAGGCCCAGACGGCGAATTGAGTTCAATTGACGTCAAGGAAGATTCCCCAGTTTTTGTTGACAAATCGGCATCAATTCAGTTGATAACTCCTGGTGGTACTTTGACTGCGGGAAGCATAAAGACGCTCAGTACCAAGCAAGTAGAGCAGCAAATTGCTCAAGAAGTCGCTATACAACCCGAAGTTAGTGTTGAATTCGGACATCAGAAAGACAAAGAGTCGAATAAACAACTTTCGCTATTGTTCAAAAAGGTGGCTTCCACGACGTATAAAAAATTGAAGACTTCTGGATACTCGGCAAAAGTTTTGCCCGTCTCTCGTAAAATATGTCAAATAAAGAAATCTGAAGTTGTTGTTATAGGAAAAGGTGACTGCGCTCTGGCAATTTCTTTGACTGTGGAAGTCAAGGGAAAGAAAAGCAAGAAGAAGACGACCATGCATCTAAAAGTCGGATAAGCAGCAGTGCTTTTCCGTAAAATTAATGGGCTCGTCTTAGTTGGCGTGCTTCTGTTTGCTGCATCATGCAGTGACTCTCGTGTGCGTAACTCGAATCTTCTCGTCGGCAGTAGCTGTAGTCGACTTGGGGCAGCGAAGGCTTCTGAAGGTCTCAACTATGTTTGTAGTAGCACTTCAAAAAAACGAAAATGGGTAGCAGTCTCCCTGCCGGGCAAAGGAAAGACGACCTGTAAAAAACTAGGAGAAGTGCGAGCCATCAAGTCTGATGACTACGTGTGTGGAGTATTCAAAGGCAAGGCACGCTGGGCAAAAGTTAATGTGGTTGCTTCTGATACGACTGTTGTCAATTCAACTGTGACTTCGCAGAATACTAATTCGCCTTCCGCGACCCCAGTGAGTGGAAGCAGTAGTGGGCAGGGAACTGTCTCGCCTCAGAGCACTATTGCAGTGAGTGATTCCGTGCTTCCAGTAGCAGGTAGTGCTACCGACATGAGAAGCATGCAGGTGAAACAAACGGTCATTCAAACTGAGGAAATCATTTGGGATATACCAAAGATCGTTTTTATTCAAGACAAAAGCGCAACTATTCCCAAAGCTTCGGTAGTTAGTGGTCGAAATATAGGTTACGTCTTGTCAGATGAGTTTTCTCAGACTTACAACACGGGCTGTGCACTCAATGTCGACACAATGGTATTGAGCTTCAACGATGTGGGCTACTGCGGAATTGTCGCATCCGTTCCAGCAGCTGCAGGTTATGCAGCTATACAAAAGGAATTAGTCGTAGCGGTAGATCATGCGTGTAGGTACGGCCTGAGGTGTAAACGAGGAGACATCGGACCCTCGGGTGGCGTCGTTGTGCACGTGGCAAAAAAACCTCAAGCATGGGGGAGTTTTATAGAGGCTGCCCCAATCGGGTGGGGTGCGAATGTTGTCGCAAAACTGCCTGATGAGTTATCCGGTTCGTCAATAGACGACCCCAAATTGGTTTTATGTGAAAAACAGGTCATCCCGAACGCAAATGCCATTGGTACGGGTTGGGAAAACACCCGTCTTATGGCCGCCGCTGGATGTCGTGCTGCATCAGAAGTTGTCAAAATCAATATTGATGGTGAAATGAATTGGCACATTCCTTCATATGACGAATTGCAAACAGTGTGTGATTTTTTCCACTTCAATATTCGGCGAATCCAATGCTGGATACCTGATGGCAGTGAGCCGAATAGCACGGGAATTACGAAGACTCATTATTGGTCTTCAACAATGTCTCTCTTTAACGATGGCAAAGCTGATTTAAAGAAATTTCAGTCGGGTCCAGAAAAAGTTACAACAGACGCATTTCGACCCCTATGGATCCATCCCGTTCGTTATATCGGCCCGTCGAATTCTGAAACTCTCCAAATTTATCCACTGAGGCGCATTCTATTTGGATCAAATTTCAAGTTTCATGTGTTGTCTAAGGGTGACGCAATTGCCGACAACTTGGTGACATATGAGGTTGTTGACAGTGGTAGCGCAAAATGTCGCGTAGTGAAAAATGAAGTGATCTCGGATGCGGTTGGCAGTTGTGTCATTAGGGCAAAGACTAAATCTGCTGCCGATATGAGTGACTTGTTCTCTGCGCCAACAACCATTTACTTCGATAAATCCCCTATTCGACTCTATAGGGCTGACAGTGAATTTGAATTTGCCGGAGTTCATCAGAAGCCTCACCAGTTGGCAATTTCAACAGATTCACGAAATCTTGTTGATGCGACGTACGAGATTATCGATAGCGGGCTCAGCAATTGCACATTAAATCAGTCGACTGTTACTGCGCCCCTGCCTGGCAGATGCACTCTACGTGCAATATTTGGGGGCGACAATCGTTATTTCCCCGCGACATCTTCCGACTTCATCGTCAATTTTCAACCTTCGTGTGAAACTCTCGTGGCCGATGGCGTCGCTATTGATTCTGCTTTAATTTACGCAACTTGTTACACGGGAGCTATTGGGCCAGGTGGTGGCGCTGTGTTTATTATGAAGGGTCCAAATAGCTATTTTGATGATTCTCTGACGGGGAAAGCACGCAACTTCATTGAGGTCGCGCCGCAAGATTGGGACACAACCGCAAATGGCACTTGGGGCTGCGACAACGTTCAGATGGGTGAGAGCGATCTCACAAAACTCGGCGGCGGAAGCATTAATACAAAGAGTGTTCTTGATCAATGCAGTTCGTCAACCAACATATTTAAGAAAGTAAGCATGTATCGCGGTGGTGGTTATTCAGATTGGTACGTTCCGTCGTCGCTAGAACTCAATGAACTATGCAAATACGCGCGGAACCGGCAAATAGGTTGGTTCGATGAACCCTGCACCGGACCGCAAACATTGCGAAATGATTTTGCGCCTGGCGTGTATTGGTCGTCCTCGCAATTTGGTGCGAAATTGGGAATGGCCCAGATTTTTGGTACCACAGCACTTTTGCCCGATCTTCAAGTTGGGGCACAAACGCGTCTTTTGAAATCGGTTGAAGGGCAAGTACGGCCTGTACGTAGTTTTTGTATCTCCCCAAAGATAAGTGGGACCAATTTGTCAGTGTGCAAGAACTCATGATGAATCGAATGGCAAGTGTGCGACTCAAATGTCTGTTTTTGGCTACCTTGTTGGCCCTGGCAACTGCTTGCGGAGAAAGTTCAACTCGCTTACGAAATGACGTTTCCAGTTCTGATTCAGCAAATACGGAATACAAACTGCGAGACATTGGGCCAGGGGGAGGCGTGGTCTTTTACGTGGCTGACTCTCCATTTGTATGTGGAGTTAATTTGGAACAAACTTGTTCTTATCTTGAAGTGGCTCTTACCGACGGAGTTGCTCCATCTACGTGGAAATTTCCAGGTGTACAGGCACCTTTTGGGTGCAATGGAACTGCATTAATGAGTCCTGCTGAACGTGAGACCAGCCTTGAAATTGGAAGTGGCAATTGGAACACTTCAAAAATTATTTTGCAGTATTGTGCAGTGGCAAGTGATGCAGCAAAAATTGCGAAACAATATGCGACCGCTTCCACAAAGTCAGGTGATTGGTTTTTGCCGTCGAGAAAGGAACTCAATGCGTTGTGTAATGAGTTCTTCAAGGGTCGCCCTGGGCCCGCAAACCTCGTGGATTCTTGCCAGGGAATTCCCACCGGAACAAGTAGGCCACTCATTAATGGAGTGACGTGGGACTTTGTTCCAAATTATTGGAGTTCATCTGAATTCAGTAGCGGCGAAGCGTGGCAACAAAGTTTTAGTGATGGTAACCAGAGAGGTTTTGAAAGAGACAAAACCGCGTACCTATTCGTTCTTCCCATTCACGCTTTTTAGTTGCTCAGTACCCGCTGGAAGGTGCCCGCAAGGCTCTTACTTTTGGCAATGCTGATGTGGCCATAGTCGCGGTAGCCCCATTCGGAGCCATTGATACTGTTGCATGGGTCATTCGGGCAGAGTTCGCTGAAGAGGTCGAGCGTGGTGGCTTTCGACTCGGTGGCGGCTATTTCTTCCGATTCAACAGCAAGCTTGCGCGCTGCTTGAGCATCGGCTTGGGTAATGGAAGTATCCATCCATTTTTTAGGGCCAAGAATGCGTAAGGGGGCCATGCCAATGGGTGCCCAGCGTGCAAATTTGGGAACCGGGTGAACGATGATGACCTTGATGCTGCGGTACCGCAAGATGTTGGCAATTTTGATGAGACCCTCTTGAAGTGCAAGGGCTTTTTCTTCTGGGGTGGTGTACAGAGTTTTTCCATCGGAAGAGCGGAAAGTGAAATAGCTCTGCTTGATGTAACTGTCTGAAGCAGAAGCAATGACCACGTATTGCGGTTTCAGTTCAATGAGATGAGCAAGAGTTTTAGAAACGAAGTAACTGCAGGTGGTGTCTTCTTTGCTCCAATCCCACAGGCGCAGGTTGGCAAACGGGCACGACGATTGAGTTGCAACCTTTGCATTGAGCGAGGCAGCATTGGCGCCGGCCACGAAGCCTTCGGTGAATTGCCCTGCATTGGAATCGCCAATGAGAACTGCGGTGCCCTTGGCGTCTTTCACATTCCAAGAGCAGTTGTCTTTTTCACGCATGCCCATGGGGGTGGGTGTGCTACATCCGCGTAATACGTCTTCATGTAGAGCAAATGGGGCGTAGAGGCTTGATGCACTCACGCGGTCGTGCGAGGTGTTGAGCGCAACTGCGGCAATGAGTGGAACCACAATGCATGTTGCGCCAAGTAGCAGCGTGCGCCGTGGTGCTGGGTTCTTGCGAAAGCGAATGGGTGATTCAAGAAGTTTGTATGAGAGCGCAGCGGGAACAAAAGAAAGCGCTGCCGCAATTCCACGGGCACCACGTACTTGCGGAAAGACTGCATAGGCAAACACGATGAAAGGCCAATGCCAGAGGTACCAGCCATATGACAAGTCGCCAATTTTTTGCATCGGACGGCTGCCGAGGAAAGAAGTAATGAAGTTGCGCGATTGCGATTCGCCAGCCGCAATAAGAAACATGGTGCCCACCACAGGAACAAGTGCCGCGTTACCAGGGAATGGCGTGCGCTTGTCGAAGCCCCATGCTCCCCATGCGAGGCAAGCGAGCCCAAGTACAGACAGCAGGTAGGCATTAAACGTGTTGATGCGAGAAAGTGTGACTGCACCTAAGGCAAGAATCGCTCCTGCAGCAAATTCCCAAGCGCGTGTAGGTGCGTAGTAAAAAGCAAAACTTGCCGACTTGCCGCCATTAAATGTCATGGTGCGTGAAACAACGAAAGAAAGTACGCCGATGACAGCGAGAAAGACCGCAAGGAAAGCACGGTGGTTTGTGCGAAGGCGCGTAGCAATGGCCCAAGCGATGGCAAGAAGCGCTGGAAAGAACAAATAGAACTGTTCTTCAACGGCGAGTGACCAGGTGTGTAAGAAAGGGTTGGCTTCAGCGTTGAGACCAAAGTACCCACCGCCTCCGCCACCTACGTGGTGCAGGTAGGTGTTGGCGTTAAAGAGCGAAGCAGATGCACCAGTGCGTGCTGCTATGGGCTGAGCTGCAATGGCAGCGAGAAATGCGGAGAGTAAAAGCGTTGCGCCGAGCATGAGACCAAGAGCAGGAAGCAGGCGGCGGATGCGGCGCAGGTAAAAGTTGCGGAAACTGATTTTCCCTTGGGCGTCGAATTCCTTTAGCAGCATGCGGGTAATGACAAAGCCCGACACCACGAAGAAAACATCGACCCCTATGAACCCGCCAGGCATGACAACGCCAGCGTGGTAGACCACCACGAGTGCCACAGCAATGGCACGAATGCCTTGAATGTCGTTGCGAAAACCTGCAGGGCTAGTGGTACTCATGGGCTATGCCATTTTACGTGTCAATTCTCGTCAGTGGGGTAGGCGAAGTAAGATTTGAACATCTTTAGGGGGTAGTTATGGCAGTTTTAACCAGTGACTTTGCGCGCGATCGCGGATCCGATGTGGCGCTGATTGATGAATCTCGTTCTGTTACGTGGGCAGACCTCGACCTTCGAGTGAATCGTTTGGTCAATGGCCTGCGCGACCTTGGTCTCGTAACTGGCGACACTGTTGCTGTGGTGGCGGGCAATCAGTGCGAGTGGTTTGAAATTGCTCAAGCTTGTGCTCATGGCGGCTGGACCTATGTTCCTGTCAACTGGCACTGGGTTGCCGATGAACTTGCCTATGTGTTCAACGATGCACAAGCAAAAGTCGTGTTGGTCGATTCGCGTTATGAAGGCCCAGTTGCTGAAGCAATGAAAGATGAACGTTCACAAAGTGTGCAACATATTGTGGGTATTCAATGCGGTGCCGATGCTGCTGTACGTAACTATGCGCACTTCGTAGAGTTCGAAGCACTCATTGCAGGTGCAAGTGATGCTGAGCCACTCGACCAAATGCTCGGTGGGCCAATGTTCTATACCTCTGGCACAACAGGCCGACCAAAAGGTGTGCGTGGTTCATTGTCGGGGGGAATGGCGCTTACGCCCGACATTATGAAACTCATTGCTGCAGGGTTTTCTAACTTCTTGCCAATTCCCGGGCGCACCATGTTGTGTGGGCCGTTTTACCATTCAGCACAATGGGCATTTTCATTCTTCCCAATGGTGGGCGGTTCTTCGGTCGTCATGCAGCACAAGTACGACTCTGCAGAAATACTGCGCCTTATTGACGAGCATGCATGTACCAACGTGCACTTGGTGCCTACGCAAATGAAACGCTTGCTCGACTTGCCACAAGCAGTGAAAGACACTTTTGAAGGCGCAGCAATGAGCACGGTGTGGCATGGTGCTGCACCTTGCCCACCGGCTGTGAAGCGCGGCCTCATTGAATGGTGGGGTCCGAAAATTACCGAGTACTACGGCAGCACCGAAGGTTCCATCATTTCAACAGTGAGCTCGCAAGAGTGGCTCGAAAAAGGCGGAAGCGTGGGTAAGCCACTCGACAACGTTGAAGTACTTGTATTGAACGATGCCAATGAGCGTGTTGTACAAGGCAGCGAAGGTACCTTGTACTTCCGTAACAAGATGGGTACCGATTTCTCGTATCACAACGATGAAGGCAAGACGAAAGATGCTCACTTAGAGCCAGGTGTTTTCACCACCGGCGACGTGGGTTACATCGACGCCGATGGGTATCTATGGTTGTCTGACCGCAAGATCGACATGATCATTAGTGGTGGAGTCAATATTTACCCAGCCGAAATTGAAGGTGTTATCGCTGTGCACCCAGGTGTTGAAGATGTTGCAGTGATAGGCGTGCCTGACGAAGAGTTTGGCGAAAGCGTAAAAGCGCTCGTGCAGGTGCAAGAGGGCATTGCAGAATCAGCTGAACTTGCTGCGGCAATCATTGCGCATTGTCGTGAATTGCTTGCTGGCTATAAGGCTCCGCGATCCGTTGATTTCATTGCATCAATTCCGCGCACAGGAACGGGAAAAATACAGAAGAAACCATTGCGTGCTCCGTACTGGGAAGGTCACTCGCGCAAGATTTAAATGTGTTAGTCGTGCCTCATTAGTCGCATGACAATGGTGTTAATAGTCAAAATACCGTGACGCAATTGACGCCTGTTCCGCGTTCTTTAACGGAGTTGTTATATGCACATCTGACGTACTGTCATGTATATGAATACATCGACAATACGCAATGATAAATCTGGAACATTGCTTCTTTCCATGATGCTCGCAATTACTGCAGCAGTTGTTCTTGTACTTGGTGCCTTGGGCGTTGTTGCCGTTGCAAAAGGTGACACATCATCTTCGAGTGTTGTTACAACAACAGTTCATGCAACGTTGAGCGAGTTCAAAGTGACTCTTGACCCTGCAGTGGTGCCAGCAGGAATTGTTGTTATTGAAATACACAACATCGGATCTGTTGAGCACAATTTATCGGTGCTAGCACTTGGTAAGAAGACCCCAAATATTTTGAGTATGGGTACTGCAACGTTGAACTTGGGAAAAATTGATTCAGCCGTCGACTTCATTTGCGAAGTTCCTGGTCATGCCGAGAGCGGTATGAAGGCAACTCTCAACATTGGCGCCGCAAATTCATCGGTCACTCCAACAACTGCAGTGATGACTGCCGCTCAAATGGATAAGGCAATGGAAGATGTTGCCTTGAGGTTCCCAGAGAAAACAAAGGGAATAGGCAACCAGGAACTTGTACCAAAGATCGGCTCTGATGGAGTGAAAGAGTTTGCATTAACGGCATCAATTATTGACTGGGAAGTAGAACCTGGCGTGGTTGTGAAGGGTTGGGCGTACAACGGTCAAATTCCTGGCCCGGTCATGCACGTCAACGTGGGTGACAAAGTGCGCATTGTTTTGAAGAATGAATTGCCAGAGTCCACATCGATGCACCTCCATGGCATTCGTGTGCCCAATGCAATGGATGGTGTTGACCCTTATACGCAGAAACCCATTTTGACTGGTGAAACCTTTCTATATGAGTTCGAGGCTCTAGAAGCATCTGTCGGTATGTACCACTCGCATCACAATGCACAGGTGCAGGTGCCCAATGGGTTGGCCGGGGCTCTCATTATTGGCGACTGGAAAGACTTGGCAATGACAGCTGCTGGCACAAAGGTGGCTGACACCGACGGGAAAGCTGAACAAGAAGTGATGATGGTGCTGAACGATGCCGGCACTATTGGGCTTACTCTCAATGGAAAGTCTTTTCCCGCAACGGCGCCATATTCTCTCAAGGTAGGCGAGACCATGGTGGTGCATTACTTCAATGAAGGCCTTTTAACGCACCCCATGCATATGCATCAGCCGTCGGGTCTTGTGGTTGCGCGCGATGGGAAAGTGCTCGACGCTCCGTACTTTGCCGACACCATCAATGTGGCGCCGGGCGAACGTTGGACGGTTGTGTATACGGCACAAGACGTTGGGGTGTGGGCTTGGCATTGCCACATACTCACCCACGCAGAAACCCCAACGGGCATGAAGTACATGGTGACCGCACTCATCGTGAAGTGAATTTTGAAGCGAAGCAATGAATAAACAACGAACGGGGAACACAATGGTAAAAGTTTTGATATGTGATGATCATGAAATGGTGCGCGACGGACTCGTTGCGTTCATGGAGCTCAATAGCGAATTTTCCGTGGTTGCCTCGGCTGGAGACATGCGTGAGGCCATTGCTAAAGCTCTCGTGACGGAACCAGAAGTTGCACTCATTGATGTTCAGTTGGAAACAGAAAGCGGTCTTGACCTCGCTCGTTGGTTTCAAGACCATCAGCCAAACTGCAAAGTGGTGATGCTTGGCTCTTATGTTTCGCACCTCGCATTCCTTGAGGCGCACCGTGTGGGGGCGAAAGCTTTCATTGCCAAGTCGGGATCATCTATGTTATTGATGAACACCTTGCGCGAAGTGACATCGGGGGCTACTTGCATCGATACTTCACAAGTACATGCATCGGAGCAAGTATTGGAGCAAAGCGGTGTTGTTGCTCTTGCTCACTTGTCAAAGAACGACAAAGACATCATGCACTGTATTGCGCGTGGATTGACCGATAAGGAAATTTCAGAGTCCCTATTTCTGAATATACAAACGGTACGCAATCACGTATCGAAAATCATGTCGAAGTTGGGGAAGACCAACCGCACACAACTTGCTATTTTGATGAATTACGTGGAATCAAGCGAAGGGTCTCTGTCGGGTCTTTAAGGCTTCAGGCGTTTGTAGGTGGTAATGCCCGCAATGGTTTGTGCCTCGCCGTATTCACCTTGAGCAATCAATTGATTCAAGAGATCTTGTGGTGCTTGCCCCAGGGTTCCGTCTTTCACAACGAGCCACTTCACTTTGCTTGGGCTCACAAATTTTGAATCGTCATTGAGGAAGTTTGTTTTAATCCACGGGTTGGGGAATGTGTAAATAATTTCTCGCTGCGACGCATGCGGCACAAATGCGTAGTGAGCTGACACCACATCGGTTGGCCCTACCCTGTCGAGGGCAGCTTCCCAGCCACTGTTGTCGCGAGTTCCATGTGGCCAATAACCCGTGTTGTACTTCGCGCCAAAGGGGAGAAGCCCCCAAGAGTTCGCAGCGATGTAGGCACACACCACAACGCCAAGTACGCCAAGGCGACCCAATGATCTCGAACGCCTTTGCAGAAATGCAGCGCCTTCAATGGCTGCAGCAATGGCGGCCACATTGGGAACTGCTTGGTAGTGATACATCATTGCCCAGGTGAAGTCGGCAGTGGTGAGAATGTTGATGAAGTACTGCGGGAGACCCATGAGCAAGGTGAGCGGTGCCAGTAACGAGAGGAATGCAAGTGGCGATGTAATACGCCCGGCATAGGCAATGGCATTATTTTGATCTAGGCGATCGATAAATAGCGATGGATGACGCAGTGAAGTTTTCACCACTTCTGTCGGTGTTGTTCCTAAGTTGCCGTATAGGGCGCCATATGCACTGAAGTCTCCTGCAAGGTGCGGCACAAACCACACTGCAATGATGAGGAAATAGAGAGCAGCGCTTCCAAAGAGAATTGCGCCAAACCGAAAGCGCTTGCGAAACATCAGCAAAATGCCAAGCCCCATGACGGCGAGCGCAATATCTTCTTTCCACAGCATCGCAACGGCAATCCACACAATGGTGATGACATTATGTCGAGTGACGTGTTTACCTATTCCCTCTGGCCGCGAGGTTGCATAGTGGTAGCCCATGAGAAGGAAGGGAAGTGCCATTGTCTCGGGGTGGAAGGTTTCCCATGCCAAGTATGCGGTGGTGGGCAACAAGAGCCATGCAACACCAAATGCCAGTGCAGACAGTTCGCTCTTTAAGCGATGGCGAGC
>CAMCZG010000035.1 GCA_945886445.1 Bifidobacterium breve | reverse complement strand
ATGCGATGCCGCCTTGGCAGCATTTTCTGCTGCGAGGCGTTTGGCAAAGTCAATTGACTCTGGCCCTGCTGTTTGGTCTGAACCCACGGAGATTTACTTTCTTATTGAGTGATTGTTGTAGCCGATGAGCGCCAATATTTAGGCGTAATCAACTGAAGCGTATGTTGCAAGCTTGTCGAGGCGATGTTGAGCATCAATGAGTCGCACGGTTCCCGACAATGAGCGCATGACCAAACTTTGTGTACGTGCGCCGCGATGGTCGAAACGCACACCGCGCAGCAACTCGCCGTCGGTCACGCCAGTTGCTGCGAAAAAGCAGTTGTCACCTTTGACGAGGTCATCTGAGGTGAGCACTTTGGAAAGGTCGTAACCAGCGGCAATTGCCGATTGACGCTCTTCCTCATCGCGTGGCCACAGGCGACCCTGAATTTCTCCACCCATGCACTTGAGAGCTGCGGCCGACACCACGCCTTCTGGTGTGCCACCAATGCCAATGAGAATATCGACGCCAGCATCGGGCCACGACGTAGCAATGGCACCAAAAATGTCGCCGTCGCTTATGAGTTTGATGCGTGCTCCGGTGGAGCGCACTTCTTCAATAAGTTCTTTATGGCGCGGGCGATCAAGAATCATCACCGTGAGGTCGCGTACCGATTCACCTTTTGCTTTGGCAACCCATTTGATGTTCTGGGTAGCGGAAGCCGTGATATCGATGTGACCGACTGCTTGAGGGCCCACCACAATTTTTTCCATGTACATACATGGGCCTGGGTCGAACATGGTGTCGCGCTCGGAAACGGCAATGACCGATAGGGCATTGCCCATACCAAGCGAAGTGAGCATGGTGCCATCAATAGGGTCAACGGCAACGTCGGTACGTGGCTGAGTGCCATCGCCTACGTTCTCTCCGTTGAAGAGCATTGGTGCTTCATCTTTTTCACCTTCACCAATAACAACAATGCCGTCCATAGGGACGGTGGTGAGCACGGTGCGCATGGCATCGACGGCGGCAGCATCGGCTCCGTTTTTGTCGCCACGACCCACCCAACGTGCTGCCGCGAGGGCTGCAGATTCGGTGACTCTGACGAGTTCCATAGCGAGATTGCGTTCTGGCTTTTGCGGGCGTCGTTCGTTCATCACCCCCTACCGTAGTGCCGGCGATACCCTCGGGCTAATGCCCGTGAAGATTCCTGCTGTTCCCCTTGAGCGTTGTCTCGACTCCAGAGACCTTTCTGAGCCTCAAGTAAGCCCTCGGGGCGATGTACTGGTGTTTGGGGCAAGTCAACAGGGAAAAGCTGAACTGCGCACACATGGCGTGCCAGAGGGCACTGAAGAGCTGTGGCAACTTGAGCCAGCGCCGAGTGTGACTCGTGGTTTTGGAGGTGGATGTTTCCAGTGGCTGCCCGATGCCAGCGGCATTGTGTACGCAGCAAAAACAGGAGGGCTTTGGGAAGCTACTCGTGGTGGAACCAGCGCATGTCGCATTGACACGCAAGCACCTGTTGCTGCCTCGCGCTTTGGGGTTGCCATCTCGCCAAATGGTGAGTGGGTGGCATGTGTACAGAACTTGTGCGAGCTCGTTGTGGTGCATCGCGCAACTGGTGAAGAGCATGTCATTGCACAACCACATGCCTTTGTATTCGACCCGGTGTGGAATGGCGACGAGTTGTATTGGCAAGCATGGTCACAACCACATATGCCGTGGGATGAATCGGAAATTTGGTCTGCGCACATTGCGCAGCGCGAAGCACATGTGGTGTTGCATCGCCCCGATGTGTCGTTTCAGCAGTTGCAATTTTCTGCACAAGGTGAAATAGGAGTGTTGAGCGACATCAACGGATGGCTCCAGCCGTATCGAGTTGTTGCTGGTGAATTGGTGGCACTTCTGCCCGCAGGTGAGCAAGTGGAATGTGGCAACCCGCAATGGGGAATGGGGGCACATACGTGGTGTTGGTCGCCCGACGGAACAGAAATTGCTGTTGCGCGCAACCTTGAAGGTTTTGGCGACCTCGTTGTAGTGAGCACGGCAACAGGCGAGATGCGTTCTATTGGGCGAGCAGTACATGGCTCGTTGCAGTGGGGCAGTGCAGGCATTCTTGCTTTACGCACGGGCGCGGTGACCCCAACGCAAGTAGTGCGTTACTCTCCAACAACTTTCGAGCGAGAAGTGTTGGCAACTAGTGAAGTAGAAAGTGCTGGCGGTACGTGGTCGCAGTATGAGTTGGTGGAACCAACGCTAGGAAAAGTGGAATGTGGCAATTACAACATGCCGTATCGTTTGTATTCTCCCGCAGACAATCAATCTTCTGAGCAGCCACTCATTGTGTGGGTGCATGGCGGGCCAACCGATCAGTGGCAGGTCACCTTCATGGCACGTGTTGCGTATTGGGTAGGTCGTGGAGTACGGGTGATGATTGTTGATCACCGCGGAACCTCGGGCCACGGGCGCAACTTTCAACAGTCGCTCAATGGTCATTGGGGCGAGTTCGATACTGCCGATCTCATTGCTGCAGTGCAACATGCACATCACAACGGTTGGGCAACGCCCAAGAACACTTTTTTGATGGGCGGTTCTGCAGGTGGTTTTGCTGCGTTAAATGCAGCTGGTTCGGCACCAGATATTTGTGCAGGGGTCATTGCGTTGTACCCCGTTGTCGACCTTGCCGATTCCGCAGAGCATTCATGGCACTATGAGCAACATTCCATTGCCGTCTTGGTGGGTGATTCACCCGAGAATGAAACGCTCTACGCCGAACGCTCACCGTTGAGCAAAGTGGAGACATTGGCGCAGGTAAAAGTGCTGCTATTACATGGCGATCTCGACACTTCAGTACCAATGAATCACAGCATCACGCTTGCCCAGTCTTTGCGTAAAGCTGGTGGAAGTGTTGCTTTGCACATCATGGAAGGTGAAGGACACGGTTTTCGCTTGCGCCACAATCAGCTGCGTGAATACGAACTGATTGGTGAGTTCATCTTTACGTTGTAGCGTGCAGTTATGTCCGAATGGAACCCACTTGACCCCGATGCCGAGAGTGTCCATTACGACCTGTCCGACTGGAGCATCGACCAGCGAGCTGCTGTTGCAGAAATGTTTGCCGATGCCGAAATTCCACATGCTTGGGTGGGCAATGAAGTTGTTGTTCCGAGTGAACTCGAAGATGCCGCCGATGAAATGCTCGATGCACTCGAACAAAAACTTGGCGTAGGTACCGAAGAAGGAAACTCGGCACAGCGTGAATCGCGTCGTTTGCAATTGAATGAAGCAACCGACGAGGAAATTACCGAGTATGAACTTGACGATTGGTCGATGGGTGAACGTTCACGTCTGACGGAACTACTTGTTGCATCCGATATTCCGTACCGCTGGGAAGGCGCATTGCTCGTCACGCTCACTGAACTAGAAGATGCAGTAGACGACCTGCTCGATGCAGTAGAAGCTGGCGATGTCACCATTGTCGACTCTGCACGCAACCCGGGTTCGGGGCAAGGAACCATTTCTGCTGGCGACTCCAGTGTCTCTGGTGAATCGCTCACGCAAATGTTTCTTGCAGCAGAACGTTTACAACGTGACCCACTCGATGCCAATGGTCTTGGTATTTTGGTGCGTGTTCTCGACGACATCGAGGGTGGGGGAGTTCCCTTTGGTGTACCCGTTCCTGTGTGGCGTCAAGCATCGGAGATGGCCGATCAACTTGCTGACGCACTTGTCGGCAACGATTTCCCCGATGAACAAGCAGCACAAGAAATTGCGCAACGATTGTTTGTTACGTTACGCCCTCACGTCTGAGTCGCAAGTAGCGTGAACTCCCGATGATTCTCGCCGAATTAGAAATCTGGCACTCGCGGCCTATCACCCCTACTCGGCGAGTCTCGCTTGGTCATTTGGTATTACCTGCCGACCCAGCACCAGGTTTCGGTGGCATTTTGCTGGGAGCGGTGGTTGCACGACATCTGTTTGACGTAGATGAGGAAATGCACCCCGATATTCATCGCCTGAGCCTGCAGGTAGAACGTGGTGAACGCATCGTGCAGCCGCGCTTGCGTCATCGTTTCCAATCCGACCGCCATGGTCTTGCAATGAGCCGGCATCAACTCATCGCGGTGGAAGACACCGCAGAGTTCGTCTTTGCTGAGGGTGGTTCGCCACTGCAACAAGTGCTGGGTTCTATTTATGCACTCGAGCGGTTAAACGCAGAAACGCGGCGTGCGCTCGGGCCAATGATGCGCCGTGCAATGACCTGGCGTGGCCCATTTGGTGCGTCGTTCATTTCGTATTTGGCAGGCAGCAACGCGTCGTCGATTACCGCAATTTCCGACCCGCGGGCGTGGGCTCTAGAAATTTTGTGCTTCCCACCTGGCACGGTGAAGCCAAATAAAAAAGAAGTCAGCTCACGCTTTCGAGAGATGTTGCGCAGTGTGCACCCAGACCATGGTGCAAGTGAACGCGATGCAAGTAGAGCCATTGCCGACCTCAGCGAAGCGCGGCGCATTTTGAGCCAACAGTCGTGAGTGGCGCAAAGGGGTTGGTGTTATTCCCCGGTGCGGGAAGCAGCGCAGACCATTCGTCACTCATTGCTATTGAAGAGTTAATGCAACCCGTCCCAGTTGCGCGCTTCGACTTTCCCTACCGCCGTGCAGGCAAGCGCGCTCCCGATCGCGCACCGGTGTTATTGAAGTGCGTGCGCGATGAGGTTCAGACATTTGCCAAAGCAAGCGGTGTGCGTACGTCGTCACTTGTGATTGGCGGGCGTTCCATGGGTGGGCGCATGTGCTCGATGGCTGCTGCTGGCGATACCGGCACAGCAAAAAAGGGAGAGCCACCAGTTTTTGGTGACCCGTTAAAAGTGCGTGGGCTTGTGCTCATTTCGTACCCCTTGCACCCACCAGCACATCCTGAAAAGTTGCGCATTGCGCACTTGTCGCGCATTACGGTACCTGTTCTATTTATGCATGGAACCAACGACCCCTTTGGTTCACCTGCAGAATTAAAAAAGTACGTCAAAAAAATTCCGAGCGAAGTTTCACTGCACTTCATTGAAAAGAGCCGGCACGACCTTAAGGGAAAAGATGCAGAAATTGCCGAGGTTGTTCGTGAGTGGTGTCAAAACCTGCGCTAGTTGTTGCTAACGCTCAAAACGCACGTGTGCATCTTGTGGGTTCAGCTCCTCAAGATCTTTATGGGCTGTTTCAGGATAAAATTTCACAATTAAAAGTGACACCACAAGCGAAATGCTGGCAAAAGAAAGCATGACAGCGCCATAAGACCATCCGCTATCAACGAGCAAGCCTGCTCCTACGAGGCCGATGCTTCCTCCCAAAAGTGCAGCCACGGTAATGAGAAATGACGACGTTGCACGATTGCCTGTAGGAAAGAGTTCGCCGCGGTACACAGCAAGTGCAGGGTAGGCAATGGCGCCAACAATGCCGCCAGCGATAGCGCTCATCCACATGCCAACAGACGACAACATAAACGACAAACCAATGAGTGCTGAACCGAGCGGTATGCACAGTGCGGCAACGCGGCGCCGACCTCTGGCATCGGCAATTTTTCCACCAATGATGAGACCAAGCGCGCCTGGAGTAGCCGTAGAGAAAGTGAACAACGCAACCATGACCGCCGAGTAGTGGCGTACATCTTGGAGATAGCGATTCTGAAATATTGACGCCGTTGCCACAAAAATATTCACCAGGAACGCCACCGCCCCCACCATCAAAAGTGTTCTCGGCGCGGTATAGCCCGTATTTCGCGACGTTTCGCGCCGAGAAACCCGTGGTTCGGTGCGATGGGCTATGAACCTGGGTGTTTCGGTGAGCCGGCGTCGCAAACTCACCGCAACAATGATCCATCCAAGTGCCAACACATAAACAAGGCGCCATGTAGATGTTCCGAGATCGGCAAGGGGAAGTGCAGCCACGGCGAAGCCGGCACCAAAGCCACTCGCGAGTGCAAGAACACTAATGCCATAAGCGCGCCCGTGCTTTGGCATCTCTTCAATCACAATGACAAGAACGGCAACGTCGAGTGCAAGACCCAAGGGTCGCGCAATGCTCTGTGTTGCAACGAGGGTGGCAAAGTTAGGCGCAAGTGCACCGAGCGAAGCAAGAACTGGTGTAATAAATGCAAGCGCAATCACAATGCGTTGTCGCCCGATGCGGTCGCCCAATACGGCAAGTGGAATAGCAAGCACAATGCCCAAGCGAACTATTGCAGCAGCAACACCTTGCTCAGTAGTCGTCACATCAAATTCGTCAGCGGCAAAGGCAACGGTCTGCGTAAAAAGTGTATTAATAAATGCAGCAACCATTGATGCGGCGGCGAGCATGGCAAGTACAAGAGTCTCGTGAGCGGTAAATGTTTGTGGCGGCGCCCACCACGGACGACGGTCTGTGTGGTGACGTTGTCTGATGTGGCGCACAATGAGTGGTCGGAAAATCCAGCCGAACCACGGAATATCAAGAGACCATTCCGTGTGCTCTGTTGCATCAGCGTTTGTGTCGGCTGGGACATGAACGCTCCGTTTGTACTCAACGCATGGCCCTGTTTTTTGTAAAAAGATGTGGCGACCAGCCGACAATTCCTGTGGTTCTGCGGCTGGAGTTTCTTCCACCACAGTGCAGTAGGACTCTGTTAATTTTGGGAAATCGGCGCTATTTCTGGCAATTTTGCGCTGGAATGAGTAGCGACGAGCCTGTGACTTGTGGGAAAAGTTCGGCGTGCGTTCCACGGCGGGAGCATACTGAGAGAGTGAAGTCAAACGGTGCACGCATCAAGGTGGCTCCCGGTGCGCCATTGAGCGGCACTGTCGACGTACCCGGGGCCAAAAACTCGGTTCTGAAGCTCATGGCCGCTTGCCTCATGGCTGATGGCAACTTTGTGTTGTCGAATGTGCCCGATATTGAAGACGTCGCCACCATGAGCGAATTGTTGTCGTCTATTGGTCTCGTCATCGAGCATCGTCGCGACACCAAAGAGTTACACATTGCAAACAACGGCAATTTGCAGCTCTTCGCTCCTTATGAACTGGTTGAACGCATTCGTGCAAGTGTCAACGTGCTCGGCCCGCTACTTGGCAGGTTCGGGGAAGTGCGTATTGCGCTACCGGGTGGAGACGACTTCGGTTCGCGCCCCATCGACATGCACTTGCGTGGCCTCACCGAGCTGGGTGCGCAATTTGAAATGCGCCACGGCGATATTTATGCCCGCGCAGAACGTTTGCACGGCACCAACATCACACTCGATTTTCCCAGCGTTGGCGCAACAGAAAATCTTCTTACTGCTGCAGTGTTTGCCAAAGGTTCTACATCAATAGAAAACGCAGCACGTGAACCAGAAATTGGCGACTTGTGCAACATGTTGGTGGCAATGGGCGCCGACATTCAAGGTATTGGCAGTTCCACACTTGTTGTACATGGCGTTGAGCGCAATACATTACGCGCAGTGCACCACACGGTGGTGGCCGATCGCGTGCAAGCCGCTACCTATATTGCAGCAACTGCAATTACTGGCGGCGAAGTAGTTGTGCACGGTGCCATTGCCGGCCATATGGAAATGTTGCTCACACGCTTTACCGACATGGGTGTTGTTCTTGTGGAACAACACGATGGCATTTTGGTTATTGGCCCTGAACGGTTGAAAAGTATCGACGTGGTTACGCTTCCGTACCCCGGCATTGCAACCGACTACAAGCCGCTTGTTGTTGCCATGTTGTCGGTTGCCGATGGCGTAGGAATCGTTACAGAAAATTTGTACCCCGGTCGCTTCCGTTATGTTGATGAACTGCAGCGCTTAGGCGCCAACATCCGCACCGACGGCCATCACGCAGTGGTGCGCGGCGAGCTCAAACTCTCAGGTGCTCCAGTGCGTGCTCCCGACATTCGTGCAGGCGCCGCACTAGTTGTTGCGGGGCTCGTTGCTGAAGGTGAAACCATCATTTCCGATGTGCACCACATTGACCGCGGTTACGACGACCTAGTGGGTCGACTCTGTACCCTCGGTGCCAACATCACTCGGCTCTAGTACGTCTTTTTGGGCCCGTCGAACACGCTGAGACGCAACACGCAGCAGCCACACCATCATGCCAATGGGCACAAGCACCCATAAAATCTCGTCCCAGCCACCTTGATGGGCAAGAACAGTGCAAATGAAGCCGAACATGACATACAACCTTGCCACTTCTCGGTATAAATCGGCAACTCGCGCTTGTTCCTGATTAGATGGAACCGTGACTATTACAACGACTGCCCCAGGCTCCATGCGCCAACAGGTTGAAGAGACCATCGAGGTCATTAGACCCGCTCTTCAAGCCGATGGTGGCGACATGGTTTTGCGTGAAGTGAATGAAGAGACCGGCGTTGTGACGGTCACTTTGGTGGGTGCATGTGGCACCTGTCCAGCATCTACGCAAACCTTGAAGGCTGGAATTGAACGCATCATGCGCGACCGTGTTGACGGCGTGACTGAAGTGATTGCAGTTGAGTAATGGCACTACGAAGTTCGGACCCTCAGGAATTATTTACTGCTGCATGCGCCGGTGACCGCGCATCACTCGCGCGGTTGCTCTCACTCATTGAACGTGGCGGCGACCCAGCACGCGTTGTTGGCAGGTTAAGTTACCCAAAAAGTGGCAACTCATACACAGTTGGTTTCACGGGTGCACCTGGTTCGGGCAAGAGCACACTCACTAGTGCAGTTATTGGTCACTTGCGCAAACAAGATCTTGAAGTTGCGGTCATTGCAATTGACCCTTCATCACCTTTTACGGGTGGGGCCATTTTGGGCGACCGCGTGCGCATGCAAGACCACGCAACAGACCCAGGAGTTTTCATTCGCTCGATGGCAACGCGCGGTCACCTGGGTGGCTTGTCGCTCGCAACACCAGAAGCTATTCGTCTGCTCGATGCTGTAGGTCGGAGTTGGGTCATTGTTGAAACAGTGGGTGTTGGCCAGGTAGAGGTAGAAATTGCCGGCAAGGCCGACACCACGGTGGTGGTGTTGAACCCAGGTTGGGGCGACTCGGTGCAGGCCAATAAAGCAGGCCTCATGGAAATTGCCGACGTTTTTGTTATTAACAAAGCCGACCGTAAGGGTGTTGAAGAAACGCGCCGCGATGTTGAACAAATGCTCGAATTGTCCGACCTGTCTCACGATGCATGGAGACCCACCATTGTTCCCACAGTGGGTTCCACGGGTGAGGGCGTTCCCGAACTCTGGGATGCCGTGTTGGCGCACCGTGCATATGCTGAAGCCTCGGGCCAATTGCGTGAACGCAGGGCCTTTCGCTTGCGTGAAGAACTGCGTGAAATTGTTGCCCGCCGCTTAGAGCAAAAGGCTCGTGAACTGTGCGTTGGCGACGAATGGGAAACCCTGCAGGGCGAAGTGCTCAGTCGCACCACCGACCCTTGGGCTGCAGCCGACCAGATGTTGCGTGGTGTCGAGGCCTAACGGCTACCGTCATAAGGTGACTTCAAACAATCTTGTCCTGCTCGAGCGCCGCGCCGATGGCGTTGCCGTTATTACATTGAACAACCCCAAGGTCAACGCCTTATCGCAAGCTGTGTTAGCTGAACTACGCGACATTGCACACGACCTCACCAACAACCGCCCAGGTGCTGTTGTGGTTACGGGTGGCGAGCGCATTTTTGCGGCTGGTGCAGACATCTCTGAATTTGGCGGACCCAGTGAAGCGCGCCGCATTGGCCAAGGCTTTCACGATGCGTTAAATGCTGTTGCAGCAATACCTGCTTTCACTATTGCTGCAGTCAGTGGCTTTGCCCTTGGCGGCGGGTGTGAACTTGCTTTGTCGTGCGACTATCGCATTGGTGCACCAAAGGCCACGTTTGGGCAGCCAGAAATTCTCTTGGGCATCATTCCTGGTGGTGGCGGCACACAACGCTTGCCACGGTTAGTTGGCCCCAGCCGTGCGAAAGAAATCATGGTCACGGGTCGTCAAGTGCAGTCAGAAGAAGCATTGCGCATTGGTCTGCTCGATGAAATTGTTCCCGCCGAAGAACTGCACGTGCGAGCGTTAGCACTTGCAGCTCAAGTTGCTGCGGGGGCCACCGTTGCTGGTGCGCTCATTAAGCATGCAGTTGATGCAGGGTTGTCTATGTCGCTGTCTGACGGGTTGTCGCTAGAGAAGCAGTCGTTTGAAGATGTATTCCATAGCAAAGACAGCCAAAGCGGTGTGAAGAGCTTCCTAGAAAACGGACCAGGTAAGGCCACTTTCGAAGGAAAGTAAATATGGATGCTCACAATGAGCACGCCCATGAAGGTGTGAACTACGACGGCATAGTGGGCCCAGCCGTCGCTTTGGGCTTTGCCGTGTTCATCTTTGCTATTTCATTTGGCGTGTTGTGTGTGAACGCTGGCGGAAGTGTGCCAAAAGCAATGGCCATGTCGCTGTTGGTGTTCACTGGTGCATCACAGTTCTCCGCAGTGAGTGTTATTGCTGCAGGCGGTACGGCCGCAAGTGCTGTTGTAGGCGCATTGCTGCTGGGATCGCGTAACGCCATTTACGGAGTAGCCGTTGCACCGTGGTTGCCAGGAAGTGTGAAGTACCGCGTTGCTGCAGCACAGTTCACCATCGATGAAACAACCGGTATGACGCTGGTACAAAACTCACCTGAGCGCAAGAGGCGTGCTTTTTGGGTAACGGCCGCAAGCATCTATGGCTTTTGGAATGTAGGAACACTCATTGGTGCACTCGTAGGAAATAGTTTCGACACACAAAAATATGGTCTCGATGTGGCATTCCCCGCTGCGTTCGTTGCCATGGTTGCACCGTTGTTGTCAACACGTAAAGCTCAACTTGCGGGCATTGGTGGGGCAGTGGTGTGCCTAGCGACAACACCGTTTCTTCCTATTGGTGCGCCCATCGTGATATCGGCCGTTGTGGCGCTCATTGCATTGGTGCCGGCACAACGAAAGTCGCGACACTCATGAGTTGGACCGTGGTGTTGGTGCTGGCTTTCGGTGCATTTGCCCTCAAAGTTTTTGGTTTTGTCATTATTGGCGATCGCAAATTTCCTCCACAAGTGGAAGCAGTTATTGCTCTTATTCCTGCTGCATTGTTATGTGCTCTCATTATGAAAGACACATTTACTGCGGGTCACGATCTGCAAATAGATGCGCGTGCTGTGGGCTTGGTAGTTGCGGTGTTCGGTGTGTGGCGCAAGGTGCCAATTTGGCTAGTAATTGTGCTGGCCTGTGTTGCTACAGGAATAACGCGCGCAATTTCTTAAGGTTGCGTCGCCAAATAGTTTTCATAACAAGCGACCCACCAACAACTTCGCCAATTGCTCCGCCAAGCCACCAAGGAAAGTGCAGTTCTTCACTCCAGGTAAAATTGCTGTGCCCTGCAGTTGCAGATGGCTCAATTGTGAATTGTCCGGTACCGGTGACAACGCCAGTGTGAGTAACGCCCATTAAGCGTTCAGGCTCCCATGCCGTAATTTCCATGTGGTCGGTGAGGCGAATGGGGCCCACTTTTGTATCGCACAAAAACTTGGTGCCAACACCACGGCGTTGTTCATTCACAAAGCGAATTGCAACAGCATCGGCCATCCACTGGGTGTGCTCTTCAATGGGTTCAACTACTTCCCATACGCGCGCAGGGGTAGCAGGAAGTTCAATGGAAACGGTAATGCGTGCCATTAAATGCCCGCAGCGCTTTTGAGTTCAAATGCTGCGTCTTCAGGCGGAACAATGTTGATGAGTACGCCGGTGCCACGTTCAAAGCCAGCTGCTGTGGTGAGCTTTGGCCACAAGTGAATGTGCCAATGGAAGTTGCCTGCATGGTGTGACGGCGCGGTATGAAAGACAAGGTTGTAGGCCACGTCGCCAAGCGTTGCGTACATAATGGCAAGCGAGTCGCGAATTGCTTTACCGATGCCTGTGAGTACAGCATCGGTGGAGTCGGTGAGGTGTGTGTCGTGTGACTGCGGAATGATGAGCAGTTCATATGGACCACCGCTCCAGTACGGGCACAACACAAATGCATGCTCGTTGTCGATAATGACACGCTTGTTGTCGATGCGCTCGGCTTCAATGGTGGTGCACAAAATGCATCCACCTTTAAAACGCTCGAATGCGCGTTCTTCTTCAAGAATTTCACCCGGCACAAATGGCAAGCCAAGAATTTGTCCGTGTGGGTGAGAGAGTGAAGCACCAGCTTCGCGGCCATGGTTAATGAACGCTTGTGTGTAGCGAACATTCGCTCTGCGGGCATGATCTTCAAAGCGATGCTTCAAAGCTTGCATGACATTGTGAATGACATCGTCGGTAAAAGTGCCAACACGTGCATTGTGGTCGGGGGTAATAACAAAAACTTCGTGAATGCCACTGGCGTCGGCCATGGTGTGAACGGGGCCGAGGTTGTGTACTGCCAGGTTGCCATCGCCGTCGAAAGCGGGGTAGAGGTTTGGCACTACGCGTAGGGTCCACTTGCCTTCGCTGTCGTGTTGCTCTAACGCCGGTGGCGTTGCTTCTTCGTTGCCGGGGCAAAACGGGCATGCCCTGCTTGGGTCGGCTTCTACTTGCATCAGGCGCGGTGCAAAGTCGGTTGGTCGCTTTGCGCGGTCGGCAACCAAAGTTACCCATCGGCCAGTTAGGGGGTTTAGACGTAATTGACTCACTACTTAAACTCTACGTCTCCAAACAGCCACTTGCCGTGCACTACCTGCATGAAAAGGGGCGAAAGCAAAATCTTCCCAACGATCTGTGCAAATGAGTCCGGCAGCCGCTGCCATTTCATCAATTTGGACAGGCGTTGAATAGCGAATGCGCCATGGGCGTTCAACAAGTGAACCGTCGAGTGACGCTGAGGTAAACACGCCATGACCAATTTGGGTCTCGGGGTCGTAGTCACTTGAACTCTGCGCAGTGTGAGCAATGGTGGGGGCGCTTGTATTGGCTCCGGTGAGCACTGCGGTTTCGAGAACCACTGCACCACCGGGCGCAAGGCGTTGAGAAACGGCGTGTAGGCACTTACGTTGTGCCGCCTCGGAATCGAGGTTGAAAAAAGTATTAAACGTGCAGAAAATAACGCTGAATGGCCCGCTGGGTAAATCGTCTGCCATATCGCCTTGAAGTAAATGAATGCGTTCGGCAACGCTCGGGTTCATGTCGGCAAGCTTTGAACGACACAGATCAAGCATTGCTTGCGATTCGTCAATGCCCCACACGCTGCGCCCGGGTGAAAGCAGTTGGGCAAGCGGAATAGCAATGCGGCCAGTGCCAATGCCGAGTTCTAAAAGGTTTCCGCCGCCCGCGAGTGCGTGCAAGGCACGTGCAGTTGCTGGGGCATCGGTGACATGTTCGTACCATTCGTCATAGACATCGGCAAAAGCGTCGCCATAGAGCGGGGGCGTGTTGTTACTCACAGACCTAGTACAGCGCATCGAGAGATAGATTGCACGTATGGCAAATGATGTGGTGTATCTCGATCATGCAGCCACCACGCCTATGCGCGCCGAAGCCATTGCGGCCATGGGGCCATTTCTCAATGTGCAATACGCCAATCCGTCGGGTTCGCACCGCTTTGCTCGCGACGCACGCAAAGTGCTCGATGAATGCCGCGACGACGTTGCCGACGTCTTTGGTTGCCAAGCAGGCGAAATTATTTTTACAGGCGGTGGTACCGAAGGCGCCAACGCAGCCATATTTGGCGCCATTCGTCGGTTGCAATCGCAACACGTGTCAACCCAAGCGGTGTGCTCTGCAAGTGAACACCACGCCGTTTTGCATTGTGTAGAACACGTTGGTGGCGTGGTGGTAGATGCTGACCCGCATGGCGCCATCGACCTCGATGCCCTCATGGAAACACTCACCCGCTTGCATGCAGAAGGTGTGAAGCCTGTGGTGTCGGTGATGGCCGTGAACAACGAAGTGGGCACCATTACCAACATGGAAGAAGTGTCGCGCATTGTTCGCCGCTATGCACCTACCGCAATTTTGCATACCGACGCGGTGCAAGGTGCGTGTTGGCTCGACCTCGCTCACTTAGCTGCACTCGTCGACATTCTCACTTTGTCGTCACACAAATTCGGTGGGCCAAAGGGAAGCGGCATCATGTATTTGCGCAATGGTGTGCATCTTGAGCCACTCATTTTTGGTGGCGGTCAAGAACGCGATCGCCGTAGTGGCACGCACAACGTTGCCGGTATTGCTGCAACAACGGCTGCTCTCACTGCAACAGCAACCGAGCGCCACAATGAAAACCTGCGCGTCATGGAATTGAAAGAGCAACTTCTAGCCGGCCTGCACAACATTGGTGGCATTCACCAAACTGTGCCCAACGAATTGGCTGTTCCCGGCATTGTTCACGTGTGTGTTGAAGGGGTAGAAAACGAAGCGCTGTTGTTCCTGCTCGACGAAGAGCATTTGTGCGCTTCGGCCGCTTCGGCCTGTGCCAGTGGCGCCATGGAGCCATCGCATGTTTTGGCCGCAATGGGCGTGCCCCGCGAGCGTGCCCAAGGGGCTCTACGCCTGAGCCTTGGCCACACCACTACATCTGGCGACATCGTTCAGGCTCTGGGCACTTTGGGTAGGGCAGTAGCCCGCCTGCGCGAGCATCAACGCTCCTAGACTCCATTCCATGAAAGTTCTCATGGCGATGTCTGGAGGGGTCGACTCATCAGTAGCGGCTGCCCTCTTGCAACAAGACGGCCATCATGTTGTGGGTGTCACCATGCGGTTGTGGGGTGGCGAAAGCGATACCGGGTGTTGCTCGGTGTCCGATGTTGACGATGCACGACGAGTAGCTCAGCAAATTGGTATCGACCATTTGGTTTTTAACTTCAGCGAAGATTTCAACGAACAAGTGGTGCAGCCCTACATTGCGGCTCATGCCGAAGGAACCACTCCTAACCCCTGCATTGAATGCAACCGTGGTCTGAAATTTGCTCGCCTCACCGAGCGTGCCGACGCTCTAGGTTTCGATGCAGTGGCAACGGGCCACCATGCTCGTCTTGTTGCCAACTCGTATGGCGACATGCGGGTGCACCGAGGTGCCGACGACGCCAAAGACCAGTCGTACGTAGTGCACATGCTTGCGGGTCGCGAATTGCAGCGAACACTTTTCCCCGTCGGCAATATGACCAAGGCGGAAGTGCGCAAAGAAGCAGAACGCCTGGGTTTACGCACTGCGAGCAAACCCGATAGCCAAGACGTGTGTTTCATTACCTCAACAGGTGGTCGTGAAACTTTCCTTGGCGACCGCATTCCTTTTCACCCTGCAAAAGTGGTCGACATGGCGGGCAATCAAGTGGGCGAAGTCGACTCGGTAGAAATGGTGACCATTGGTCAGCGTCGTGGCATTGGCTTATACAAAACAGAAGAGAAGCGTTTTGTTGTCGATGTTGACACCGCGAATCGCATTGTGGTTGTTGGTTCCGATGCCGACCTCATGCGTACCGGTGTTGCGCTACAGGCCATGGTGTGGGCGTCTGGCGAAGCAGTAGCTGGCGAATACCGCGTGCAATGCAGCGCCCATGGCGCATCGTTGCCCTGCACAGCAGAAATTTTAAGTGACAACCGCGTGCAACTCACCTTGCACGAAGCACATCGTCGTATTGCACCAGGACAAAGCGCCGTGTTGTACGACCCCAGCGACTCTTATGTAGTTGCGGGTGGTTTGGTTAATGCAGCAAGTGCATGGCCAGCCAGTGTTGGCGCAACTGCATAACTGTGTACGTGCAACGCGTCGAGCGTGCCCAACATTTTTGCTAGGTATGGGCTTAGCGCAAGTTTTTCTGCCTCACGCAATTGAACAACAAGCACCATGTGGCGTCGCACACCAGCAATGTCGCCAGTGAGGTTCAGCGCTTCGCCACTTGTTGCATTCAGTTCAACATGAGTAACAGCAGTGGTGCGCACCATGAATGTTTCTGCAAGTAGCAGCTCATCGTGCACCACAACGCCAGCAGGAACCACTACTAACCAGCGTCGTGAAAAACGATGCAAGCGCTTTGGTACCACGCGAAAAATGAGAACCGCTGGTACCAAGCACAGTGCAGCAAGCCACCACACTTCACCAGCAACAGCAAATAACGTTGCAAGGGGAAAAGCCACCATCGCCAAGTACGACACTGCAATGGGTGCAATTTGGACAGCAGGCACACGCAGCAACAGCCGCTTTTCATCGCCATATGCAGAAGCTTGCACGTGCAGTAGGCCGAATGTAGGAAGAAAAATGCACACAAGTGCTAGTACCCCAATTGCAACGCCAATAAGTGGCCACGCAACATCGCCAAGTGCAACATCGGCGTATGTCGACAAGCTGGCAAAGAGAAACCCCACCAGCCCAGCAGTGGCAAGCGGGGCCACCATTCGTAAGGCGCTGAGTGAATATGGGCTCAGCCAGAAAATGGCGAGCGTGCCAAGACCCCACAACGCCCACGCAGCAAGCGTGAACACCAATTGCGCGCTGCGCCCATGGCTCGCCAAAGTGGGTGCAATGCCATGGGGAATGAGGGCAAGAGCCACCCAAGCCACGCGGGCCACCCACAGCGGGGCCGAGAATGAGGGGCGAATAAAGCGAGCCATGCGCAGTCTGTTCTAGCCGATCGCTAACGTAATCATGTGGTGAAAAAGGCTCCTGCCCAAAAATCTTCTCGTTCTCGGGTCGAGGAACTGCGGGCGCTCATCGACCATCACAACCATCTCTATCATGGCCTCGACGCTCCAGAAGTGAGCGACGGCGAATACGACGCATGGGCACGTGAGTTGCGGGGTCTGGAAGCAGAACACCCCGATCTCTTCACGGAAACTTCGCCTTCGCAATTGGTAGGCGCTACCGCAAGCACCACATTCGACCCTGTGCAGCACTCGGTTCCCATGACCAGCCTCGACAACGCCATGGACACGGTGGAACTTGGCGCATGGGGAGATCGTGTAACAAAAGGCTTGAGTGGTGAAGCTGCAGAGTTTGTATGCGAATTAAAAATTGATGGTCTAGCGGTCAGCATTCGTTATGAAAAAGGCGTACTGGTGCAGGCCGCAACACGTGGCGACGGAAAAGTTGGCGAAGACGTAACCGCCAATGTTTCCACCATTGCCGTTATTCCCAAAAAACTCACCGCAGTGAACGGCACAGTTCCCGATGTGTTGGAAGTGCGCGGCGAGGTGTACATGCCCTTTGCTGCATTTGAAAAATTCAAACAACAAAAAGAAGAAGAAAATGTTGTGCGCATTGCAGCGGGTCGTAAACCTGAAGCAGTACCCGTGAACCCACGCAATGCAGGCGCCGGAAGTTTGCGACAAAAAAATGCAGAAGTAACTGCTAGCCGCGGGCTTGCATTCTGGGTATATCAACTGGGCGAAACGCAAGGCGTTCCCGAGTTCGCTACGCACAAAGAATCATTGGAGTACTTAACTGCACTTGGCTTCGCTATCAACCCTTCCATCGCCGTGGTTTCTACCATTGAAGACGTCAATGCATTTTGTGCACACTGGCAAGACAAGCGCGACACCTTGCAGTACGAAATTGATGGGGCAGTGGTAAAAGTCAACTCGCTTCCACAACGCGAAGTGCTCGGTTTCACCAGCCGTGCCCCACGTTGGGCCATTGCCTTTAAGTTTCCACCTGAAGAACGCACCACTATTTTGCGCGACATTCAAGTGTCGGTGGGTCGTACGGGCCGCACCACGCCCTTTGCAGTGCTCGAACCCGTCTTTGTGGGCGGCAGCACCGTAGGCATGGCTACCTTGCACAACAGGGCACAAGTAGCGCTGAAAGATGTACGCCCCGGCGACACCGTGGTGGTGCGTAAAGCGGGCGATGTCATTCCTGAAGTTGTAGGCCCTGTGTTGTCAAAACGCCCGAAAAACTCGGTTCCGTGGGAGTTTCCTACACATTGCGCCTGCCCATTGCATACGGAACTGGTGCAAGTAGACGGCGAAGCCGACACGCGTTGCATAGATGAGCAATGCCCGTTCCAGCGCGACCAACGAATTATTTATTTCGCTTCGCGTGGAGGAATGGATATTGAAGGTCTCGGTGAACGAACTGTTTTAAGTTTGTCCGATCTTGAATTTGTCGAAGACGTTGGCGATATTTATTCACTCACCGAAGAACAACTTTTACAAATAGAAGGCTTCGGTGCACTCAGCGCGCAAAAATTACTTGCAGCAATCGATGCATCACGTCATCGCCCACTTCCCAAATTGCTCACGGCGCTTGGCATTAAACATTTAGGTCCTGCCGCATCTGAATCGTTGTCGTTTGCTTTTGGCAACCTCGATGTCATTGCTTCGGCAAACGCCGACGACCTCGCCTCTATCGATGGTGTCGGTGGAGTTATTGCTGCATCAATTACCAATTGGTTTCAACAACCAGCCAATAAAAAAATTATCGAAAAAATGCGTACTGCCGGTGTTGACTTTGGAAATGTTGAACGCACATCGCTGCCACAAGTGCTCGTAGGCAAAGCTGTGGTGGTTACCGGGTCACTTGCAGGTTTCTCACGCGAAGAGGCAGAAGCAGCAGTGAAGTTGCGTGGCGGTAAAAGCCCGGGCAGCGTGAGCGCGAAAACTTTTGCGGTGGTAGTGGGTGCAGAACCTGGGGCAAGCAAACTCACTAAGGCAGAGCAGTTGGGTGTTCCTATTTTGAACGAGGAAATGTTCCTCAAATTGCTAGAAACAGGCGAAATTTAAGCCTTAATCAACCGAGAATTTCCACGAGTAGCTGGTGGCTTTTTCGCGTGTATTCGGGGCTTTCCAAAAGAGCACAGTGGCCTGGTGGGTTCCTTGTTTCAGCTCGGTAATGGGGCCACCTTCTTGAGGAAGGTAACCCAGTGTGTAGTTACCTGGGTCATAAATTGCGGTGGGTGGAATTTCTAGTTGTTCACCAGGCCTTGGTTGCTTGCCATTTTCCGTGAGCTCGTCAATGCGCGTTGTCGGAATTTCAATACCATCAATAATGAGCACTGCTTCAAAACCTGCCACGAAGTCAATCAAGATTTCCGATTGACGCAAAACTTTTTCGTTGTCCGCTGGTGAGAGCCTTTCAATTTGTTCTGGCAATCTCAACGCATCACGACCCGTGACTGCAGCACCTAACCCGGCAATAACTAAAACGATGCCGAGCGCAATTCCAATGCTGGCGAGAAGCGCCGAAACATTGAATGAGGCGGGGAGAAACTTCTTGCGAGGCATGCCCCATTATTCATCGGAAGTGCCAAGTTCGGCGACTTTTCCTCAGTCGGTGTGCCAAATGGCTCAAAATCAAGGCGAATACAACGAATGCAACGTGCGCAATATGCCTTTGTGCGACTAAGTTTTATTGCTCATGGAGGCAAAGGGCGATCTCACGGGCTTTACCCTGGCGGGGCGATACCGCATCGTTGGTCGTCGTGGTGCCCCCATTGCTGTCGGCGAAATTCCACGCGGCATGTATGAAGCGCAAGACATTCGCCTCGGTGGGCAAGTTGCTCTTCGTCTCACGCCCCTCAACGACATGGTCGAGGTTGGCACCACGAGTCGTAAATCTGTAGGCGATGCTCGACGCGCCATTCAACATCACTTGCAACTGGCAATGTCTACTCAGAGCCCGGCTCTGGCCCCCATTTCCGACTGGGGTGACACCGACATTTTTGGTGTGCGCTGCATCTACACCGTGCTCGGGCAATTGCCCGGCGGAAGTTTGCGCGAAATGTTCGACCGCAACCGCCGCCTCTCACCATCACAAGCGCTGGTGGTGGGTCTCGACATGTGCCGTGGCCTCAGCGCCATGCACCAGGCGGATTGGGTTCATGGCGATATCCGCCCAGCAAGCATCGTGTTCGACGCCAATCGGCGGGCACGAGTAGGGGCAATTGACGTTCTCACCCGTGAAACCATTGGTGATGCCGACCTCGAGCGGGCCCGCTATGCAGCTCCTGAAGTGGGCCAAGGTGCAGCGCCATCGGAAAAGAGCGACGTCTACTCACTTGCTTTGGTGTTGGTGGAAGCCCTCACTGGAGAGCTGCCTTTCGCCGGCGACTCGGTGGCAAGCGCACTCGCTGCACGTGTAGACAAGTTGTTGCCGGTGTCTGCCGACCTTGGGCCACTTGCAAGTGTGTTGGAACGTGCGGCACGCCCCGACCCCGAGAGCAGGTTCACTGCGCGTGAGTTTGGTGAAGCACTTGTTGCTATTGCGCGCAAGGTTGCACGACCCACACCAATTGATGTTGTCGGAATTGGTTTCGACGAACTACTCACCCCACTTCCCGTTACACCACCTTCAGTAATTGATCAAGACGATGCAGGTGAAGCAACTGGTGGCATCGTGCGTGCAGTACAACCAGAAACTGTTGTAATGCCAAGTGAAGAACTCACACAAGAAATTGCCCGAGCAAAACTGTCGCGCAAACGCGCATCGAAGTACGTTGCCGTTGCTGTAGTGCTTGCTCTACTCGGTGGTGTTGGTGCGGGCTACATGCTGCTGCGCAAAGAAAGTTTTCAAGTGCCCGTATTGGTGGGCTTGCCTGAAGGTGAAGCACGCAATGCCATTTCTAACTTCAAATGGGATGTTGTAGTACGTGAAGGCCGTAGCGACCAAGTGAAAACTGGCGAAGTCATTAGTTCTGAGCCAGGCGACGGCGTGATGCTGAAAGAAAATCAGTCCATTATTCTGACGGTGTCACAAGGCCCCACATTTTCCACATTGGAAGACTTCACCAATGTGGCCAGCATCGATGCTCTTGCACGCATCGATCAATTAGGCCTGTTGCCAAACGTGGCAAAGGTCAATGACGAAGTCGTTGCTGCCGGAACCGTGATGTCGTGGGCAGTAGCCGAGCAACCCACCGCAAAAGCAGGCGAGCAAGTGGTGAAGGGCACCACCATTACTTTGAATGTGTCTGATGGGCCAGCACCACGTGCCGTGCCAACCCTTAGTGGGCTTACCACTGCTGAAGCAGAAGCAAAAATTACCGAACTTGGTTTGGTGTTTGCTGTTGTTGCCGAAGATTTCAACAAAGACGTTGGCGTTGGTTTAGTAGGCGGGCAGTTACCAGCAGCTGGCGAAAGTTTGCCGCGTGGTGGCAGCGTCAGCTATTGGGTGTCAAAAGGCCCTCGCATGATTCCAATGCCCGTCATCATTGGGCAGTACAAAGCCGCCATTGTGAAACTTCTTTCCGATGCAGGCTTTACATACGGAACAGAGTCGGGCAAGCCAGAACGTAAATTGAAGAGCGCAACTATTGCTGGTGAACCAGTAGGTAACGGTAAAGAAGTTCCTGAAGGTTCCACTGTTGATCTCACTTACTACGGCTGAATATAAATGGATCGTGACTCGACGCTCGTCGACTCTGCTGGAGTAGATGAAGTTTCTATTGTTCCGTGGCCACTACTGCGCGGCAAAAAAGTTGTAAAGACAGCAGCCCGACGTATTGGGCTGAATCGTGCCTGGGCAACGCTCATAGTTTTGCTCGCGGGGCTTTTTACTGTGAGCTTCACCATCACAGTGTTGGTGGTGTCGTTGGAAACTATTGCAACCGATTTAAAAACCTCAACAAGCACTATCAACTGGGCGCTCACTGGCCCCATGTTGGCTTTCGGTGTGGTGGGCCCGGCCTTTGGTAAAGCGGGCGACCT
>CAMCZG010000034.1 GCA_945886445.1 Bifidobacterium breve | reverse complement strand
AAGTGAGTGGATGCCACTAAATGGAGTGTGTGTGCCTGGTAAAAACCCGAAACCTAATGCAAAGTCTTCGTAGCTCCGGTCAATAGTGGTGGTTTCTCGCAATGCATAAGCGAGTACCGATAATGAACTGCTTGCCATTGTCTCACCCTTGGCGAGATGATGAACAAACATTTTGTGGTTGCCGCGACCTGCAGCAACAACGAGGCCTAACTCATGATGAATGACGCAACCCACAACATCGTCGGGCGCTTCGTCTAGAAAACTTCCCGAATGAACATTGGTAGATGCAGCAGCTGAGCCATAGACGACTCCATCACCATTTTCGTCACTGAAGGTACATACAACATTGGCTGAACCAAATGAGCCAATTGAGTTGCTCGCGCTTGTTCGTGTTTCAACATTGCTTGCTCCGAAATGTTCAGCGGCACGACGCAGTTGCTGGAAGCGTTCTGGGTTGCTTCCGGTGTATGCAATCACTCCATGCATTGAGCTGACGCCTTTCGGTATGCGAGGAAGTTAAACAGGTTCGACGCTTTGAGGTGTTTTTGTGGAGCGCACAACGAGATCGGCAAGAAGGCCGATGGTGGTGACCTGAAGTGCAGCAAAAAAGACCAGCAGGGTGTTGGTAGATAAGCGAAAGTCTCGACTGGTCCAATCAAAGCCGAGTTTGGTGGCCCCAATGAGGAACAAGACCCCGCCCACTGGCAAAAACACTTTGAGTGGGTTGTACGACAGCGTCATGCGAATGACCTGCAAGATGTAACGCCTGGTGTCTTTCAGCCAGTGGAACTTCGAACGGCCTGCGCGCGGGAAGTAGTCGATGGGCACGTATGTGACTGCGTATCCATTTGCCAAAAACGACATCGTCAGCGTGGTGACACAAGAAAAGCCGTTAGGTAGGTGGTGAACGTATTGCAAAGCTACGTCACGACGAAACGCACGAAGACCTGAGTTGAGGTCTTTGATGTCCGTTTCAGTGAGGTAACTCGCCAGCTTGCGAATAAACCATTTCGCCGGCATGCGCAGCAACTTGAGGGTTCCCTCTTCGGTGCGACGTGCGCCGACAACGTGATCGGACCCTTCTAGTTGGTCGACCAGCCAAGGAATTTCATCGTTTGGGTAGGTCATGTCGACATCGGTCCACACCACTACACGGCCATATGCGGCACGCGTGCCAGTGCGGCGGGCTGCGCCTGAACCACGGTTCACCGAGTGGCGAATGAGGCGAATATCGGGAATGAGCGGAAGGTCTAATTCTGAGCCGTCGTCAGAACCATCATCGATAACAATGATTTCAAATGAGTAAGAGGAGGCGCTGAGCGCAGCGCGGACTCGATCTATTTCGGCTTTGAGGTGACCGCGTTCGTTGTACACCGGCAAGATGACACTGACATCAAGTTCTTTTGCGATCGTTTCCATATCAACACGAATCTAGACCGTCACGCAGCCACAAAATGAGACCCGTTGATGGTTCAGCTGGGCCAACTGCCCAATTTCCATCGAATGGAGGCCGTTCTTTCGATCCGATGAAACAGTTCATGTCATCGGGCACACCATAAACAAGATCAAATCGGCGGGCTTGCACGGGGTGCAGTAGGTAGCGATAGTCATAAAAACTTTGACCACCGTACGACCCGGTATCAAAGCCCACTACTTGTGCACCGCGGCTGACGGCTTCGTTGTCGAGAACAAGTTCGGGCAAATAATCGCGGTAGTTCCGCACGGTTTGGGTAACGGTGTAGCCAGTAAAGAAAAGTGCAACAACAACAAAAAAAGTGATAAATGATTTTTCAGCAAACCGATGGACGCAATACAAAGCAATTGCAAGCACCACAAAAAGGCTGCTTAATACGAAGAGGCTGCTGGGTTTGGTGGTCTTTATTGCCCAATCAAGACCAATGGCATTTGGCCGCGCAAAGAATTCACCTTGCGATAGCAGGCGATGCATAATGTCGGCGCGGCTGAGAAGAACAAGAAAGAGTGCAAGAGCGGGAATGAGCACGATGCTCTTCCACCACAGTGATCGTGTTTTCTGCGGCGAGGTAATCAGGGCACTCAAGGCAACGGCAACGAGAAGTGGCGCGACGACCCCGGAGTAGCGACCATAAACAACGTGGTCGGGGCGAATGATCTTGACCAAGTTGAGAGCAGAAGTGAGTTCAATAATGCCAATTGCGCCGAGGGTGAAGAGCGATGCCACGGCGAGGCCGGGACGCAAACGGCGTTCTGAAGTGGTGAGGTATTTGAACAAGATGAGTGCACCAACAACCACCAAGCCAAATGAAGTGGCAAACAGGTACCAGTTTTGTCCACCCAAGGCGCGAACAATGTTTCCCCAGTTTGCTGTGTCAAAGAGTTTGTCCTTGAGCCGGCCTTCCTTGCCTGCTGCGCCTAGGTACAGCTCGTTACGTAGCCACAAGTTTGATTTCGCAAGTCCGAGATAAAGAACAACTAAAAGAACAACACTGCCAATAATTGTTTTCAATGACGAACGAAATGACTTTGTAGCTGCAGGTGCGATGACCACAAGCAGAATCGTGAGGGGTAGCAGCAAAGTGAATCGACCATGAGTGACTGCGAGGAAGGGGGCGACGAGTGCAAGTGCAATTGCGGAGACACGGGTGTTTTCAACGCAATAGTTGAATGCAAAATAGACAAGTGCAGTGAAGCCCAAAATATTGAGCGATTCCGACCACGCAAAAAGTGCGTTGGCAGCAACAAGTGGCATGAGCGCTACAGCTATTGCCACCACACGGGAGTAGTTGCGAGTGAGCCCAAAGTACTTACGTGTATAGAGGCTCAGAACATGTGCGGTGAGGGCAACAAAAGCAAAGTTAATAAACAAGGTGATGCGAAATTCACGAGACATTGTGCGGCCAACGAGTGCAGCAAAGGCAGTAACAAAACTGAACCCGATGGGGTAGAAGGATCGAAATGCGTCGCTGAGAGGAGTTTCATCTCGCCCAATGAGCAATTGGCCATTGATGAGAAAACCCAGTTCGTCAGGGCGTACAGAAGGCCCGTAAATACTCAAAGCGACATACGCAGCTACGACAAATGTGATGAGTGCGCTCACCCACACAAAACGAGTGGTGAAGAGCGATGGCTCGGGAGCAGCGACGTGAGTTTCTTCTACCATCCTCTGTCAACCCATTCCTGAAGGTGCGGGCGCTCGGTGCCAATGGTGGTGTTTGCACCATGACCAGGCAAAACAATGGTGTCGTCGGGAAACACAAAAAGCTTTTGTTCAACTGACTGAATGATGGTGGCAAAGTCGCCACCTTCAAGAGTTGTATTGCCGGCGCCGCCAGGAAACAGCGTGTCGCCGGTGAACAATAACGGGGTATTTGCCACCTGGAATGAAATGGATCCTTCGGTATGGCCAGGGTTGTGAATGGCATGTAAACGCATGCGACCAACTTCAATTACTTCTTTGTCGTCAATAAAGACGTCGTACCCAACATCTGCAAGGCGAGGAGCATCGGCGCGGGTAACGGCAACTTCGTAACCCGCTTCACGCATTGCGGGAATTGCTTGAATGTGGTCCCAATGGCCGTGAGTTTCCAGTACACGCTTCACCCCGAGTTGTTCGCAGAGTTCCAGGAGGCGTTCATGCTCGTTTGCGGCGTCAATGAGCACACCTTCGCCTGTTGCCTTACAACGCAGCACAAAAACATTGTTCTCGAATGGCCCAACGACCACTTTGTGCACTTCAAGATCGCTGTTTGACCAATGCAAAGTTTCGGTAAGTGTGCCGTCGTTATTCACGCGTTGAGTATTGCAGAAGTGCCCTGAAATTTGCGGAATTGAGACAAATGTTCACGCAGAAATGACGTTGAAGCCAAGGCCAAGAGCCACGGTGAGTTGTGCTGCATCGAGAGTGGCAAATGAAACGGGACGCGGAAGGCGTTGTGCCGCTGCGAGGTGAAGCGCAGAGCCAAGAGAAACAGGTTGAGTGCGTGAAATGAGAGAGGCCTCGTCGATGCATCGCTGGTCAACAGGAATGACGTGCACGTAGTCCCACGTGCGGCGGATGGCGTCTTCAATTTCATCACGTAAGAGTGGTTCTTCGGTGAGCCGGTCAATGCCAGCAAGTGACTCTGCAAGTGCCATTGCCGAGGCACACCAGATGGAGTCGTCAGACATTGCTTGAGCAACTGCACGGTGATGGGGCGACGTGATGTGGAGGGCAAGAAGAGCGGTGGTATCGAGTACGAGGGTCATCGCAGATCTCTCACCATTTGGTCGAGGCGCATTCCACTGAAAACGTCAATGGGCGTATCCACAAGATCGTTGAGTGGGCGGTTTCCCTGGGCTCGTCGTGGTGCAATAACAAGGCCGCGGGCAACGAGTTCGTCCATGCTGTTATGGCCAGGTGAATCGAGGGGCCCTAGTTGTGCCAGGGGTCGGCCCGCATCGGTTACGACGATGCGTTCACCCGCAGCCGCACGGCGAAGGGAACTGGCCAGGGAAAGACGCAATTCGCGTGTACCCAAACGGGGAGGCTGTGAAGTCATGGTTTTAGTGTACACACGTGTACACATTAGGAGTGGCGCGCTGTGCCCACGGTGGGGCAAGATCTCTTCATGAATTTTGCCTTTAGTGAAGAACAAGAAGAACTCCGTAAAACTGTCCGTGCGTTTCTCGATGCAAAATCTGCAGAGGGTGCCGTTCGTGAGCAGATGGAAACCAGCAATGGCTACGACGCAGCAGTGTGGAGCCAAATGGGTGAGCAAATGGGTCTCCAGGGCTTGCACATTCCCGAAGAGTACGGCGGCTCAGGCTACGGCTACGTCGAACTCGGTGTTGTTTTAGAAGAGATGGGACGCGCACTGTTGTGTGCTCCATACTTCGCAACCGTGGTTCTTGCTGCAAACACGTTGCTCCACAGTGGCGACGAAGCTGCCAAAAAGGAATACCTTCCCGGCATCGCCGCAGGAACAACAATTGCCACATTGGCAACTGCTGAGCCTTCAGGCAAGTGGGACGAAGCAGGCATTCAAATGGCTGCAACTGGTTCAGGTTCCGATTGGAAGCTTTCAGGAACAAAGTCGTTCGTCATCGACGGCAATACCGCGTCGCTCATCATTGTTGCCGCACGCACAGCAAAAGGCGTCAGCCTTTTCGCAGTAAACGGCGATGCAGCTGGCCTCACACGCACTGCACTTTCAACCATGGACCAAACACGTAAGCAGTCAAAGCTTGAATTCAACAACACACCTGCTCGCCTCATTGGCGCTGAAGGTTCGGGTTGGAAAGTTCTTTCCACAGTGTTCGACCTTGTTGCTGTTGGTCTTGCTGCAGAGCAAGTTGGCGGAGCACAAAAAGTATTGGAAATGGCTGTTGAATACGCCAAGGTCCGCGTGCAGTTTGGTCGCCCTATTGGTTCATTCCAAGCAATCAAGCACAAGTGTGCAGACATGTTGCTTGAGGTTGAGTCAGCTAAGTCGGCCGCGTACTACGGCATGTGGTGTGCAAGTGAAATGAACGAAGAACTTGCTTCGGTTGCATCGCTTGCCAAGGCCTATTGCTCGGAAGCATATTTCCACGCAACAGCAGAGAACATTCAAATTCACGGTGGTATTGGTTTCACCTGGGAACACCCAGCACACCTGTACTTCAAGCGTGCGAAGTCGAGCGAATTGATGTTTGGTGACCCCACCTATCATCGCGAGCTTCTTGCTCAGCGCATCGGCATTTGATTCTCGCTTTTTTCACAGCTGCAGCTGCAATATCAGTTTTTCTGATTGCTGCATTGGTAGTTGGTCGCGAGGCGCGACGGCTTGATGCCGTTGCGCCTCGTGCCGTTTACGGCCTTCTTGAGGCAACGGAATTTGTTGCAGATCTTCTTCCTCCTACAACCCAAGCGCGCCTCACACTCGATGAACTACGCGAGATGCTGGTGCTCCACATGCGTTGGTTGCATGCTCAGGGTTTGCAGCCCGACAAAGTGGTTGACCGGCCACAGGAAATTCACGATGTAGTGCTGATTACTGAAGACCAACTCACCGGTTACTTGTTATCGGAAGCGAGCAAGGCAGGCGTAGAGGTGCTTGACGACGTAGATGTTGTCTATGTGGTGCAAGCACATTTGGCTTATTTCGACGCCATTGGCGCAGTGGGCCCAACTGCTTCATCGACAGATCTCTGACCAGGCCGATTCGATTTCCACGCCACCTGGTACTTCTGCAAAGCAGGGTGGCCGTAAGTTTCGTTTTCTAATTGGTCGCGCCACCGTTCACCTAAGAGAGCAACGTGGGCAGGGTTGAGTTTTGCTTCACGGCTCTTTGACTCGAAGTGAAAGCAATCGGTATACGGGGTGTACAGAACTCGTTTGCCGAGCAGTTGCATTTTCAGCGCAAAGTCGATGTCGTTGTAGTCGCCCGGGAACTGTGCACTTAGCCCACCTACTTCAATAAAAACGCGGCGGGGTGTCAGCGCGCATGCTGCGATAACGCTAGAGACCTCGCGTGTAACGGTGAGCATGTTGTATGCACCCGTACAATTTCCAGGAAAGCCTCGATAAGAGTCGTAAGGAACCGGATTAAAAAAATGTCCGGCACTTTGAATAGAGCCATCTTCATAGAGAAGTTTCGGACCAACAAGCCCCACAGTGTCATCAGAAAAATAACTCAACAGGGTTTTGATGAGGTGTGGGTTACTCGGCTCTGTGTCGTCATTGAGCAGCAGCAAATAATCAGCTGTGGTGTGTGCGGCGCCGAGGTTGACCTTCTCGGCAAAATTAAAAGGACGATCGAAAGGCACAATATGAACACGACCAGGTGCAGCATTTTTAATGTCCTGAAGTGCGGTCGCAGGTGTTGCATCGTCAACAACAACAATGATCTCAAAATTTTGGAATGTTGAATGTTCTACTAACTGCGCAATGGCATGTGCAGCTAAAACGCGGTTCTTGCCACGTACTTCTGCTTCGGTGCCGCGCGTAGGAATAATGACAGCAACTGAGGGCTCGCTGCTCTGTGTGCGCTCTACAACAACCCCCGAGCCATTCTCGTTCATGTAGCACTGTGCATTGATTTTGGTACGCAAGCAGTGAGATTTCACTGCTTCAAGATCGGCGCTCGGGAAGCGGTATTCCCATGGAGCACTATATAAAAAGTGAGGCATACGACTAATAGATGCGGCATGTTCACTGAGAAGAAGTGCACGGTGATGTGGCGATAACGAACACAGTGCATCGGCGCCGCCCACTCGTGCAACAAGCTCAACAGTTGCGAGCACCACATCGCCTACATAACAATGACCACGCAAGCGTTCGGGCGACCAGCCTGGACGCAACACTTGAATGGGCTCTTCATATTTGTCGTTAGTGGGGTGCAGCGAGTCGCCATAGACCATGTCGTGTGTAGAGGTCCTCAGCCACCTGCCCATTTCTGTGCGGAATTCTCTTTCAAGCTTGCAGTGCGCAGGAATGAATGCGATGTAGTGCCCAATGCGTCGAGACGAGGTGGTCATGTAGCAACTCGTTTGATGCGGGAACGAATTCCGCGTGGCAAATGGCGATAGAAAAATCGCAAGGGGCGCACCCACCAGTGATGAACCCACACTTTTTGTTCTTCGGCAGACTTATACGTGGGGAATTTGTAGGTCTCGACGGGAATTGCGCTGAGTAGGTGGTATTCGCGGCAACGCTTTTGGGCCATTTGGCTAAGACCAGCATCGGTTTCTTCAAGTCGCTGAAGAAACTCTTTCATGTCGTTCTCGCTTGGCGCCACAGCAGTGAGCCTAGTGCCGCTATTCTTGGGGACATGGAACGACCCGGCAAGTTTGAACATACGCGCTATCTCGGAGACAAACGCACACAGCTTGTTTACGACGTCGATAACTGGAGCGACCCCGACATCATCAACGACATCGTGGCAAGCGAAGTGGGTTTGTGTTTTGGACCAGATACTGAAGTAGAGGCGCGTAATCGTGGCTACACATTGGCCACTCCGGGTAAAACACGTCGTATGCGCGCCCCTCGCGCCTAACCACTTATGGCTGCAGGTGAAAGTTCTGGTGCAATCAATACGATGTTGATTAACTCGACGTTTGCGTCGAGTGGGCTCACACTTTCCAGTTATTTCGCACGGCCTAACGGCGTATTTGGTCCGCTTCCTGGGGTTATTTTGTGTCACGGATTCCCCATCGGGCCACTCGACGCGCGCCAGTCTGCAGGTACCTTCCCGCAGGTCATCGACCGCATGGCAAATGAAGTGGGATGTGCGGCACTCACATTTACATTTCGTGGGTGCGGTGCAAGTGAAGGCGACTTCTCTTTGCAAGGTTGGGTTGACGACCTGCGAGCAGCAATTGACCACTTGGTTGCTATTGGCAATGTCGACAGCGTGTGGTTGGTAGGTACCAACACCGGAGCATCGGTGGCGTTGTGTGTTGCAGCCGATGACCCACGAGTCAATGGTTGTGTGTCGCTCAGCGGGCGAGCCGACTTCGACGACTGGGCCGAGCAGCCACGTCGCTTCTTGGAACATGCACGAGACATTGGGGCTATTCGTCGTGCGGGGTTTCCACAGAACTTCGATGAGTGGAGTAGGGAACTGCGAAGGTTTCGTCCTATCGACGCGGCAGGTCGTTTTGCACCGCGGCCACTCATGGTGTTGCATGGCGACGACGATGAAAGCGTGCCAACAGCCGATGCACGAGCGTTAGCAGAGGCACACGGCTCCGCAGAGTTGCGCATTATTGCTGGCGCGGGGCACAGGTTGCGTCACGACCCGCGAGTACTTGCTGTGTTGTTCGGATGGTTAGATCGCGAAAGGTCGCGACTCGCTTCGTAATTACTTGGTGAAGCCGTCAATATGCGTGCTGTGCCATTGCCATGCCGTTGCAATGATGTCGTCGAGGGAATACTGCGCGTGCCACCCAAGGGTCTGTGCAGCAAAAGTAGGGTCGGCATATACCTCAATGGGGTCGCCAGCACGTCGTGGTGACATGACGTACGGAACTTGATGACCTGAAATACGTTCGGTTGCCTGAATGACCTCGAGCACTGTTGTGCCTTTGCCTGTACCCACATTGCACGATGTTGTGGGTTTTCCATCGGCGAGGTAGTTGAGGGCCTTCACATGTGCATCGGCAAGGTCGACAACGTGGATGTAATCACGGATGCCCGTGCCGTCGCGAGTGGGGTAGTCGTTGCCGAAGACTTCAAGGGCATCTCTTTTGCCAAGAGTTGCCTTCATCACTACTGGCATGAGGTTTGTGGTGACAGACCAGTCTTCGCCAATGAGCGAATCGAACGAGTCACCGGCAGCATTGAAGTAGCGCAGGCTGACAGAACGTAGGCCGTGTGTTTCACTAAACCAGTGCAGCATGCGCTCGGTCATGTATTTCGTTTCGGCGTACACGCTTTCGGGGTGTAGTGGTGCATCTTCGCGAACAGGAACAGTTTCAGGTGTTCCATATACCGAGGCAGAAGACGAGAAAACGACTTTGTCGACCCCGGCTTGTGCAAGCGCCTCTACGAGCAAAGTTGAGCCAGTGACATTGTTGGAAAAATATCGACCTGGGTTACTCATCGATTCACCAACGCTTTTATAAGCGGCAAAGTGAATGACTTCAGTGATGCCGTATTTCTTGCATGTCGATTTAATGAGGTCTTGATTTGCGATGTTTCCTACAACCAACTCTGTACCCAAGAGTGCTTCACGATGACCAAGTTCAAGGGAGTCGAATGCAACAACGTCGCGTCCGGCGTTCACCAGTTGTCGCACAGTGTGAGACCCGATGTAGCCAGCACCACCGGTAACAAGAGTGGTCATTTGCTGGTTTTAGCTTTCAAAGGGCGGCTCTGCTTATCGCGCGCTGCTGCCTTTTCTGCTTTTTTCCAGGTGCGCACCATAAGCAGCGTTTCAGGAGAAGTGATGTCGGCAACAGTGCGGGGGTTTGCATCGCCAAACACTCCAGCTTCGGTTTTCCAATTTTTGGGAACCACACCCATGCGCTTGCCGAGAAGTGCAATAAAAATTTGTGCTTTTTCTTCACCGAAGCCGGGAAGTACGCGAAGGCGCTCGGTGAGCAATGCCGCATCGGTGACACCGGCCCACATATTTTCACCTTTGTTTTTGTACTCGCGAGCAATGATGCAACACAGTTCGTGAATGCGCCGGCTCATCGAAGCAGGGAAGCGGTGAATTGCTGGTTTTGTACAGCACATCGACACGAAGTCTTCGACGTCAATGAGAGAAATTTTCTTTGGGTCAAGATGACCAAGACGCTCTTTAATGGTGGCTGGCCCTTTGAATGCCCACTCCATTGGTACTTGCTGGTCGAGCAACATTCCAATAAGAAGAGCGGTTCCATTGCTGTTGAGCAACTTGTCGGCCGCTGTGTCGCCAGTGATGTAAAGGGTTCCTGTGCTCATGATGTTCTCTTAATACATAAAGGGTGAAGGGCTATTTGGTGCAATGTTGTATTTGTCTAGTGCTTTTTCTACTACGTCTGGCGCAACTTTTCCATCTTGCTGCAAAGCGTGTAAAACAGTGACCACAATACTTGGCATATCGTTTTCAAAGTATTGGCGCAATGCCTCGCGAGTATCGCTACGGCCCATGCCGTCGGTGCCAAGTGGAACGAATGTTTTATTGGGTATGAAGCGGGCAACTTGCTCAGGAACAATGCGCATGAAGTCGGTGACCGCAACAATTGGCCCTGGTGCGTCATTGAGTAACCGCGTAACAAGTGGAATTGCTGGCGGGTGTGTGGGGTTCAAGCGGGCAATGCGCTCGCAGTTCATTGCCTCTTCACGCAGGTTCTTGTAGGAAGTTGCCGACCACAGTTCCACTCCAACGCCGTAGTTGTCGAGCAATTCTTTTGCGGCTTCGCGTGCAGCAGTATGCGCACTTCCCGAGAAAAGAATTGTTGCCTGAAGTGGCGCTTCAGGCGCATCGGCAAACTTATAGAGCCCACGTGTAATGTGCAGCGCTTCAACGGCAGTGGGCTGAGCAGGCATTATGTAGTTCTCGTTGTACAACGTGATGTAGTAAAAGATGTCTTCTGGGTTGGCGCCGTACATGCGCTCGAGGCCATCTTCAATAATTGCGGCAACTTCGTAAGCAAACGCTGGGTCGTACGACTGGCATGGTGGAACCGTGCTTGCCAATACCAAACTGTGACCATCTTGATGTTGAAGTCCTTCACCCATCAAGGTGGTGCGACCCGCAGTTGCGCCAAGGAGGAAACCTCGTGTGCGTGCATCGGCAGCTTGCCAAATGAGGTCGCCCACGCGTTGGAAGCCAAACATTGAATAGAACGTGTAGAAGGGCACCATAGGCACACCGCGCGTTGCATAACTTGTTCCTGCTGCAATAAAAGAGGCCAAACTTCCTGCTTCGGTAATGCCTTCTTCAAGAATTTGCCCGTCGGATGCTTCTACATACGACAACAAGAGGTCGTGGTCGACTGGTTCGTACTTTTGACCTTGACTTGCATAAATACGCAGTTCGCGGAAAAGAGCGTCCATGCCAAAGGTGCGAGCTTCATCGGGAATGATGGGCACAACGCGTGGGCCAAAGTTCTCGTCGCGAGCCAGGTTGCGCAGTAAGCGCGTAAAGCTCATGGTGGTGCTCACCGCTTGCTCACCGCTTCCCGCACGCAGTTCTTCGAATACCTCTGGTGCAGGTAATGACAATGGGCGACGTGCAACAACGACGCGTTTTGGTACTGGCCCACCTAGTGCGCGGCGGCGCTGCATCATGTACTGGTATTCCACACTTGTTTCTGCAGGGCGGAAATACGGCGGTTCGTCGGCCTCGAGTGCGCTATCAGGAATTTCATCTTGGAGGTACAAGCGATCGCGTAATGCGCGCAACTGATCGGCGTTCATCTTTTTAATTTGATGCGTTGCATTGCGACCTTCAATGGAAGGGCCAAGGGTCCAACCCTTCACGGTCTTGCACAAAATGGCAGTGGGTCGCCCTGAGCCTAAATTTTCTGCAGCCGAGCGATACGCGGCATACAACTTGCGGTAGTCGTGCCCACCACGTGGCAACACGCTGAGTTCTTCATCGGTGAGATGCGACACCATCTGACGCAGTCGTGGGTCGGGGCCAAAGAAGTTTTCACGAATGTATGAACCGTCTTCCACCGTGTAGCGCTGGAATTCACCATCGACTGTGGTGTTCATTTGGTTCAGCAATACACCGTCGACATCGCGAGCAAGGAGATCGTCCCACTTCGAGCCCCAAATGACTTTGATGACATTCCATCCTGCACCACGAAAGGTTGCTTCAAGTTCTTGAATGATTTTTCCGTTGCCGCGTACCGGGCCATCGAGGCGCTGCAAATTGCAGTTCACCACGAAAACCAAGTTGTCAAGATGTTCACGCGACGCAAGCGATATAGCTCCGAGTGTTTCTGGCTCATCGCATTCGCCGTCACCAAGAAATGCCCACACACGACTAGATGATGTGTCGTCAAGTTTGCGATTCAACAAGTAGCGATTAAAGCGTGCATGGTACAAAGCAGTGATGGGGCCAAGACCCATTGACACGGTGGGGTATTCCCAGAAATCGGGCATTAACCGTGGGTGCGGATAACTCGAGAGGCCTTTGCCCTCGCGGCCAATTTCACGGCGGAAATGGTCAAGGTCGTCAGTGGTGAGTCGTCCTTCAAGAAACGCACGCGCATAAACGCCTGGTGCAGCGTGACCTTGGAAATAAATATGGTCTCCGGCTTGTCCGTCGTCTTTGCCGCGGAAGAAGTGGTTGAAACCAATTTCATAAAGTGATGCAGAACTCGCAAAGGTGGAAAGGTGTCCACCAATTCCTTCGGCGCGCGTGTTGGCACGAATAACCATGACGGCAGCGTTCCAGCGAATGTAGGCACGAATACGCCGCTCTAAATGCTCATCGCCAGGAAACCAAGGTTCTTGTTCACGCGGGATGGAGTTCACATAAGGGGTGGAAACAGTGGCGGGAAAACTCACTTGGTTTTGTTGTGCGCGTTCCAGCAATCGTGAAAGTAAATATCGAGCGCGTGTTTTGCCGTGTGAGTCGATGACGGCGTCAAGCGACTCCATCCATTCGTTTGTTTCGGTGGGGTCGATGTCGGGAAGCTGGTGCATGGAGCCGTCGAAGATCATGTGTCTATTCTCGCAGGCGAAGCGTGATGCCAAGCGTTAGAGCGAAAATAGGTAATGATCTATAGCAATGGAACTCGATTTAGGTTTTGGTGACTCTGTGATGAACGCTCGGGAGCTCTTAAGTGCACTGCGGGCAACGCCATTGGCCAGCGCGGTGCCAGAAAATGCCACCGTGGTCTATACCGACGGAGCCTGCTCGGGAAACCCTGGCCCCGGTGGCTGGGCCTGGGCAATTTCTCCCACGGGCACGCCCAACGGCTCGGGGTCGGAAAAGCCGAGCACCAACCAGCGCATGGAGTTGTATGCGGTCATCGACGCCTTGCGCTCGTTGCACCACATTCATACCGTTGTTGAGGTGCGCTCCGATAGCACCTACGTGGTGAAGTGTTTTACCGACAAATGGTGGCAGGGCTGGCTCGCAAAGGGCTGGAAAAACTCGCAGCGCCAGGCCGTGGCCAACCAAGACCTTTGGGAGCAATTGCTTAGCGAAGTGGTGAAACGTGGCCCGGAAAAGACCTTTTTCACCTGGGTGAAGGGCCATTCAGGGGAACCCATGAATGATTTGGTCGACGCTTTGGCAGTTGCTGCTGCGTCGGCATAGCCTCGCAGGATGGACATTTCAGGAGCAAGCGCAATAGTTACCGGTGGAGCATCAGGAATTGGTGCCGCCTCAGCCCGTCTTCTCGCCAAGCGTGGCGCGAAGGTCGTCGTAGCCGACCTTCAAGAAGACAAGGGACAAGAATTAGCAAAAGAAATTGGGGGAGCATTTTGCAAGGTTGATGTCACAAAGACAGAAGACATCATCAACGCAGTGGAAATGGCAAAGTCCATGGGCCCACTACGCGTACTTGTGAACTCTGCTGGCATTGGCTGGGCACAACGCACTGTTGGTAAAGATGGTTCGTACGATTCAGCAGCCAACCTCGATGCATTTAAAAAAGTAATTGCTATCAACCTCATTGGTTCATTCGATTGCATCCGCCTTGCAGCAACTGCCATGAGCGTTACAGAGCCACTTGAATATGGTGAGCGTGGTGCAATTGTCAACATCGCATCGGTTGCTGCATTCGACGGCCAAATTGGCCAGGCTTCGTATTCCGCTTCAAAGGGTGGCGTTGTGGGAATGACACTTCCTATTGCACGTGACCTTGCTGCCATTGGTGTTCGTGTGAACACAGTTGCACCGGGCCTCATCGACACACCTATTTATGGTGATGGCGACAACAGCGAAGCATTCAAAGCAAACTTGCAAAAAGGTGTGCTCTTCCCGCAGCGCCTTGGTGGTCCAGAAGAACTTGCCTCAATGGTCCTTGAATGCATTACCAACAGCTACATGAATGCCGAAAGCATTCGCGTAGATGGTGGTATTCGTATGCCACCTAAATAACTAAGTGGTGTAGTCAGCGTTAATGCGCACGTAGCCATCGGTGAGGTCGCATCCCCAGACGGTTGCAGAACTCGTGCCGTTATTGAGTGAAACATGAATGAGCACATCGCTGCCTTTCATGTATTCACTCAGTTGCGCAAGGCCACTTTCTGAAACAGGGTGTGGGTATACCTCTTGAGCGCCAAAGCGAATGACTACGTCGTCCTGGTTGATGTTGGTGTCGTTGCATTTGCCAACGGCCATCGCCACACGACCCCAGTTGGGGTCTGCTCCGTGTACAGCAGTTTTAACGAGTGGCGAATTGACAATTGCTTTTGCCACACGTTTGGCTTGCTCATCGGTTGTTGCTGAATCGACGCATACCTCAATGAGAGTTTCCGCGCCTTCGCCATCGCGAGCAACTTGTTTGGTGAGCGACAGGGCTACTTCGTAGAGGGCATTTTCGAAAGCCATGTCGTCTACTGCTCCGCTAGCCCCACTTGCCATAATGGTCGCGGTGTCGCTAGTTGAGGTATCGGTATCTATAGATACACAGTTGAATGTTTTGTTGATGACGCGACGAAAGATGACATCGAGTTTTTCTTTAGATACATCGGCATCGGTAAACATCATGGTGATGAGAGTTGCCATGTTGGGCTCAATCATTCCTACGCCTTTGGCAACGCCAACAATGCGTGCGCTGCTACCAGCAATAGTTGCTTCTGCAATTTTATGCACCGTGTCGGTGGTCATTATTCCTTGAGCAACAGCCACTGCATCGTTGCCAGTAATTGCTGCAGGAATGGCTGCTAAGCCCGTGCGAATGCGTTCAATGGGGTAGCGACGACCAATGACGCCAGTAGAAGCAATGAGAACATCGTGAGGGTCGCAGTTCAGAGCTTTTGCTACACCTTGCACCACTTCAAGTGCATCGCTTAAGCCATCGGGTCCGTTGGCAACGTTTGCATTTTTGCTAATAACAACAATTGCTCGAGCAGAGAGGTCTTTGAGGTGGGTCTGGCTGACGGTCACGCTGGGGCCGGCAAAACGACTTTGTGTAAACACGCCAGCGGAAGAACACAGCGAGTCAGCTTCAACAAGAGTGAAATCTTGCGAATCGTCTTTCACTCCAATGTTGGCGACATACGAATGAAAACCGAGAGGAAGGCTGATGTTGTTGCTCACCTCGCTCACACTATTTCATTTTGCCTACCGAAGGGTGGTGAAATACTTTTGCATCCGTTCCAGTGTTTTTTCCATTGACTTGCGATTCTTATCGGGGCGGCCAGAAAGTTTCAGAGCAAAAGGTGACTTTGCGCGCGCATAGTCGAACTCTTCGGTCACACAGGTATTTGCACCATCGGGCACCAAGATGTAGCGCCAAATATGACCGCCAATGTGCCGCCAGGCAATACGTTCGCCTTCAATGAACTCCACTACTTCGTTGGTAATTCTGTAGGGAATGCCCATTTTCATCACCATGCCAAATTTCGCTCCGAGTTCAAGGCGAGTGGGGTGCTCTTCACGTGACGATTTCACACTTCCCGACCCGTCGATGGTTGAGTGTTGGGCGGGGTCTGCGAGCAGAGCAAAAATATCTTGTGGGCTTGCACTAATAACTGCGCTCACCCGCACAATCTCATCGCTACTGTCGTGCGTACTCTCAAGAAAAAAATTGCTCATGCCAAGTATTTCAGCACAGAAACTGCGCAGCGTCTACCTGAGTACATTGCTCCTTGTGAAGAACCAGTATCGCGGTGATCGCCGCAGACAAAAATTTCGTTAGCTAGAGCCATAGGTTTCTTTGGTGCAAAAGGAGGCGATTGGTCGGGTTGACCATGAACAATGCTGTAGGTACGCAAGTGCTGCCACGTATTTACCTGGGGCCCCCACCACTGCAGAAGTTGCTGCGTTACCTTGCTCACCAACTGTGGCTCTGACTCTGTGGTAACGCCTGGGCAAGCTGCAGCAATGAGGTGCTTACCTTGCGGTGCATAGTGCGAAGAAATATTGCTCATTACTGCCATGTTGAGTACCGGGCCACTATGTGAACCGTCTAATGCAATGAGTTTTTCTTTTGTGGGGGCCGCATCAGCGGAAAAATAGACACAGCTCACAGATCGCGATGCAACCGGTGGAAGATTGAGCAATGCCGAGGCAGCTGGCCCTTCGGTGGCTACCACCACACTGCGTGCATGAATTTTTTCACCGCTGTGCAAAGTGACATAGGTACTTGTTGCTTCACTGACAGGCGAATGAAGGTGCACAGTGCCGTTCTGCAGCTGAGCTAGGAGGTAATTACTGAGTTCTCCCATTCCGCGGGCAGGAACACCTGTATTGCCGTTACTGAGTGTGCGAAAAATAATGTCGAACATGCGACGAGATGTAGATAAGTCGGGATCAAGTTGAATTCCGCCCACCAACGGAGTGAAAAAAGTACTCACCATGCGTTGTGAGAACCCTTGCTCACGCAGAGCATCTGCAGTGGACATGTCTTCACCTTGAAGCAGCCGGCGTGCAGGGCCGCGCCCAAGTCTCCAACGCAATGCTGCCATTCGTGCTTTGTCAAACACGTTTCCAATGGGGGCAAAGGTTGTAGAGAAAAGTGTTGACGGTTCACGCAGTGGGTCGCCAACAACGTGATTCTTATTGCCCACTCGCACAAGTGCACCTGGTGAGAAATACTTCATGTCGAGCGCGGCAAGATCTATTTCTGTTTGGATTTCTGGGTATGCGGTGAGCAGGACTTGAAAGCCCCTGTCGAGTAGGAAGCCGTCTAATTCGTCGGTGCGAACTCGACCGCCCACTCCATCGCTTGATTCGTAGATAGCAACTTTTTTGCCCGCGCGTTGTAAATGTTTTGCGCACGACAAGCCTGCTAGGCCAGCGCCAACAATGACAACATCGAGGTCTGCTTGGTGCTCAGTACTCATATGTTGAGATTACGACAGCAACAAGTTGCGCAGAGCTTCTTCCAATGTGCTGTGAGAAAAACGAAAGCCATCGGCGAGCAACGCATTGGGTACCACGCGCTGGCCAGTGAACAGCAATGCATCGGCAAGTTCTGACCCGAGGAGAAGTTTTGGCCCAATTGGCGGGATCGCCATAAAAGCAGGTTTGCGCAGCACTTTTGCCAATGTTTTCGTGAACTCGGCATTAGTAACTGGCGTCGGTGCGGTGAGGTTTACTGGGCCAGCCAATGTGCTGGTGAGCAAATGCGCGATTGCGCGCACTTCATCGGTAATAGAGATCCAACTTTGCCACTGCTTGCCATTTCCAAATTTTCCACCTGCTCCTAATTTGAAAAGCTGAAGTTGTTTTTTCAGCGCGCCACCTTTGGGGCTCAGCACAATTCCGGTACGCAAAAAAGCAGTACGAATGCCGGCGGCAGTTGCAGGACTTGCTGCACTTTCCCACTGCTCACACACATCGGCGAGGAAAGTGTCTCCGTGAGAAGCATCTTCGCCAAGTTCTTCGCTGCCACGAGGGCCGTAAATACCAATGGCGGAACCTGAGAGAAAAACTGATGGTGGTTGCTGAAGTTCGCCAAGACGCTGGGCAAGAAGTGCTGTGCTCTTCGTGCGGCTTTCCAGAATTTCTTTCTTGTATGAATCGGTCCAGCGTTTGTCGCCAATTCCGGCGCCAGCGAGGTGAACCACCGCGTTGATTCCTTCAAGGTCAGCGGTATTGAGCACACCTTGCGAAGGATTCCACTGAATTTCCGATGCGGACTGCGGTGTGCGCCGCACCAGAGCAACAGTGTCGTGACCGTTGTCGTGGAGATGAGAAAGAAGTGCTTTTCCAATAAGGCCGGTGGAACCCGTCACAGCAATGCGCATGAGCACAGAGTATTCCTCTTCATTAGCGTCGGCGCTATGGAGCGTGGAATGAAGTGTCGTAGGCTGTCAACCCATGAGCACCCGCAAACTCGTTCTCACCGCCTTGGTATGCGGAATAGTCATTATTCTTGCCGGTGGATTCAAATTGCTTCAGGTAGCAACCGATGCCCCACGTGTCGAGGTTTTGGCCTGGGGAACTCCGGCAACATTGGGCGACATGACCGTTGCGGTGGAATCGGTAGTAAAAAGTACCGACGCGACATTGGTCACGGTGACGATGCGTGGGGTTGCAATGGTCAAGGGGGCTTTTGAAGGCTGGCGAATGCTGGCTGAGGGCAGGGTGTTTACCCCCCTCACGCAACAAACCGCAACCGATGCGTGCCAAGAGGTTTCTGCAACTGCCGAGGTGCGCTGCACGGTGACCTTCGACCCCACCACGGCAACCCCAACGGTGGCCTATTTGCGTGCTGGGGCTCAACAGCAGTGGGGTACCGAGGGGTAATTCGGTTACGGTTGTCTCGCTATGGCTGAAACATTTGACCTCGTGGTAATTGGTGGTGGACCGGGCGGATACGCCGCGGCGTTCTATGGAGCGTCGGCAGGCTTGTCGGTCGCGCTGGTAGAAAAAGACACCATTGGCGGAACATGCTTGAACCGTGGGTGCATCCCCGCAAAAGCATTCTTAGAAACAGCAGCGGTCAACCGTCATGTTTTGCATTCTGCAGAGTTCGGAGTGAACTCCACTCAAAACGGTGTCGACTTCTCTGTTACTCAAGCTCGCAAACAAAAAATTGTTGATGGCTTGGTCAAAGGTCTCACAGGTTTAACCAAATCGAAAAAAGTGACGTACCTCTTGGGCGTAGGTTCGCTTGGTGCAAACAAGACCGTCACTGTTACTGCAGCCGATGGAACCACTCAGCAAGTACAAGGCAAAAACGTCATTCTTGCTGCAGGCTCTGTACCGCGCACCATTCCTGGTTTTGAAGTAGGCGGACCCATCATGACTTCTGATGAAGTTTTGATGCTCAGCACATTGCCTGCACGCGTTGCTGTTATTGGTGGTGGAGCCATTGGTTGTGAATTCGCTTCAACATTCGCCGACTTGGGTAGCACGGTCACCATTCTTGAGGGCTTGCCGAAAATTCTTCCAGGACTCGATGCCGACCTCGCCAATGTTGTGGTGAAGAGCTTTAAGAAAAAGAACATCGACATTAAAACGGGCGTTGCCGTGAAGGGTCACACTCTGAACGGTTCCGGCGGAACCGTTGTTTCTTTTGGTGAAGGCGAAACCCTTGAAGTCGATGCGGTGGTGGTGTCTGTTGGGCGTCGTCCATCAGCCGAACTGCTTGGCTTGCAAGGAACCGCCGTCAAACTCAGTGAGCGCGGCTTTATTGAAGTTGATCAGTACTGCACCACTGCAGAGCCTGGCGTGTATGCCGTTGGTGACATCATTAATACGCCACAACTTGCACACGTTGCATATGCAGAAGCAATTCTTGCCGTCAAGCGCATTCTGGGCGAACCTGTTGCACCAGTGAACTACGACCGTGTGCCGTGGGCAATTTATTGTCATCCAGAAGTTGCGTGGGCGGGCTTTAGCGAAGAAGGCGCCATAGCCGCAGGCTTCGACGTGGTTGTAGGCAAGCATCAGTTTCGCGCTAACAGCCGCGCCATGATTATTGGCGACACCGACGGGCTAGTGAAAGTCATAGCAAAGAAAAATGCCGATGGAACAGCTGGTCAAATTCTTGGTGTGCAAATGGTTGGCGCTTGGGTCACTGAACAGCTTTCAGGCGGTTACTTGGCCGTGAACTGGGAAGCAACGGTGGCAGAAGTTGCCGAGTTCATCCAGCCTCACCCAAGTTTGAGCGAATTGTTTGGTGAAACAATGCTCTCCATGACCGGGCGTAGCATTAACGCGTAATACCTCTTCAAAATATTTAGAACACCTCAATAATGTAAGGACTTAGCGACATGGCTGAAGTGAAGCTTCCACAACTTGGCGAAACAGTGACAGAAGGAACCATCACGAAGTGGTTCAAAAAAATAGGCGACGCCGTTGCTGCCGACGAACCGCTTTTTGAAGTATCGACCGACAAGGTAGACACTGAAGTTCCTTCGCCAGTGGCGGGACTACTTACTGAGGTGCGCGCAAAAGAGGGCGACACTGTTCCTGTTGGTGCTGTTATTGCCGTTGTTGGCGATGCCGGTGCTGCTCCTGCCCCAGCGCCAGCTGCTGCCCCTGCACCAGAGCCCGTCGCTGCGCCAGTTGCCGCTGCACCAACTCCAGAGCCTGCTCCTGCACCAACTCCTGCACCTGCACCGACGGTTGTTGTTGCAGCTGCGTCTAGCTCGGGTGATGCACCGTTGTTGTCACCAGTAGTGCGTCGCCTCATTTCAGAAAACAATCTCGACGTAGCAAAAATTGCAGGCACTGGCCCTGGTGGGCGCATCACACGTGAAGACGTGTTGGCGCTCATCGACGCACAGGCCGGAAAGTCAGCACCAGCACCAGCACCAGCACCAGCACCAGCTGCAGCTCCGGCCGCTGCACCTGCCCCCGCACCTGCTGCAGCCAAGGCAGCACCAGCACCAAAGGCTGCACCAGCCGACAGCAACGAGCGCGAGAGGCGCATCAAGTTGTCGAAAATTCGCAAGCTCACTGGTGAGCACATGATTATGTCGAAGGCAGTCAGCCCGCACACCTTCAGTGTGGTTGAAGTTGACTATGCAAATGTCGACGTGGTGCGTTCGCGCGTGAAGAACGAATGGAAGAAAACAGAAGGCTTCAGCCTTACCTACCTACCGTTCATCTCGCGAGCAGTTGTCGATGCACTCGTTGAGTTCCCACATCTCAATGCTTCGCTCGACGGCAACGAGCTTGTTGTTCACCAATATGTTGACCTTGGCATTGCAGTAGACCTCGACTTTCAAGGTCTGTTAGTGCCTGTTGTGCGCGATGCCGAAACAAAGCGTTTGCGTGCTTTGGCTCGCGAAATCAGCGACCTTGGTGCACGTGCAAAATCTCGCAAGTTGTCACCCGATGAAATTCAAGGCGGCACATTTACCTTGTCAAACAATGGTTCGGCAGGTTCTGTTCTTACCATGGCTGTTATTAACCAACCACAAGTTGGCATCATTTCTACCGATGCCATTGTGCGCAAGCCAGTGGTCGTGAATTTGCCAGATGGTGGCGAAAGCATTGCCATCCACCCAGTGGGCAAGCTTGCAATGAGCTGGGATCACCGTGCTTTCGACGGTGCGTATGCAGCTGGCTTCCTCTCGCGTGCAAAAGAAATTCTTGAAACTCGCGATTGGTCTGTAGAGCTGTAATTCAGCGTTTCATCATGACATCACCATTGCATGTTCGTTGGCTAGGAAAGGTTCCTTATCGCGAAGCATTTGCAGTGCAACGTTCGCTCTTTGAACATTCTCGTGAACAGCACTTGTTGCTGCTTGAACACCCGCACGTTTTTACCTATGGCCCAAGTGCCGACCTCAAGAAAAATTTAAAGTGTGTACCAAGTGAAGTAGGTGCCGACTTTGTAAAGGTCAATCGTGGTGGAGACATTACGTATCACGGTCCTGGCCAATTGGTGGGTTACCCCATTCTCAATTTGCAACCAAAACACGGAGGCAATGCTGGCCCCGCCGACACCAATGACTATGTCTTTCGTGTTGAACAACTGC
>CAMCZG010000033.1 GCA_945886445.1 Bifidobacterium breve | reverse complement strand
TCACTGGAAATTGCCTGAATCATCGCCGCCCCCGGCAATGCAAGCACAGCACCAACCGGCCCGAGCACCGCGGCACCAGCTATTGCAGAACCAAATGCGAGCGCTGGATGCAGCTCCATGGTGCGAGCAGTAATGCGTGGCGAAAAGAGATAATTCTCTACTTGCTGATAAACCAAGATGAACCCAACAACGAAAAGCGCAGACGCTGGATGATTTATAAAACTCAGCACCACGGGAAGAACACCTGCAACATAAGTTCCTACGACGGGCAAGAACTGTGACACCACACCCACCCAGAGCGCCATTGCAATAGGTGCTGGAGTGCCAATTGCTTGGAATGCAATCCAATGGAAAAAGCTCGATAGCAATGCCAATAAAGCACGCGAGTACAAGTAGCCGCCAGTTTTATTGACAGCAATTTCCCAACCCGCAAGCACCCGGCGTTGTCGGTCGGGCGCTAATCGCGAACACAATGCTCGGCGCAATTTTGGGCCATCAGCAACGATGTAAAAAGTAAAGAGCAGAACTGAAAAAGCTTGCAAGAGAGCGCCAAGAGCTTGTACCGACAAGTTGATTACTTTGTCTTGCTGCGAATCAATAAATTTCTGCACTGGCCCATTGGGGTCTGAAATCTTGTCGTTAACTTCCTGCGGATCAATTTTTGCGTTAAACGTGTCGTTGATAAAGGACACCGACTCATTCACATATTTCTCGCTGTTCTGCAAAAGGTCAGCCATCTGGCTCGCCACTAACGTTGCAAACAGCGCCAAGAATGCCACCGATAAGACCACGACACTCAAGACAATGCTGATTGTTGCCCGACCACGTTTCCATCCGCGCGCTTCTAATTTGTTGACGCCGGGTTCAATGGCAAATGCGAGAAAGAGGGAAACCAATAACAATATGAAGAGGTTTGTCAGGCGGTTAATGGAATGGCGAGTTGCCACCATGACCAGAAACCCCACCCAAAAAATGACGGCTGCCCGGACGAGCCATCGCGTAGAGCCCACCCGATTTTTTTCGGACTGCGGTATGTTTTCTTCACCTGGAGACGACATAAGTGAAGCGTACGCTGTCAAGATAAGCCCATGGCATCCATTGAGGTCACCGAGTGCATCGAATCAGTTCGCAAACTCATTGCGAACAACATTCGCGAACGCGTGGTTGGCCCCGATAGCTCCACCAAGGCTCAAGACCTCATGACCGCTCCTGGCCCTCGTTGGTTTACCCCCGACCGGCCCATTTACCGCGTTCACGGCGATGCCTCAATGTTTATTGGTGGCCTGCGTGCGGTTCTCTTTCAGTCGCTTCACCCACTTGCCATGGCAGGCGTGGCCATTCATTCCGATTACAAGGCCGACCCGTGGGGCCGTCTGCAGCGCACTGCCGATTTTTTGGCATCCACCAGCTTTGGTACCGCCGAAGTAGCCCAAGCAGCGGTCAACCGCGTGCTCGCAGTTCACGAGCGTGTTACTGGAGTTGCCTCCGATGGTCGCCCGTACTCGGCAAATGACCCACACCTTTTGTTATGGGTGCATGTTGCCGAAGTCGACAGTTTCCTCGCCGCATACCAACGTTACGGAGCAACGTCTCTCGACCAGAAAGATCGTGACAGCTATGTGGCCGACATGTCGGTTATTGCAAGCGCACTCGGTGTGCCGAACCCGCCGACAACTGAAGCCGAGTTGCGCAAACAACTTGCAGACTTCCGCAGTGAATTGAAATCTACAAAAGAAGCACGTGATGCGGCGCGGTATCTCATTATTCAACCGCCTCTTGAATTTCCTGCACGCGCTGCGTATTCGCTCATTGCTGCTGCCGCAGTATCGCTACTTCCTGCCTGGTCGCGCTTTCCGCTACGTCTTCCGTATCTTCCCCTCACGGAATTTGCTGTTGCTCAGCCTTTGGGCGATGTAATTACTCGCACATTTCGCTGGGCAATTGAAGGCGACTTAACTGCACCTACTACCGCGTCATAAAGAGCCTGCGCGTACGGGTCGTGCGCGGCCGTATCTTCCGGGTGCCATTGCACTGCGAGTAACCAACTTGTGTTGTGTTCTGCAGCTTCAATGAAACCATCGCTCGACCACGCAACTGCAGTGAGACCTTCGCCCAATGCATCAATTGCCTGGTGATGAAATGAAGCAACGTCAATTTCATTTACACCGATAACACGATGAACGTGCGAACCTTCGGCAATACGTACAGAATGAACTGCAAACTCTTCACCATCGGGAAAATTAATTGGCTTGTGTGCAATGTTGGATTCGTCGTCAATGTGCTGGCACAAAGTTCCACCTAGTGCCACATTGACCAATTGAATTCCCCTGCACACTGCGAGAACTGGCTTTTCTAGCAACAACGCTGCATGCAATAACGCCATTTCGAAATGGTCTTGCAGAGCATTTACACCATAAGTACGCGGGTGCGGCTCATGGCCATATAACGCGGGGTCGACATCGGGCCCACCCATGAGCAACAACGCATCGAAGGTGCTCATCACTTCTTTCGCAGCATCACTCGTCAAATCACGCGGCGTAATGACAACAGGTTCTCCACCCGCACGAAGAATTGCATCTAAATAACGTTGCCCAGCGAAGGTTGCTGCATCGCGAGAAACTTTTCCCGCACTTGCTGTGCGACCCGCAACTGCAACGAGCGGTGCCACGAATTAGTCGGCGACGGTAATGGTGACTGAGTTGATGACCACGTCTGTTTTCGGACGATCGCCAGAACCTGTTGCAACTTTTTGCATTGCATCAACAACTTCGAGACCTTTAACAACTTGGCCAAACAATGCGTATGCGGGTGGCAGGCGGCAACCATCGGGGCCAGAGATAATGAAAAACTGTGAGCCGTTTGTGTTTGGCCCAGCGTTTGCCATTGCGAATGAACCCACTTGGTACTGACCAGCCGATGGCAGTTCGTCTTCGAATCGGTAACCCGGGCCACCGGTGCCGGTGCCTGTTGGGTCGCCACCTTGGCAAACAAAACCATTGATGATGCGGTGGAAAATAATGCCGTCGAAATAATGGTTCAACGCGAGAAACACAAAACTGTTGACTGTCTTTGGAGACTTGATGGGGTCGAGAGCAATGACCATGGTGCCCATTGAGGTCTCCATAGTTGCGGTGTAACGCTTGGCGGGGTCAATGCCCATTTCGGGGTACGCCGCGAATTTCTGCTGCTGAGGGGCGGATCCGTCGAATGGGGGAAAAGCTGGTGCACTGGACATAGGAGAGAACACTATCTGCCGCGGCGAGCCAAGCACTAACCTCAGACCTATGGAAAATGAGTTTGCATCGTCAGCCCCAGAAATCAGCCTCGACGCTGTCGACCTCGACACCATTGAGCAAGATCTTGCCGATGTAGAAACAGCACTTGCCCGCCTTGAAGCTGGCACGTATTGGACCTGTGAAACAACAGGTCAAGAACTTCCGAATGAACTTCTTGCAGCGCAACCAACCGCGCGCAGCATTACGTCGCTTTAGTTGTTGCGCAGCTTCGACAACAAGCGCAATATTTCGAGATAGAGCCATACGAGTGTGATGACCACACCAAGCGCTGCAAACCACTCCATTTGTTTCGGCAGTCCTTCTTTTTCACCACGCTCAATAAAGTCGAAATCGAGTGCAAGGTTTGCGGCAGCTAAACCCGCAACAAAAATGCTGAATCCAATGCCAAGCAGGCTGGCATCGTTGAAAAACGTAATGTTTGCGCCTAACAAATTGAACAGAAACGACACACCGTAAAAAATAAGTAAGCCCACCATGGCGCTCATCACAACGCGACGGAATTTGTCGTTCACGCGAATGATGCCCGTGCGATACATCACCAACATTGCAACAAAAACTCCGAGCGTTGCACCAACTGCTTGCAGCACAATGCCGCTGTATTGAATGCTGTATGCGCGTGAAATAGCGCCCACCACAACGCCTTGCGCAATGGCATACATCGGGCCTAAAACACGTGCGTACTGCGGGCGAAAACTTGCGCCCAATGCACACACCAACCCCACAAGTACGCCCGCAATAATCCAACCTGGGAATTGAACTTGGCCAGCAACTGGCTCGCTCACCAGGCTCCAGCCGAAGGTGGCTGCGCCCAACAAAATTGCCAAAAGCGTCAAAGTGGCTGTTGCTGCTCCGCTCGCGGTCATGGTGTCGCCCGCCGCACGGGTTCCTACCCATGGGCTGACTGGCCCATCGGAAAGTGGCGCAATTGCCTCTGTTTTTACGCTTTTTGCAGTACCGGCATCGGCCTCCGAGGCTGCCCAGCCGCGCTGCACTGCCTGCTTCATTGACTTTTCATTGAGGAGTGGATTTGCCATACAGCACACGTTACAGAAATTGGGTGATTGTTGGTTGTCACGCCACATGGCGTCGGTATCGTAAGGCGTGTTCCCCGCGGGGGAACATTGGGCTAAGAGGGAGCATTCATGGCTAAGGACCGTGTCGACCGCGACGAGGAAGACCTTGTTCGGCTGTATCTCACCGATATTGGCCAATACGCCTTGCTCACCAAAGACGATGAAGTTCGTTTAGCCAAAGCCATTGAAGCTGGCAAAGAAGCGCAAGTTGAACTTGCCGAAACCGAAAAAACTCTCACGCCTACCAAAAAGCGCGATCTGAAGCGCGCAGCAAAAGAAGGCGAAACTGCCGAGCGCGCGTTTGTGCAATCCAACCTGCGCCTCGTGGTATCCATTGCAAAGAAGTACCAGGCATCGGGTTTGCCGCTACTCGACCTCATTCAAGAGGGCAACCTTGGTCTCATGCACGCCGTTGAAAAATTCGACTGGCGCAAAGGTTTTAAATTTTCTACATACGCAACCTGGTGGATCCGTCAGGCCATCACTCGCGGTATCGCAAACACGGGTCGCACCATTCGTCTTCCGGTTCACGCTGGCGACACACTTGCCCGTTTGCAAAAGGCTCGCTCACGACTCGAATTGAAATACGGTCGCCCTGCAACGTTGGCTGAACTTTCCAAAGAAGTAGAAATGCCCGAAGACAAAGTCACCGAGGCATTGCGCTTTGCTGCTGAACCATTGTCATTGTCTGAACCATTGCGTGAAGATGGCGATGCAGAACTTGGCGATGTGGTTGAAGACCGCTCGGCAGAGTCACCATTTGAAGTTGCAGCTACTGCTCTCTTGCCAGAAGAAATTCAGCGACTCCTTGCCCCTCTCGACGAGCGTGAGCGCGAAATCTTGAAATTGCGTTTCGGTCTCGACCGTGGTGAGCCTCGCACGTTGGAAGAAGTGGGCGACCACTTCAACCTCACTCGCGAGCGCATTCGTCAAATTGAAGCTCGCGCCATGAGCAAGTTGCGTCACCCGTCGAGCGACACCGGTGCACGCGACCTTCTTGCTGTCTAAGTTTCTTTACTTTCACGAACTGCCGGTTGCGGCACTCGCAACAACGCATTGAGACCGTGCCAAATGGCTACTACTCCAATACCAAGAGCAACGGGAAGAACTACTCGCACATACCATGCGTCTCCCATGCCAGGAACAAATCGGTGTATCACTTGATTGCGATGAAGCCCAACAGCTACCACCAGTGCAATACCTGATGCTGTTGAAACTGCTGCAACAAACTCTTCACCGCGTAAAGCCATTGCCACTAATGCAAGAAGTAGACCAACAGCACCTAAAGCAATGAGCGATGGCGTGTCGCGCGCAACACTTGGTAACGAGAAAAACTGCAGTATTCCTAGTGTTGTCACGGCAATGCTCATAGCAACAAGATCGGCCTTTCGCAACCGATTACCTAACAGTATTGCAACGGCTGCTGCGGGTACAACAAGTAACCACCACCATGAACCCGGTGCATCTTCAACGTACAAACTTCCTTCAACTGCAGTTGTTACGCCATCAACCTTCATGTCAATGAGCCACTCTTGTACTAAACCATCGGAGTTAATCACCGCGGGTTTTAACGGGCTCATCCAATGCACACGATGATCGTGCCATATTGCCTCGCTGTTGCTTGCTATTTGACGCCATGTTGGTGCATCTGTACTTACATACTCAGTGGGAACAGCGCCGCCCGACCCGTACCGTGTTTTATTAATGAATACGGTAGGCGACCATGAATTTTCAAATACTCGGCCCTTTTCATCAATCAACAAATATGGTTCTTCGTCGTAACCAATGACTTCTGCGCTGTGCCCCAGCTGCACTTTCATTTTCACAAACGCATCGACGCCAACAATGGAAACTTGAATTGCGGTGGTGGCTGGAGTTACTTCTTGAACAACACTGCGCGTGTTGCCCGGCTGAGCGGGGTCGGCGTGAGCACCTATTGCAGGGCTGAAAAGCCAGAACCCCACAATGGCGAGAAGGAATAACTTCCACGATTGGCGGAGGTGGACGGGAATCGAACCCGCCAGACGAGGTTCACTCGTCTCAACCGCTTTGAAGGCGGCGGAGCCCACCAGGCGCACAGACACCTCCATAAGAAAAGAGTATCGGGTATTGCAAAGGAATGAGACTTTTTGAAAAGTAGTTGCCACAAAGTGCCCCTGAAATCACACATTGAAGTACCTCACCAATTTGAGGCCCAAACATGTGAAAGGAGCACCCATGATTGTGGTGTGCAGATCCCCAAAAGGTGGCAGCGGAACCACCATTACCAGTGCCGCACTTGCAATGATGCTCGCAGCGCAACATCGTGGCGGAGGTTACATCGTCGATCTTGTAGGTGAACTTGCTCCGGCACTCGGCATTCCCGACCCACCCGATACTCAACCAGTCGACGTGAATGCTTCCCTCAAATTAATTTCGTTTGCTCCTCGTGAGTTGCGCACAACCGTTGAACACAATTGGAAAGAAATTGCCGACCAACTTCTTGCCTACGACGCACCGGTGGTCATTGATGCAGGAACTGCAGAGCTGAACGAGAACCTCGAGCGAATTGCGAATCGCACATTTCTCGTACTGCGTCCATGTTACCTGGCACTGCGTAAGGCCAGCAACAAAATGAGCCACGGCTACTTGCGCAGCGACGGCATCATTGTGCTTGAAGAGACCGGCAGAGCACTTACACCAACCGATATTTCCACCGTGTTGAAGACCCCAATCGTTGCGACCATCAAGGTTGACCCCAGTGTTTCACGAGCCGTCGATGCTGGCCTTTTGAGTAGCCGCATTCCTGCTGCACTCAATGAAGGCCTCAGTGCACTGGTTGAAACGCTGTCTGTACCAGCACCAAAAAAGCAAGGCCTCTAATGCAACACCGCAACCGCTCTGCTCTGCCCCACTTTGCTGGATTACAAGATCTCGTCAACGATCCAGATGTCAAAGAAATCATTGTCAATAACAACACCGAGGTGTGGGCCGAACGTACAGCGGGTCTAGAACGTGCAGGTTCACTAGCGCCAGGTGAAGCAGCCGCTCTTCTTGAACGTTTGCTTGCCCCTATTGGTCGGCGTATCGACCTTTCTTCTCCTGTTGTCGATGCCCGACTCAGCGACGGGTCCCGACTCTGCGCTGCTATTCCTCCTGTGAGCCCATACGGGCTGTGTCTCACCATTCGCCGATTCTCCACTTCCGCTCTGGGCATTTCCTCATTTGCCAACGGCCGCGTCACCGACCTCTTGCACTCAGTAGTGCATCAGCGCCGCAACATTGTTATTGCTGGTGCTACATCTACTGGTAAAACAACATTGCTCAGTGCACTCGCAAGTGAAGCGCCGCCGAATGAACGTCTTGTTGTATTGGAAGACACCAACGAACTAGCCGTCGCTCACCCACACGTGGTGTATCTCGAATCGCGACCATCATCAGCAGAAGGAATGACGGAAATTTCACTATCGCATTTGGTGCGTCATGCATTGCGGCTACGGCCAGACCGGCTCATTGTGGGTGAGGTGCGAGGCCCCGAAGCGTTCGACATGCTGCAAGCAATGAACACGGGTCATGCGGGTTCAATGTCTACCTGCCATGCAAATAGCGCTCACGATGCGCTGTACCGGCTGGAGAGCATGGTGTTACAAGCAACACCCAACTGGCCGCTTCCTGCAGTTCGCTCGTACATTGCATCGGCAATTGACGTTGTTGTATTCGTCGAGCGATGCCCCCAAGGAAGCCGCCACGTTGCGCAAATTGTGGAAATTGGCGACACCCTCACCACGCATGGCACCTACAGCACAAGTGTTCTTGCACACAGTTTGCACCCGAGCAACGGTGACCTCGCACTGGTCATGTAATGCAACTCCTGGCATTCGTACTCTATTTTTGCGCTTTTTATTTAGCTCTTGAGCACCATGCCCTCACACACTGGACCCGACTGCGCATTATTCATGCAGTAATGCCCGTACAAAAACATCAACTTCTTGCACCACCACATTTCTTTGCCTCAAAGAAACTGCGCCGAAAGAAACGGCCCTTTCCACCAGCACTAGCAACTGCCGACTTTCTTGACGCTATTGAAAGGTCTATTCACACCGGTCATTCACTTCGTGCAGCAGTCAATGATGCTCTTCATATTCTTCCCGCACATATGCAAGTGCACTTCCAGACTCTTGCATTGCATTGTCGCATCGGAGCTCCACTTGAAGAAGTACTCACAACCGCATTCGCCAATGACACCCCAGCCGATGTTGTTTTTGGTATTCAAGCCATCGTTGCCGCAAGTGCAGGAGGCGTAGGCACGCGATACGCACTAGAGCGCGCAAGTTGGGTACTCCGCGAACGCCACTCCGTCAACGAAGAACGCCGCCTCCAATCTGCACAGGCATTGTTTTCAGCGCGCGTATTGTCGTGGCTGCCACTTGCCTTTGGCACCATGATGGTGGCTACCAACCCAAATGTGAGAGACGTTCTCTTCACCACTCCTGTTGGTTTTTTGTGTTGCGGTGTTGGTGCAGCACTCAATTTCACTGGACGCTGGTGGATGAAAAAGATGTCTCATCAAAAAATTGATGCCAACACTTATGCCTTCATAGATTTCATCGACCTACTCGTTGTGCTCTTAAAGAGCGGAAACAGCACGCACCGCGCCTTTCTTGCAATGTCACAGTGGGCTCAGCCCGCCGTGCGTAACGCAGTAGCCGATGTGCTCACCACAAGTGAAACGAACACTCGATTCGTCGATGCGTTACCACTTCTTATCTCCTACTTTGGCAACAGTGCAACGGGCGTTGTGAATGCACTTGCTGCATCGGAACGTGACGGACTTCCCCTTGCCCCATTACTCGAACGACTTTCGCATGAAGCACATTGCGAACGTCGACGCATTGCACAAGAAGACGCCGCAAAGCTTCCTGTTCGCATGGCCTTTCCTCTCGTGCTTTGTGTTCTGCCATCATTTGTAACTCTCTCTATCGTGCCCATTCTCGTTGGGGCACTTTCATCGCTCACACTGAGCTAATTCACGCAATGGAGGCACCATGATTTCTTATAGCAACTTCTACATACAGCGTTTTGTTCAACACTTTTTTGGGCAGCATCACGACGATGACGGCCAGGCAACCACCGAGTATGCACTCATTCTTCTTGCTGCTGCGGTCATAGCAGTGCTTGTAATTACTTGGGCTACTGCGGGGGGTGGTGCAGGCCGCATCGGTGAACTGTTCGACAATGTTTTCAACAAGGTTGTAGACAAAGCCTCTGTTGATGTTGGGTAGCAAAAACGAAAAAGGTCAAGCAACTATTGAGTTTGCTTTAGCACTTCCCTTGCTCGTTATATTCGTCATGCTCATTGCTCAATTTTCCATTGTTGCCCGACAACAACTTGCATTGTGGGAAGTGGCACGCAATGCAGCCCGCTATGCCTCGGTTTCCCCAGACCCGCAATTGGCCGCACAAGAAATCGCCACACAGAACGGGTTTCCTGCCTCGGCTGTTGTTGCAACCAACTCCGATGGCGTTACCCGAGTTTCCATAACTTTTAAGGAAAACACCTCGTTGCCACTTCTTGGACCCTTCATCCCATCTCTCACTTTGCGGGCACATGTTGCCATGCTCACCGAGCCGTAACGGAATACCGATATTGTCATTTCATGCAGTTACATGTAGAGGCCATCGTCAATGAAGGAGTGGTGGTTCTTCGTCTGAGCGGCGAGGTCGCCTTGTCTACCCTGCCTCATCTCAGTGACATGTTGAATAAGGCAACACAAGAGCACCCCAACACACCTTTCGTCGTCAATGTGAATGATCTCACCTTGCTCGACGATGCTGGCATCGGAATTTTGATGGGTTTTGCTGGGAAACTGCGCACCAGCAATATTTCCTGCGTTGTGGTCTGCTCCCAAGCCAGCATTCGTTCACGGCTTGCCACCACCGGATTCGACCTCGCAGTCAGTGTTATTGACGACACCAATAGTAAATATTGATAAAGAATGCACCCGCGGTAGCACGCGGTATGCAATGGGTCTGAGTACCGTAATCACTATGGCTTCATCACATGTGCTCATTGCTGAAGACGACCCAGCGGTGCGTTCAGCTGTCCAACGCGTGCTCGAGCTAGAGGGTTATCGTGTGAGCATGGTGAACGATGGCGCCGCGGCACTCGCCTTCATCACTAAAACGCCGCCCGATGTTGTTGTTATGGATGTCATGATGCCTTTTGCCGACGGCATGACTGTGTGTCGTGAAGCGCGCACGCGGGGCATTCGTGTTCCCATTTTGCTCCTCACCGCCAAGCACGAAGTGAACGACCGTGTAGCCGGGCTCGATGCTGGCGCCGATGACTATTTGGTGAAGCCATTTTCTATTGACGAACTTCTTGCACGTGTGCGCGCACTTCTGCGTCGCCGCGAACCAGCCGGAGCAAATACAGTGCTGCGCGTTGGCGACCTCACTCTCGACACTGCACGACGTGAAGTGCTTCGCGGTGAGCGCTCACTCAGTTTAACGAAAACAGAATTCGATCTTTTAGAAGCGCTCATGTTGCGTAGTGGTCTTGTTGTCACGCGCGAACAGCTGTACGAAGAAATTTGGGGCTTTGATTTTGAAACTGGCTCTAAGTCTCTTGATGTTTATATTGGCTACCTACGGCGCAAAACTGAAGAAGGTGGCGAGTCGCGAATGGTGTACACCATTCGCGGAGTTGGCTACACGGTGAAGGCCTAACAATGACTTTGCGTTCACGTCTTGCCATTGCCACTGGCGGCATAGCATTCGTCGCCGTGGGCACTCTCGCAGCTGGCGCCTACATTATTGCGAGTCATGAATTGCGCTCACAGGTTGATGCGTCACTTTCTTCGCGTGCAAGCACCATTGTGCGCGAACTCAACCGCAACCTTGAACAACCACGTTTTCCGGGCCGTATGTCTTCACCACTTGGACCCACGCTTTTACAACCAGAATTTGACGCCATCACTCAAGTCATAGGCTTCAATGGAGGTATTTTGGCAAGTCTTGGCCCATCTGAATTAGTAGTGCATGCAGATGAACTTGCACTTGCGCAAAGCGCAACCGATGGTTTGAGTTTGTTGTACAACACCATTGTTCAAGGCAGCTCGTATCGTGTGCTCACTGTGTCTTTACCCAGTGGTGGTGCATTACAACTTGGCCGCGACATTACCGATATTGAAGATGCGCGCGCCGGAATGCGCACTTGGCTCATTGTGTTCGGCTTTGGTGGCATTGTCATGGCGGCCGCGGCCGGATGGTTCATCGCTCGCCGTACAAGTAAACCTATTGAACAACTGTCGGCCTCTGCAGTAGAAATTGCTGCTACACAAGACACATCACAACTCATTGACATTAAGGCAAGTGGTGAAGTTGCCGACTTAGTTTCCAGTTTCAATACGATGTTGCAGGCGCTCGGCAACTCAGTTGCTCAACAAAAGCAACTGGTTCAAGACGCAAGTCATGAACTGCGCACTCCTCTGACAAGCCTGCGCGCAAACTCAGAACTACTTGAGCGCACCGACCTGCCACAGCACACTCGTGAAGCAATTATCCACGACATCCGTGCAGAGATAGATGAACTCACAGCACTATCAAGCGAACTGTCTGCACTTGCCTCAGACCAACGCTCTTCAGAAGACCCCGTTGAAATCGATATAGCTGAAGTGGTTCAAGAAGTTGCAGAACGCGCACAACGACGATCGGGTCGAATAGTTGAGCTGCACTCCACAACGCCAGCACAAGTGCTGGTGCGCCCAGCACAGTTCGATAGAGCACTTTCGAATCTCATCGACAATGCCATTAAGTTCAGCCCAGCGGGAAGCAAAATTGATGTCTTCATTAAAGGAACCCGCATTGAAGTGCACGACTCGGGGCCTGGCATTGCCCCCGAAGATCGCCAATTTGTTTTCGATCGTTTTTATCGCGCAACAGCAACACGAGCAATGCCAGGTTCTGGTTTAGGTCTCGCCATTGTGAAGCAATTTGCCGATATTCATCAAGCAACTACTTTTGTTGGTGCCTCTGGTACCGGAGGCGCCATGGTGGGGCTAGATCTAGCTCCGACTACCACCGGAAGCAACAGCGCTCACACCGTCGGTACGAAATGATGGGTCGTACTTACGTAGCTCTACTCGCGCAATAATCATTTTGTGCACTTCGTCTGGCCCGTCGGCCAAGCGCAATGAGCGAATGTGTGCATACATCCGTGCCAGTGGGAAGTCTTGGCTGATACCGCCAGCACCGTGTACTTGAATAGCACGATCAATAATTTTGAGCGCCATTACTGGTGCCGCAACTTTAATTGCCGCAATTTCGGTACGCGCACCCTTGTTGCCCACGGTGTCCATGAGCCAAGCAGTTTTCATTGTCAAGAGACGAATCATCTCGAGGTCAATACGAGCTTCAGCAATCCAGTCTTGAATGTTTGAGCGCTCTGCTACTCGCTTACCAAATGTGGTGCGACTCAAAGCGCGCTGACACAACATTTCCAGTGCACGTTCTGCTGCACCAATGGTGCGCATGCAGTGGTGAATACGACCAGGTCCGAGGCGTGCTTGGCTAATCATGAAGCCATCACCTTCGTTGGCAATGAGGTTGCTTACAGGAACACGCACGTTGTCGAAAATTGTTTCGGCGTGACCTTCTTGGTCGATGTAGCCGAACACAGTGAGGTTGCGCTTCAAGGTAACGCCCGGCGTATCGATAGGAACCAAAATTTGGCTTTGCTGTTGGTGTGGCGCTGCCTTCGGATCGGTCTTGCCCATCACAATAAGAATTTTTGTATTGGGGTGAAACGCATTTGAAGTCCACCACTTGCGGCCATTCAGCACATAGTGGTCGCCATCACGCTCGATGCTCAGTGAAATATTGGTGGCGTCACTAGAAGCAACGGCTGGTTCGGTCATCGCGAAAGCTGAACGAATTTCACCTTCAAGCAACGGGCGCAACCAGAGGTCTTGCTGTTCTGGCGTACCAAACATGGTGAGTACTTCCATGTTGCCCGTGTCGGGAGCGTTGCAGTTGCACGACTCAGAAGCGATGCTCGAACGACCAAGAATTTCTGCGAGCGGTGCGTATTCCGCATTGGTTAAACCAGGACCCCACTCTTTATGTGGTTGGAAGAGGTTCCACAGTCCGCGCTTACGGGCCTCTTTTTTCAGTTCCTCCATGATTGGCGGCTGTGCATGTGGGTTGCCCGCTTCACGCAACTGCTCTTCATAGAGTTCTTCATTGGGGTAGATCATCTCGTCCATGAAGGCGAGCAATTTTTCACGATATTCCAGGCAACGAGGTGTAAGTGCAAAATCCATGTCTCTACCGTACTGCTTAGCGATTGATGACTACGAAGGGAGAACTAGCCCCACAGGCTCTTTGGGTATTTTCCTTTTTCAACCAGAGTCGCAATTGACCCCTGAACAATCTCTTTGTCCTCTTTATATGTCACGCCAAACCACGTGGAGTTACTCCGCAGAACTTTGCACGTGACGTGTTTCTCAGCAATGAGTTGGCCGACAGTCAGCGGAATGAAACACTCGCTTTTCAATTCAGTTCCCGACGTGCGTAAAAACTCTTGGAAGACGCGGTCGAGGTGGTCGAACAACCGAGGGGTGAACCCCCACATGTTCATAGACACAGGTTCATCGCCGGTGAGGCTCACGGTGTTGCCATCATCTCGCGTATACACAGCACCATTTCCTTGGCGACTGAGGTTTGTCATTTCGTCAATGTGGGTGAGTAATGCATTTTCATCGGTTGTGCATACCCCCCGCGCCACCGACCCGTGGTCGGACAAAGTATTACGCAAGGTGAAGCCCACCATTGAAAAAGTATTCGCAGCCGAGTCGACATCAGATAATTCCTTGTTCAATACGGCGTATGACTCTTGGCCATAAAAGTCATCGGCATTAATGACTGCAAAGTTTTCCTTCACCACATCTGCCGCACACAAAATGGCGTGTGTTGTTCCCCAAGGCTTTTCACGACCTGCGGGAATGCTCCAGCCGCCCGGCAATTTGTCGAGTGTTTGAAATGCATATTGCACATCTACAAGATGCTCAAACTTGGACGAGACATTGTTGCGAAAGTCGGCCTCGAAGTCGGGGCGAATGATGAACACAACTTTGCTAAACCCTGCTCGCAACGCATCAAACACCGAGTAGTCGAGAATGGTTTCACCCGTTGGGCCCATCGGGTCAATTTGCTTCAGGCCGCCATAACGCGAACCCATACCAGCAGCGAGCACAACAAGGGTTTGGGGCATTCCTTAACGGTAGTACGTCGTCTATGACGTGCAAGGTAATGACCCTTTATTGAGGTTTAGGCTTGCGAAAACCACGCTTGTCGCTTGCTTTTTCCCGCTCACGTTGCTCGTCTTCCAATGCAACTTCTTCTGCAATGAGACGTTTCATGCTGCTGAGGCGTAACGGCGAAAGCGTGTTTCCATTAATTGCATTTTGTACAGCACACTCTGGTTCATCTTCGTGTTTGCAATCGCGAAATCGACACTTCTCTGACAACGCGAATACATCGGCAAAAGCCTTTTCTATTCCATGACCACTCGTCCACAAACTCAATGCACGCAAGCCAGGTGTATCAATAAGCCACCCGCCACTGGGAATTTCCACAAGGTCTGCAGCAACCGTGGTGTGTCGCCCGCGCTGGTCGCCTTCGCGCACTTCGCCCACATTTTGAACGCGTGCACCAACAAGTGCATTGACCAAGGTCGACTTACCCACTCCACTCGCACCCAAGAGCACAATGGTTTCGTTGTTGCTGGTGTACTGATGCAGAACTTCCAAAGTTTCTTGTTGTCGAGAGCTCAGCCCGTGCACTGCTACATCGGGAGCAACTTCGCGCACTACTTCAGTGAGTGCTGCAATAGTTTCCGCTTCAACCACATCTGATTTAGTCAGCAGAACAACAGGTGTTGCCCCACTGTCGAAGGCCAAAATGAGTTCTCGCTCTAATCGGCGCGGGTTCACCCCAGATGGTGCTGCGTGCAACAAAAATACCGTGTCAATGTTTGCTGCAACTACATGCGACGTTGCACGAGCACCTTCAAATGATGCCCTGCGAATAATGGCCGACTTGCGCAGCAACACTTCGCTCACGCGCTCTTCATTTGTGTCAATGGTCACATAGTCGCCCACCGCAACTTCTGCACCAATGTTTCGCACGCGCATTTCGCTGCCATCGTGCGCCAAGAGTGTGCTCCACCCTCGGTCGAGGCGCTTCACTCGCCACGCTTGTGCGTTTTCTTCGTGCATTAGTACAAACGCTAATGCCTAATCCCATAACCTGTGACGAGATCTTGTTCGAAAGGCACTACATGTTGAGTTCACTCGCCCGGTTTTGCGTGCGCCGACGCCGCATTGTTGTATTCGGAATCTGGATTCCCCTCTTTTTCATAGTCGCTGTTGCCTCTGGTGCAATGAAGGGCAACTTCCGTACCGATTTCGTTTTGCCAAAAAGTGAGTCACGAGAAGTACAAGAGCTCCTCGAAAAGGCAAACCCCAACAAAGCCGGCTTCTCAGCAACAGTGGTCTTCAAAAGCGACGAGGGTCTGAACACACCAGGCCTGAAAGACGCCATGACATCGTTTCTCGCTGAAGTGGAAACTATTGAGGGCGTCGACACCGTTAGCCCGTACGACAACCCACAACAGGTGAGCCAGTCAGAAAAAATTGCCTTTGCTCGTTTAGACATCAGCAATAGAAGCCAAGCAGAAGGAATTACCTTCGCCGACAAAGTTCAGGAAATGGGTGAGACCACTCTGGACAAGGTGACTGGTGTGCAGGTGGAATACGGCGGAGAAATTTTTGCCAAGTTCGCTGTGCCAGAAAGTGAAGCACTCGGCATTCTTGCAGCCATTGTTATTCTCGTTCTTGCTTTTGGATCTGTACTCGCCATGGGTCTGCCCATTGGTACCGCACTTCTTGGTTTGGGTATTGCTGTCAGCGTTGTCACCATTTTGAGTCATGCAACATTGATGCCCGACTTCACCACATCAATGGTGGCAATGGTGGGTCTTGGTGTCGGTATTGACTACGCATTGTTCATTGTTACGCGATACCGCGAAGGCTTACAGGCAGGAATGTCTGTAGAAGAAGCTGTAGTAGATGCAGTTGATACAAGCGGCAGAGCAGTTCTTTTTGCTGGTGTCACTGTCATCATTTCACTTCTCGGTTTGTACGTCATGGGCTTGTCGTTTGTACGCGGCCTTGCTACAGGAGCAGCTATTGGCGTTCTCGTCATGATGCTTGCCTCTGTTACTTTGCTGCCGGCACTTCTTGGCATGGTGAAACATCGCATCGATGTAACTACACGCGCCGCTATTGCTGCACTCATTGTGCTGGTGCTCTCTGCACTCGCTGCAATTATCTTCCACTCGCTGCCCGTCCTCTTGCTCGGTCTTGTTGGTGCGGTAGCTGTTACTGCGTTGAGCTTCGTATTTCGTTCGCTCCGCACACCTATTCCCGTGCGCGTTGCTAAAGCTCGTGAACTTACCTTCTGGTTCCGATGGAGTCGTTTCGTTCAGCGCCGCCCATGGACCGCACTCATTTCTTCAGCAAGTGTTTTGGTGCTTCTCTCTATTCCGCTCTTTAGCATTCGTCTCGGCTTTGGCGACACCGGCAACCAACCAGAAGAAACAACAGTGCGTCAGGCCTACGACCTTCTCGCTGAAGGTTTTGGCCCCGGCGTCAACGGCCCACTTTTCGTCACAGTTCAAGGCGACACCGCTGCTTCACCAGAAAAACTCTTGGCGTTCGCTGGCACTCTCTCGCAGGCAAACAACGTTGCCTTTGCTACCCCAAGCCCGCTCAGCGCAACTGGCCCATCAACGGAAATTGACGGCCAACCACTCGCTCTCGTGGTGGTTTACCCGAAGAGTGCACCGCAAGAAAAAGAGACCACCCAACTTGTTCACACGCTGCGCGATGAAGTCATTCCGGCTACCGGTATCACGGCAAAAGTGGGCGGGTTCACTGCCGCCAGCGTTGACTTTGCCGACTACATCGGTGGCCGCTTGCCGTATCTCATTGGCGCGGTTCTCATTTTGTCATTCCTCTTATTAATGGCTGTTTTCCGCAGCCTTCTCGTTCCCTTGAAAGCCGTCATCATGAACCTTCTGTCCATCGGTGCGGCATATGGCCTCATTGTGGCTGTCTTCCAGTGGGGCTGGGGCAAAGACCTCATTGGGGTCGATAAAGCGGGCCCCGTGGAATCGTGGGCGCCCATGATGCTTTTCGCAATTGTCTTTGGATTATCAATGGATTACGAGGTGTTTTTACTCTCACGTATAAAAGAGGAATACGACCGCACTGGCGATAACGCCTCAGCTGTGGCCGACGGCCTTGCCGCCACCGCCCGAGTCATTACGGCAGCTGCGCTCATCATGGTGTGCGTTTTTTCTGCCTTCGTTTTGGGTGATGATCGCCAGCTCAAACTCTTCGGTTTGGGCATGGCATTTGCCGTCTTCATCGACGCCACAATTGTGCGCATGGTCCTCGTGCCCGCCACCATGGAATTGCTCGGGTCCCGCAACTGGTGGATTCCGAAATGGCTCGACCGCATCCTGCCCAAGATTGACGTCGAGGGTCATCACCACGATTTTGAAAGCCCTGCTGTATAAGGGTTTTATCCCTATGGCTTGACAACGCCTCAGAATTGACCTAGCAGATACAGACCATATGGGAAAACCACTCGTCATCGTCGAATCGCCTGCTAAGGCCAAAACCATCTCTCAGTTCCTCGGAAGCGAGTACATCGTTCGAGCCTCTGTGGGCCACATTGCCGACCTCCCCAGCAAGGGGTTAGCGGTCGATGTAGACAACCATTTCAAGGCTGCCTACGAACTCACCGAGCGCGGCAAGCAAATTGTGAAAGATCTGAAGGCCGATCTGAAGAACGCCACGGTTGTGTATCTCGCAACCGACGAAGACCGCGAGGGGGAGGCCATCTCTGCCCACCTCGAGGAATACCTCAAGCCCAAGGTGGAATGCCACCGCATGGTGTTCCACGAAATCACTCGATCAGCCATTGAGCACGCCGTTGCCCACCCCCGCAAGATCGACCGCCACCTGGTCGACGCCGCAGAAACCCGCCGCGTTCTCGACCGTTTATATGGGTATGAACTTTCGCCCGTTTTGTGGCGGCGCGTCAACCGTGGTCTCTCGGCTGGTCGTGTGCAAAGCCCAGCGTTGCGCCTCATTGTGGAACGTGAACGCGAACGCATTGCATTCAACTCTGCTGTCTATTTCGATATCGACGCACTTGCCGATACCGCACCGCAATTCACCGCACGTCTCGTTGCACTGAACTCACTACGCATTGCAACAGGTAAAGACTTCGACAGCAACGGTGCTGTGAAAGGTGACGTTGTTGTTGTCACCGAAAAACAAGGTCAAGAACTTCTTGCTGGCCTCACCGGCAAGTCACTCACCGTCACCAGTGTTGAAGACAAGCCCTACCGCTCCTCTTCTAAAGCGCCGTTTATGACGAGTACCTTGCAGCAAGAAGCTGGCCGCAAGCTACGCCTCTCTGGTCGTCAGGTCATGAGCATTGCTCAGAGCTTGTACGAAAACGGATTCATTACTTACATGCGTACCGACTCAGTAACTTTGAGCGCTGACGCAATGGGCGAAGTGCGCGACACCATTCGCAGTACTTACGGCAATGAAGCGCTTTCACCTTCACCACGCATTTTCACTTCCAAAATTAAAAATGCACAAGAAGCTCACGAAGCCATTCGCCCAACGTTGCCTATGCGGGCTCCAGAACAAGTGGAAAGCAGCTTCAAGTCGAAACAAGAAGCAGCGCTTTACCGCCTTGTTTGGCAGCGCACACTTGCTTCACAAATGGCCGACGCAACGGGCGTTACCGTCAGCGTACGTTTGGAAGTCACTGCGTCTGACGCCGCATCTTCGCATTGTGCATTTTCAACAAGCGGGACCACCATTAACTTCAAAGGCTATCGCATGGCCTACGAAGATCTTCCCGAAGACGACGCCACCGACGACGACAAAGCCGATGCAAAAAATGACGAGTCGGTATTGCTGCCTCCAATGAAGGCTGGGCAATCAATTTCTGTTGCGCAATACACCAGCAACTCACATGCAACCTCACCACCAGCGCGCTACACCGAAGCATCGCTCGTGAAAAAACTTGAAGAACTCGGTATTGGTCGCCCATCAACATGGGCTTCCATTATTTCCACCATGGTTGACCGCGGCGACTACCTACGTAAAAAAGGAACAGCTCTTGTTCCTACATGGACGGCCTTCTCTGTTATTCGCCTGCTTGAAGATCACTTCGGCACTCTTGTTGACTATGGCTTCACCGCCTCGGTAGAAGAAGACCTCGACGCCATTGCTCGCGGAGAACAAGGCCGCGAAGCATGGTTGCAGCACTTTTACTTTGGCGCTCTCGACAACAACGGCAATGAAGTAGCCAACGACCTCGGCCTGAAACGCATCGTTGCCAACAACCTTGACGAAATTGATGCCGCTGCAATTAACACCTTTATATTGGGCAAGAACCCCGCCGACGGTGAAGACGTCGTTGTGAAGCCTGGCAAATTTGGCCCATACGTGCGCAGCCTGGAAAACACTGCTGGTGTTCCCGACACCATGACACCAGAAGATCTCACGTTGGAAGTTGCCTTGCAACTTCTTGCCGCACCTAAAGGTGACGAGCCCATTGGCCAGAAAGATGGCTTCCCTGTCTTTGCAAAAACAGGTCGTTATGGCGCTTACGTGCAATGGGGTACTCCCGACAACTTGCCACCTGGTTTAGAGAAACCAAAAATGGTGTCGCTCTTTGCAACCATGAATGTTGAACGTCTCACCATGAAAGATGCAGAGGACCTGCTTTCACTCCCGCGAACAGTGGGCCACGACCCGGTGGACGGCGAAATCATCACCGCCCAAAACGGTCGTTTCGGCCCCTACATCTCAAAAGGTAAAGACAGCCGTACTCTGCAAAATGAAGAGCAAATTCTCTCCGTCAACTTGGAGGAAGCTCTCGCATTATTGGCGACACCTCGAGTATTTGGTCGCGGGCGCGCTGCGCCGAAACCGCCGCTAAAAGAATTCGGCAATGACCCCGTGAGCGGAAAACTAGTTGTTGCAAAAGAAGGCCGCTTCGGTGAATACGTCTCCGATGGCGAAACCAACGCCGGCTTAAAGCGCGGCGACATTTTGCAAGACATGAACCCCGAGCGTGCATATGAACTCTTGCAGCTGCGCCGCGAATATATAGAGGAAAACGGTGGCGCGCCCAAAAAGCGCGGAGCGAAGAAAACTGCGGCGAAGAAAGCTCCGGCCAAGAAGGCCGCTGCCAAAAAAGCCCCAGCGAAAAAGGCTGCTGCCAAAAAGGCAACTGTGAAAAAAGCTGCCGCTAAAAAACCAGCAAAGAGCACCGACGACTCATGACCACCCGCGGTACCTACATTGCCTTTGAAGGGCTAGAAGGTTGCGGCAAGAGCACGCACGTCACTCGCCTTGCAGAAAAGATCAATGCTGTTGCCACTCGTGAACCAGGTGGCACCCGCATTGGTGCACTGTTGCGCAGCATTTTGGCCGACCCCGAAAACACCGACCTCAACTCGCGTGCTGAACTTCTGCTCATGACCGCCGACCGCGCCCAACACATGAGCGAACTCATTGAGCCCGCACTTCAACGCGGCCAACACGTGGTGAGTGACCGCAGCATGTACTCCACACTCGCCTACCAGGGCTATGGGCGAGGTCTTGATGTTGACACCTTGCTCAGCATCAATGCATGGGCGCTCAACAATGTGCTTCCCGAGATTGTGGTGTGGATCCAAATTCCAACCGAAGAGGCAAACACGCGCTTGGCTAAGCGCGACCTCGACCGTTTCGAGCGTGAAGGTGCCGACTTCTTTGCCCGCATTGGTGCAGGCTTTGCGGAACTGGCTGCAAAAGACCCGGCACGATGGATACTCATTGACGGTCTTGAGCCTAAAGATGTGGTCGAAGAAAAAATTTTTGCCGCCGTTGTGGCACATCCATCCTTTACATTGCACTCATGAGCAATGCCATGGTGAGTTCAATGTGGGACGCCGTCATTGGCCAGCCCCACGCCGTTGAACTTCTGCAACGCCTCACCGAACACCCTGTTCATGGTTTTTTACTCGTTGGCCCCGAAGGCTGCGGAAAAGATGAAGCTGCTCGTGCATTTGCCACCACACTTCTCACAGGTGCAGCCGACCCTTCATCACGTGAAGGTCGCCTCATTGCACAACAAGGTTTTGCCGACGTGCATGAAATTTGGCGCGAGGGTGCATCTATCTCTGCCGAGATGGCACAAGACATTGTCGAATCCGCTTCGCGCAGCCCTATTGAGTCTGCTCTCAAAATCATCATCTTGCATGAAGTGCATCTCATGGCCGAAGCTGCTGTTGTTCGCTTGCTCAAAACATTTGAAGAGCCAACTGCACATGTTGTTTTCATTCTTCTTGCAGACTCGCTCGTACCCAGCCTCGTCACTGTTGCTTCGCGTTGTGTTGTTGTCCAGTTTGGTGAGGTAAGCGCCGACATTATTGAGGCTCAACTCATTTCCGAGGGCATTGCACAAGCCACCGCACAATCTGCATCGCATGGCGCTGCTGGCAACATCGGGCGTGCTCGTTTGCTTGCACAAGATGGTGCATACGCAGCGCGCCGCTCAGCATTTAGCAATGTTCCCACTTCGCTCGACGGTTCTGGTTCAGTTGCACTCGCACTTGTTGACGACATTGTGCAACGCATTGAAGCTGCAACAGTTCCGCTCGAAGAACAACACAAAGTAGAAATTGAAGAACTCGAAAAACGTGTGAAAGCAACTGGCGAACGCGGCAGTGGTCGTAAGACTCTTCTCGAAGCCCACAAGCGCCAACTACGTCGCTTCCGTAGTGATGAACTTCGCAGCGGGCTCGCCGTGCTAGCAGGCGTTTACCGTGATGCAATGTCGCATGCCCACAACGCACACAAAACTCACGACTACGCCGAAGCAGTTGCGCACATCCACACCGCAATGCACAACCTTGGGCTGAACGCCAACGAAACCCTTCTCTTGCAATCCCTATTCCTGCGCCTCCCCATTGTGCGCGGCGCAGAACTTTCGTAGTTTCTCGGGGAAGACGACCCGCGAATCATGCGCCTTCGCCTCTTGACGATAAAGTGAAGTCCTTGCCCAGGTAGCTCAGTCGGTAGAGCAACGCACTCGTAATGCGTAGGTCGTGAGTTCGATTCTCATCTTGGGCTCCATTAAGCCCA
>CAMCZG010000032.1 GCA_945886445.1 Bifidobacterium breve | reverse complement strand
AGGTATTTGCAGAAAAGCGCAGGAATACAGGCAAAAAGTATCTTTTTTCGATTCAAGAGGAAGGTGGCGTAGGACTTGCCAATGATGAGGCCGATGCAAAAGAACGCAAACCACGGCAACACCGGATGTGTGTAGTCAATGAAATAGCGAAAGATGAGGTTGCGGGGCGTATTGGGTTCAAATGGTTGTAGCCAACTTGTGGAATGGCCGTTAATTTCTTGGCGATAACGCCAAAACGAAAGTAGTGCAGCAAAAAATGTAATACACATGGCTAGTGAAGCGATGTGTTTTATTTTTAAATGAAAAACAGCAGAAGCCAAAATAAAATATATGCCGTAGTACGGAAGAATGGTTCCGTTCCATACCCACTCAAACATGGTTCCGATGGTGAACAGAAATGTTCCGCGCCGAATAAGCAGCCAACGTAGTTCCATGGTGCTGAGTTGCTGACTTGTTGCTGTGAGGAGCCCACAAGCAATTCCTGCAACCACTACAAAAATGACAGGGCTAGGAACGAGTAGCCCATTCCACGGATCCATGAGGCGAGCAAACCATGTTGTTTGAACAGAACCCGTGGCATTGGCACTATTGAGGTAGCCGTGGTAGTTCAAAATGATGATGCCAAACAGTGCAATGCTGCGAGCAATATCGAGCTCTGCAAAACGAGCAACGCCATTACGTGTTGGCAACGCTGCATTAGTCATAAGTGGTTACACCCACAATGTGATGTCGGGAGCAACACTATTCAGTGGTCTTTGCACGTCTATTGCATCGCCAACCTGGGGGCACGGTTGACCCAGCGGAACGAAACACATTGCACTATGCATATATGGCGCTTCGAGTAAAGCGAGTCGCTGCTTTTCAAAATGAAATGGACTTGAACCATTTCCCAATGGCGACACTCCGTGAGCAGTTCCAGCGGCCACTACAACGATGTGGCCATCGGTAGGCGCGGCTGTGCTGTGGTAGCCCGCCGTGTTGTTTTTCCCAATTTGATGCACAGTAAGAACTTCAGTGTGCAAAGAAAAAAATGATTTGTCGCCGTGCCATAACGCAGTACCAAGCCGCACTTCAAAGAGCGCATCGGGAAATTTTTCCTGCAACACAGCAAGTTGAGTAGCTGAAATGTGACTTAATGACACGGTGACGCACTCGGGAATCAGTGGCATCCAAGTTGTGAGTTGTTCAGCAATTTCGTCATCGGTTTGATGCAACGGCAGATGTAAGGCGCATGAGTGAATGCTGAGCCCCGCTGCGCTGACTTGTTGAACAAGTGAGAGGAACTCATGTACCGCTACGCCAAAACGCTGCATGGGGGAAGCAAGTTTCACCACCACAGGGTTTTTCCAGCCCTTGTTCCGAAGAACTGTGAGGTCGCGTTCTGTGGCAACGGTGGGGATGGCATTCGAGGGAATGGCTACTTGGTCGAATTCGCCAACGGGGGTGAGTATGTAGACGGGGGTGGGGGCTGAAATATCTTGCGCTTCAAAAACGGTTCCTACCGCAGCTGCTTGAGTGGGGCCGAGTAGCTCAGATACCAGTTGCATGAGAAAAGGTCGACCAAGCCCATAGCCATTGCCTTTGACGACAGGGATGATGCCAGGGGTTGAGCCAATGACCTGACCGACATGGGTGCGAAAGGCATGTTCGTTAACGGTGAGCCGAAGAGACATCAGGTCCTACGGTAGTAGTTGTAGAGGCATTTCGCTTTTATTCACGATTAGTCCATATCGTAAAGCGAGTGAAATCGTTCTTTTCCTTCCCTCATCCAGTAAATGAGACCTCGGCACGCCTTGTTGCTGGCGGGGTCGTGGCGATGAGCATCCTTTTTCTCCTCACACAGAGCGGCTGGGTACTCATTCCCCTGACATACGGATTTGCAGCGCGTGTTTTAACTGGCCCCACCATGAGCCCACTAGGGCGAATTGCTACTCAGGTGGTGACGCCACGGTTGAAGGGCAATCACAAATTTGTTCCGGGGCCACCCAAACGATTCGCGCAAGGAGTAGGACTCCTCTTCAGCGGTGTTGCATCGCTGTTGTGGGCAACAGGAAACCTGGGTGCTGCACAATTAGTTATTGCAGCGCTCATTGTTGCAGCAGGACTCGAAAGTTTCTTCGCTATTTGTCTCGGCTGCATCATGTTCAGCATGCTGATGCGCATGGGTGTTATTCCAGAAGATGTTTGTGAAGAGTGCAGCAACTTTCATCTGCGCTCTGCCGCTAAGCCTCAGTAGAAGTTTTTTGCTGCATGTTGCTTGGCCAACTAGAGAGCTCTGGAATGAGTGCGTCGTAGTTACCTTCGCGCACGACGCCTTTCCACACGCCGAACCCGTACGACATGTCATCGGCCCAACGTAAAAGCGTGTAGCGAACAGGGTCGAGGTGGGGTCGACTCGTCCACCAGTCTGAAAGCGCAGGCACGAAAGCAGCAAGGCACAGCGCCCAACGTGCGCGGCGTGAGACCAACGCCAAGAGCACTGCAATTGGCCACCAAACGCGCGTCACTGCGCTGGCAATTTGCTTGCCAGCATGAAGATGCCCAAGAGTGGCGAGCCGAGCAGATTCTTTTTCTGCATCGGGGAGGAAGCGCAATTTGCGGCTGAGTGCAACAGCGGTACCAGCAGCAACAACGCCACCGATAATGGGAAACCCGAGAGCAATGGAAGCCCATACTCCGGTACTCCAACCACTCACACGAAGTGGGGCAAGTGCGCCATGATGTTTTTTGGCAAGAAGAGCAGCTGATTCACCATAGCCAATGCGTTGTTCAGCAAGTTGTTGAATGGTGGTGCGAGGCAGATGATGCACTTCAATAGATGGTTCATAGCGACATGAGTAGCCAGCCGCATCGAGACGCCACACGAGGTCAACATCTTCACCGGTGCGCAACGATTCATCGAAGTTGCCTACTGCAGCAAGCGCTGAAATGCTGCACAGCAATAATGCGGAAGGTACGTAACTCACTCGAGTGCCGGCACGCACGCGTGCAGGAAGCGCACCCATGTCGAGAGGGGAGCGCACTTCTTCATATGCGGCAATTGCGGCACCATGCTGGAACCAATTCAAGCTTTTAACGCGCGGTGCGAGCACAGCAAGTTCCGGCAAGCTCCACCACTTGGCGAGTTCGCAAACATCTTCATGAGTGCACTGCACATCGGAATCGATGAATACAACATGGGAAGTGGAAACGAATGTGAGGCCAGCATTGCGTGCTGCACCTGGGCCCTTGTTCACTTCTTGACGGTGCACAGTGACATTGGTGTTGGATATCTCGGGAAATGCAATGGGCGATGCATCGTCAACCACCACCACATGCGGAAATGCAGAAAGTTCATCAATGAGACTCTGCACTCGTGCAATATCGTTCTCGGAACGTGCAAAAAGTGGAATAACAATAGAAATATCGTGCAACGCTGGTTCATTGTTTTCCAGTGAAGGCAGCGGGTGCAAAGCGCCAGCATCAATGAGCCGAGTAACAAGAAGTTGCCCGGAACTTGGCGCTTCTCCATTTTGCTCAAGCGATTCAGCAATTGCTTGGCCCGCTGCGCTTAAGCGAAAAATGCGCAGAGGTGAGCCCGCAATAAGAACGTTTCCTTTTTTTGGACGTCTCCACGAGTTGTCGAGGCTGTAGCGCTGCACAGCAAAACGGTAGCCGTTAGGAAAGGTATCCCCACTCGGTGAGGCGTTCAACAATGAATTGCGCTGCCGCTTCAGGTGCAAGTGTCACGATCTCAGAATGCTTTTGTGGTGAATTTGCCGACGTTGCAGATTTAATACGGTCTAGGGCGGTCTCACCTACAGGTGCCGCGATGGTGCGTGGCCGCGGGCGAAATGGTGAGAACTCACCAAACGAAGGCGCACTCTGCGAGACCAATGAAGCATCAACGAGAGTGGCTGTTGGGCGAAGCGTTGAAGCAAGACTGGCTCTGCGCAGTGTTGCTAGTGAACCTTCCACAGAAACGACAAAAGGTTCTACTACGCGCACAATTTCGCGTCGACCAGCATCGAGTCGCCGTAGAAGGTCAAGGGTGTTGCTCACTTCGCTGGAGGTAATTCCCACAATGCCAAGCGCTTGTTGCGCCCCCAATGTGCTGGCGAGAAATGCAGGAACACTTCCCGAGCCTCTGTCTAATGAATAGTCGCCACACCAAACAGAAGCGCATTCTTGTAAATGTTGTGCAAGTTCATGAGCAACATGCGCACTACTGCTTTGCCCTTCGGCTGCAATGTGTACGAGTTCGTGGGCTCCCGATGCACACAGTGCCACAAGGTGCGTGCGTGCTGCAGCCGGGGCAACACTTACCACGCGTACACGCCCCGATAGTTGCTCTGCACGTTGCAGGGCGGTTTCTAAAGCTGCCTGGTCGCTGGCGGAAAATTGAGCAAAGCGTGCATCGGCTTCATGCCCACTATTGGGTTGGCTCCCAATCCATTTCACACAAACACCAATAACGGGGGTCATAGCGCTATGCAACTCTCACGTGTTGTGGAACACGATGCCGTGCCCACCTTCGGGGTACGACCAACTAATGGCGCCCTCTTCATTGCACACCATGTAGCAAGTACCACATTCAAAACATTGTTCATAGTTGAAAACAATGCCGCCGTCGGCAGTGGGCACAAAGAGGTTCGCAGGGCAAGCAACAACACATGCACGGGTGGTACACCCATTGCAGGAATCGCTATTCACCACAATGTGGGCACGCTCATGAACACGAAACTCAGAGCTTGCCATTCGGTCTTGAAAAGAAATGTCGGGCCAGTTCAAAGTCATCCGAAGCTCCTGAAACCAGTAATTGCATCTTTTGCCAAGTCGGTGGTGCGTATGCCAAGTCGGCGGCGTTCATTTTTCAGAATTTTCCGGAGCCCAGGTTTCGGCACTGGGTTATTTACCTGGAACATGCCCTGAACAACGCCCGTAATGAGGGCTGGATACATATGTTGCACACGATCACTCAGAACGAGTTGAGGAGCGCGACGCAACTTGCGGTGATCACGTAAAACAAAAGTATCTTCGAGAAGTTTTTTGTAGAGCGACAAACCTTTGGCCGAGGTGTTCTCTTTTTCAATTGCCTCGCATGCAGCTTGAGCAGCGTACATACCCGACGCCATGGCGAAGTTCACTCCTTCAAGCCAAATGCCCGCTGCCAAACACATTGCTGCAGCGTCTCCAGCAATGAGCAGGCCATCATCAAGAAGCTTGGGCATCATTTTCAAACCGGCCTCAGGAATAAGGTGAGCCGAGTACTCGCTTACTGTGCCGCCTTCAACGAGGGGCGCAATGGCGCTATGTGATTTTAAGCCCGCAATAATTTCTTCAGGTCGTTTGCTTTGCGCGGCCAATTTTGGCAGTTTCAATACGACCCCTACAGAAATGGAGTTGAGGTTGGTGTAAATGAACCCACCACCATTGACGCCACTTGTCCCACCAAGAATTTCTATGTCAACTCCATGGTTGCCGCGAACTGCGAAACGTTCATCGATGATGTCTTTGGAAAGTGTGATTGTTTCTTTCACCCCAAGTGTGAAATGTGCGGCGTCGGTATGCGGGTACATGCCGCGTTCTTTTGCCAAAAAACTATTGACGCCGTCACATGCAATAACTACAGAGGCAGTGAGGTCGCCATCGGGGCGGTCGGTATGTACACCAATCACTTCGCCGTTGGCGCCGGTAATGAGCCCAGTGACGGTGGTGCTGCAGACCAAAGTTGCACCCGCTTCAACGGCCTTGTTTGCTAACCAATTGTCGAAGTCGGGGCGAAATGCAGTTGCTCCGTTATATGGGGCGTCTCCCCAAGCATCAGATCTGAAATCGATGCTCAACGACTGAGTGTCGGTGAGCAACATGGTGCTGCGCCTTGTGACCCAGCGTTGAACGGGCATTTCATTCCACCACTCTGGAATGAGCGCATCAAGAATGCGCGGGTACACCACGCCGCCATACATGTTTTTTGAGCCGGGGAATGGCCCTCGTTCAATAAGTACGACACTTTTTCCTGTGCGCGCAATAGTGAGAGCGGCACACGACCCTGCAGGCCCAGCACCCACAACAATGACATCGAAATCAGGCATTGCTCTTCCTTTGTTTCAAGGCAGCAAGTAGCGCAGGTAGTACTTCGTTGGCATCGCTCACAATGCCAAGGTCGGCAAGTTGCATCATGGGGCAGTGTGGGTCGGTATTGATACTTACGATGTGCTCGGGTTGGCCAAGGCCACTGGTGTGTTGCACCGCGCCACTGACACCAAGAGCAATGTACAACTGAGGGTTGACCACAACACCTGTAGTACCAATTTGACGTTGGTGTTCTACCCAACTGCGGTCGGTAATAACACGAGTTGCGCCAACAGAGGCCCCGAGTTCATCTGCAATATCGAAGAGCGTGTGAAAACTACTTGATGTTTGTATGCCGGCTCCTCCGCAAATAATGCGTGGGGCTTCCGAAAGGTCGATGCTTGCCGCATCGGGGGGAAGCACATCAACTACTTCAGCGTCGTTGCCGGTAAAAGATTCAGGAACTTGCAAGGAAGTGATGACCGCGTCACCAGACACTTCTTCAATGCTGCGCACGCCCACTTGCAAAGTGGCAACAAACTCTGGTGCAGCAACAAGTGTCTCAACAGCCTGGCCACTCCAGCGCACGAGTTCAATAGTGATTGTTCCGATGCGCAATGCACCAGCGTAAAGAGGGCGCTGCAAATTTTGAGCTAAGTGCGCAGCGAAATCTCTTCCATCAGGAGATGCGGGAAGAACAATGCGCTGTTCGTGGCCAATGTGAGTTGCAAGTGCATGTGCCCAGGCAGAAGGTGCGAAGTTCCCCCATTCGCACGTAGTGATGTGGGTTGCGTAAGGCAAAAGTTCGGGAAGTGCTGCCAAGCAGTTGCTGCCAACAACAAGAACATTTCCTTTGGCTTCGCTTGTGGCCTCTAGTGCCCCAGCGGGGAGTACGCCGTGACGAACTACAAGAACGGCGATCATGAGATGAGTCTATTTCCGATTGCGAAAGTGGCGCACAAGTTCAATAGTGCCCGTTGCGGCTAAAGCCATAGCGAAGGCCACTCCAAATGCCATGGCGTGGTTGTCTTTAAATGTTTTGCCACCAATGAAGCCCAACAAACTTGCGTAAGAAGCCCAAATGACTGCAGCAATACCGACCCATTTGGCAAACCAGCGTTGATTTTGATGAGTCACGCCACAGGTCAGCGTGAGCAAGGTGCGCCCACCCGGAATAAAGCGAGCGGTAATGAGCAGTGGTCCACCACGATCTACCAGTTGGCTATGTGCCCAATCGAGTCGTTTTGCACCTTTTTCAGTGCGTCGATAGCGACGATCAATGAAGCCACTTGCCTTACGCCCAATGATGTACGACATGTTGTCGCCAAGAAATGCGCCAATTGCTGCGACAACAATGACGAGTGGTATGAACAGGTCGCCTAACCCAGCGGCAACTCCGCCAACAATGACCATTGACTCGCTAGGAACTATGGGAACAACCGAGTCGAGAAGTGCAACAGAAAAAATAATGAGATAAAACCACTGCGAGGTAGAGATATCGGTGAGCGACTCGAAAATCGTGTCAAGAAAAGAGACCATCAGAACGATGAGCCTATGCGTTCACCATCGATGACTGCAGCGTGTGCGCGGCGTGGTGCAACGGCATCGCCAACTCGAGAAACAGTGACGCCAGCATCTTGAAGTGCAGTGTTGGTGGAGAGGTCGTGGTACAGCCATTCCACAGGTTGCGGAGGAACTGCCAACACCACCCAGTCAGGTGTGCGCGTGTTGTTGGTTCCGGTGGGGTGGTGAAGCAAAGTGAGTTCATTGCCAGCGAGCCCCATAGGAACAAGGTCGGTACTTTGCACAATGCCTTTCGCGTGAGCGCGAATGAGCCAGTTTTCCATGTCGAGGGTGATGCCGAGGTCTTGTCCTACCACCATTCCTGGGGTGACTATTTCAACGTTGCATCCACGGTCGGCAAGAAGTTCTGCAACTGAAGTGGCATGGTGGAAACCAATTTCGTCGATGATGACCACTGTGCCAAACGGATCTGCAGACCCATCAAGTACGTGTCGTACGTCGGCAACACCAATAGTCACACCTTCACCTGCAACCCACCATGGTTGCTGTGGTTCGGCGCCAGTAGCCACCACAACATGTTGCGCGTTGCGTTCCAGAACTAAACCGGGCCAGGCAGAAACGCCGTATTCAATAGCTACCCCGAGGCGTTTGCATTCAGTGAGTTGATTGCGAATGAGATCGCCGAACTCTGCCCTGTTTGGCACACTCGCTGCAAGCCGCACTTGTCCGCCTGCAGCATCTTCTTTTTCAAGAACGGTGACGCGGTGCCCATTGCGCGCAGCAGCAATTGCTGCTTGCAAACCAGCGGGTCCTGCGCCAACCACCAACACATTTGTAGGGGTTGGGGAAAGCTTCACATGTTGTGTTGCTTTCCATTCGGCTTCACGACCTGTTTGTGGGTTTTCAATGCAGCCAAGCCAGCGGTTCAGACCCATGCGCCCCACGCATTCCTGATTGCAACTGAGGCACAAGCGAATATCGTCGGTTGCCCCAGCGCGTGCCTTTGCCGCGAAGTCGGGGTCGGCTATTTGACCACGCACAACTCCTACAAGATCGCAGTGTCCGTCGGCCAATGCGCGTTCTGCTTGTTGCGGATCTTTAAAGCGACCAACCCCTACAACGGGAAGGTCTACTGCTTTGCGAATGGCTGAAGGAATAAATGTTGCGTATCCGGGTGGAATATGCATTGATGCTTCAATCATGAACAAACTTGCAGTAGCGACACCAATAGAGGTGTTGATGTAGTCAACATTGCCTGCTGCTTCTACAAGTTTGGCAACTTCAATTGCTTCATCAATGGTGGTTCCACCTTCAATGAACTCGTCTCCGCATAAACGCACACCTAAAGCGAGGTCATTACCGATTGCTTTACGCACTGCAGTTGAAATATCGAGCAGTAAACGCGCACGGTTCGCGAGTGACCCGCCGTACTGATCGGTGCGTTTGTTTGTTGCTGGCGAGAGAAAGCCGCGCACAATAGAAGAGTGGCTGCACTGCAGTTCGATGCCGTCGAATCCGCCTTCCGCACAATTTTCAGCAACAGTGACATAGCCAGCAATAATTTCGTCAATATCGCTTTGAGTGACGGCTTTAGGTACTTCGCGAAAAAGAGGGTCGGCGACCGCACTCGGTGCCCACACGGGAAGCCGGCTGTACATGCTGCTTGCTTGCCCGCCGTTGTGGTTGATTTGCGCAAAAATGGGCGTGCGATGTTGATGCACAGCCGACGTGATGTTGCGATAGCCAGGAATAACATCACGATGAAAACCGTGAATGAGTTTCTCGTATGGCCAGTCGGTCGGGTGTGTTGAGTGCTCTTCGGTAATGATGAGCCCAGCTCCACCCGCCGCACGCGCTGCGTAGTAAGCGCTGTGCTGTTCCGTGGGCTTCCCGTTGCGCGCGTAGTTCGTGAGGTGCGCACTAAAGACAATGCGGTTACGAGTGGTGACAGGCCCCAGTTGGAGCGGGGTCCACAAGTACTTATAAGTCACAAAGACAGAGGTTAGGTGGGTTTTGAGGGAAGTGATGGCTCGAGACCAGAACGAAGACGTCGAAGATTAGGAATATGTCGAATGACTACCAAAACCCCGATGCCGACTGTTGCCCCGACCTCCCAGCCGGGCTTGCCCGCCAACGCGATGCATATAGGTAAGAGCACGGTGATGATGAGCGAGGAAACGGAAGCTTTTTTCGTCGTTTTACTGAGCACTGCCCATAAAAGTAAAAGCCCAAGGCTGATGAACGGGTGCACGACAAGCATGGCTCCCGACGCCGTGGCCACCCCTTTACCGCCTGCGAAGCGGCGTGTGATGGGGTAGACGTGGCCCACAACTGCTGCAGCTGCACACCAATACGCGGCAGCATTTCCAAAAACTGCCAAACCAAGTGCAGTAGCGGCGGCGCCTTTTAATGCATCGAGACCGTAAACATACGCGCCTTTTTTCATTCCTAATGCGCGGGCAACATTTGATGCCCCTGGGTTGCCGGAACCAACAGTGGTGATGTCGACGCCATTTGCTTTGGCCACCATGATGGCGCTCGGAAATGTGCCGATGAGGTACCCGGCAGTTGCAAGAAGAACGACGAGAAAGAAGTGCACAGTTACAGCATAAACACTGCACGCCGTGCTTCGAGGACAGCCTCAAGAACAGTGCGTGGGGCAACAGCATCGCCAACCAGATGAAACTGAGTGGAGAGGTGCTCGGTAGGAAGACGAAAGCCGCAATCGATGAATGCCGCTGCTTCGTGGAAAGTGGTCTCTCCTGAATAGCGATCTTGTACCTCAACGCATACGCCTTCGCCCGACCGTGCAACTGAGCGCACGAGCGCGCGTTTCACCACTCGTGTTCCTTGTTGTGCCAAGCGAACATTTGCAGGAGCCAAATCGCCTGAGCGCGATAACTCGTTTCCGGCAATGTTGTCTGGAGTCACGAGAATTGCGCGCTGGCCAAGCCATTGCGCAAGGGCAATGGCAATGGGGCCGCCAATGGGGTCGTGCAGAACAATGTCGCCACTTTCAGGAAGCGCAGAGGAACCATTCATCACGTCAACAACGTCAATTGCTGCTGTGTGGTCGGATAGCGAATAGGTAGGTACACCTAAGCGCGAGCCAGTGCACTGCAGAACAACGTCGGCGCCAAGGTCTGTGGTGCTTTCGACGTGGGCACCAAAATGAAACTGCACGCCAAGCGACAAACATTGTTCGTATAGCCAGTGCACAAATGTGCCGCCGGGGCCTGCGAAAGCCGCAATACCGCCGGCGTTGCCGAGTTGTTCGTGCACCTGTACCGAGTGACCCCGTCGGGCCGCGGTGTAGGCAGCTTCTAAACCTGCGGGCCCTGCGCCTATGACAGCAACTTTTTTCGATGCAACCTGTGTGTACCAGTTGGGGTCGGTGCTCTCGTGGCCAGATGTGGGTTCAACAACACAGGTAACAATGGGGTTGCGTGCATCGCGCACTTGGCATGTTTGATTGCAACGAATGCAGGGGCGAATTTTTTCCACATCGCTACTCAGCATTTTTTTCACCACGTCGGGGTCGGCAATTTGTGCCCGGGTCATTTCAACACCAGCACACACGCCTTGCTCTACAGCCTGAATTGCCATGTGTGGTTGCACTATTGAACCTTGCAAGAACACGGGAATGTTGAGCACTGCCTGAATGCGCTGGGTGATTTCAGTATTGAACCCTTCTGGTTCATGAAAATCGGGGCGAGTTTTGTCTACAGAGAAAATGGAACCACGAACAACCACAAGGTAGTCGAGCCCGCATGCTGCAAGTTGAGGAGCAAGTTCTACTGCCATGTCTGGCGTCATGCCAGCCCATGGTGCCAGTTCATCGCACGAGAGTCGCATCCCAATGATGGCATTGCCAATTTCTTTGCGAATTTTTTCAATGATTGTTCGTGCAAACAAAGTTTTGTCTTGACCCCATGCATCATCCCGATGATTCGTCAGGCCAGAAAGAAACTGTCGCACCAGACTGTGCTGACCAGCATTAATTTCCACACCATCACACTGAGATGAAATTGCAATACGCGCAGTTTGGACGAAGCCCTCAATAACTTCATCAATGTCGGCTTGTTCCATCCATTTCGGTACTTCGCGCGAGTTCACTTCAGGTACTCGGCTTGGTGCCCACAAAGGCTGCTGATGGTATGCAGAGGAACCTTGCCCACCGGAGTGATCGAGAGACGCAATGACTAAACATTTTTCTTTATGCAACTCTTGAGAAATTTTGTTCAGTGATTCTGCGCATTGTGATGCAAGTGGCGCACGCTCGTACGGCCAGTCGCTGTGGTGCACACTCATGCCTTCAAGCACAATCACACCGCATCCACCTTGTGCGCGCCGCATGTAATAGGCAATGTGTTGATCGCTAAAAGTTCGTTCGTCAGTACCGAGGTTGGTGACGTGTGGACCAAACATCACGCCATTTGGTGCTTGGCAATTGCCAATATCAACAGGCTGCAATAACCCCATGAAAAAGAATTTACGACACCACGCTCAACGCACTGCGGGCAGGCTTTGAGTGGTCTTTGCTGGGCTTTGGGGTAATGGAAACAGGGCTTGCTTGGCGTGCTTCAACAAGATCCGCCCCATGCCCCAAGACGCACTCGGGGTCTGGCCCATCGAGTGGTAACCCAGTAAAAAATTTCGCAGCCATGCAGCCGCCTTGGCACGAGTCGTAGTTGCCACATGAAGCGCAGGCACCAGCCGATTCTGGTTCACGTAAGGACGTGAACAGTTCGCTATCGCGCCAGACAGAAGTGAAACCACCAGTGTCGTGAACATTTCCTGCTTTGAATTGATCGTGCAAAACAAATGGGCAGGCATACACGTCGCCAATGGGGTCGATGAGGCACACCACGCGCCCTGCGCCACACATGTTGAGGCCAGGTAAAGCTTCGCCTAATGCATTGAGGTGGAAAAACGAATCGCCAGTAAGAACGTTTTCACCGTGTGCAAGAAGCCAGTTATAGATTTGCACTTGTTGTTCGTTCGTGGGGTGCAGGTCATTCCATGAATCAACACCACGGCCGGAAGGACGCAGCCGTGTAATGCGCAATTGTGCACCGTAAGAATCGGCAAGAGCCTTGAACTCATCTAACTGATCAACATTGTGCCGTGTGACCACAACGGAAATTTTAAAGGGACCAAAATTTGCCGCTTTTAAATTGTCCATGGCGCGACGCGCAATGTTGTATGAACCCTCCCCGCGAACAGGGTCGTTTGTGATGGCATCAATACCATCGAGGCTGATTTGAATATCTAAGTAATCCATCGCAGCGAGGCGCCGTGCATTTTTTTCATCAATGAACGCACCGTTGGTGGAAAATTTCACTCCGATGTCGTTCGCAATGGAGTATTCAATGATGTCGAAAAAGTCGCGGCGTATCATTGGCTCGCCACCGCCGATGTTGATGTAGAACACTTGCAGGTCACGTAGTTCGTCGAGTACTGCAAAAGCTTGTTGTGTTGAGAGTTCGCGATCGTCGCGTTGACCACTGCTCGACAAACAATGAACGCACTGCAAATTGCACGCGTAGGTGAGTTCCCACGTGAGGCAAATAGGGGCGTCGAGACCGCGCTTTAATTGTGTAACGAGTTGGCTAGCAGACACGAAGAATTTCCGATTTCGTCAGTTGGTTGAGTGCTTGTAAAAAAGATGCATGGCGTTCAGTAGCAATTCCACATGCGCGCAAGGTGTGGCCAACACTGGGGTGCTGCCCAAGTTCCCGCACAACTCGTACAACGTCGGGGTGCTTTAAAAACACCAGGCGGCGGTTGCCGTAGTGGTAGGCAAGGGCGCCAAAGGGTTCAGGTCGCAAGGCAACTTGCGGGTGCAATGCGCACGCTGAACTGAGGGTGAGGGTCACGAGCGGCTCAGTACACGCCGCACATGCCGTCGATGGAGATCTCCTCGACGAGCAAGTCTTCTAAAACAAGCACTTCGGCAGCAGTTTCGAGGTTCTCTTGGCTGGCTGTTTCTACGATGGCGACGGCAACTGGTGACATGGTTAAATCGTACCGTGTGACAGCGGTCCGATGCTTGGGCTAGCGTCTCATTTATTGACGTGGCCCGCAGGGGCAAAATACAGAGGGGGAAATCGTGAAGACCAAAGCCGCAATTTTGTGGGAGTTAAACACACCGTGGTCCGTTGAGGAAATTGAGCTCGATGCCCCAAAGGCCGGAGAAGTTTTAGTAAAAATCGCTGCCTCAGGAATGTGCCACAGCGACGAGCACGTGGTCACAGGTGACCTTCCCTTTGCGATGCCCATCATCGGCGGCCATGAAGGCGCCGGTGTTGTTGAATCAGTCGGCCCAGGCGTGAGTTGGCTTGCACCTGGCGACCATGTGGTTTTTGGGTTCATTCCCGCGTGTGGCCGTTGCCCAAGTTGTAGCACGGGGCACTCGAACCTGTGTGACATGGGCGCATTGCTGGGCACCGGCAAGCAAATTTCCGATGGAACCTCGCGGCACCACGCACAAGGCCAAGATGTTTCCACAATGTGCTTGCTCGGAACTTTTGCGCATCACACAGTGGTGAATGAAGCATCATGCATCAAAATTGAAAAAGATATTCCACTTGAAAAAGCATGCTTGCTTGGTTGTGGAGTCGTTACAGGTTGGGGCAGCAGTGTGTATGCCGCTGAAGTATCGCCTGGCGACACCGTGGTTGTTGTAGGTATTGGTGGCATAGGCGCCAATGCCGTGCAAGGCGCGAAACTTGCAGGCGCAAAGCACGTCATTGCTATTGACCCCATTGAATTCAAGCGTGAAAAGGCTATGCAATTTGGTGCAACGCACACTGCAGCATCAATGGCAGAGGCACTTCCACTTGTTCAACAAATTTCTTGGGGCACCATGGCAAACAAGGTCATTATGACCATGGGCGTCGGTAGCGGCGCAGTTATTGGTGAAGCACTTGCTCTTACTGCAAAGCGTGGTCGCGTGGTTGTTACCAACATTCACCCGGCAATGGAGTACAGCGCAAGCATGAGCCTGCTCGATCTCACATTGATGGAAAAGCAAGTGGTGGGTTCACTCTTTGGTTCGGGTAACCCTCGTTCCGATATTCCAAAACTCATTAGCCTGTATCGCGAAGGACAACTCGACCTCGACAGCCTCATCACTAAGACCTACCCACTTGAAGGTGTGAATGATGGCTATGACGACATGCGCAACGGAAAAAACATCCGTGGCGTGCTCGTTTATAGCTGAAATGGGTTTACCGGAAAATATTCTGAGCGCGGTTCAAGAGCAAGTAGTTGGTCGCCATCGTGAAATAGAGCTCACGTTGGCAGCCCTCACTGCTCGGCGCCACATCGTTCTTGAAGGTCCGCCCGGTACGGGTAAGTCCACTCTTTTGCGAGCAATTGCAGAGGCCATGCACGTTGGTTTTGTTTTTGTTGAAGGTAATGCTGAGCTCACACCAGCACGCTTGGCTGGAACATTTGACCCTGCGCGAGTGCTGAACGATGGCTACAAGCCCGATGCATTTCTCGATGGCCCACTTGTAGAGGCAATGCGTGCAGGGTCACTTTTGTATATCGAAGAAATCAACCGCATTCCCGAAGAAACTCTCAATGTGCTCATCACCGTTATGAGTGAGGGTGAAATTACCATTCCTCGATTGGGCAGAATTCTTGCCGCACCTGGGTTCCAAATGATTGCAGCGATGAATCCATTCGACACTGTTGGCACAGCACGAATTTCGAGTGCTGTCTATGACCGCATGTGTCGCATTGCAGTTGCGTATCAAAGTGCAGACGAAGAAACCGACATTGTGCATCGTGCATCGCCCTCCTCAAACATGCACTGGTGCTCACAAGTTGTCAACGTGGTGCGTCAGACGCGCGAACACAGCGATTTGCGCGTTGGCTCGTCTGTGCGTGGGGCTATAGATACTGCACTTGTTGCACAGTCACTTGGCGAACTGCGAGGGCTCAATGCGCAAGATGCGCTGGTGGGTCTCGATGCAGCTCTCACATCATTAAGTGGTCGCGTGAAACTTCGTGAAGGTGTGGCACGCAGTGTTGAAGAAGTCGTTGCTGAAATATGGAACACGGTATTTGCGGTGCCATCAGAAACCGGTGACGTGGGAAAAGTAACCGCCCCGACTGGGGCAACGAACTCCCACTCGTAAAAGAGGGCGCAGCTGCCCAAGTTGCTGAAGCAGAGTCAGCTAAAAAAACGAAATCACGAAGCGAGTTGCAACGGCATAATCACTTCGAAGAGGTGTCTCCCGAGGTGGGAGAACTCAACGAATCGGCAATTGATGAAGGCATGCAGAGCGACCCCGATGCAACGATGGCATTGCTCGCCGACCTCACCGCGGCAACTGACCCAAAATTGCGCGAGTTAGCAAAGAGGCTTGCCGGGAAACTCATGCTCGATGTTGCGCAAAGAACTCCGCTGCGCCGCCGGGGCCTTGGCAAACTTGTTACCGCAAAATATCGCGATGGTGGAGATATTGATATAGATGCGAGCACCGATGCATTTGGTGGTATTCAAAATGCTCGCGAAATAAACATTGAAGAACTACGCGTGCGCACCTGGGAAAAACGAGATACTGCTCTGTGTCTGCTAGTAGACCGCAGTGGTTCCATGGGCGGTGCGCCGCTCGCAACATCTGCAGTTGCGGCGGCTGCAATTGCCACCCGCGAACCCGCCGATTACAGCGTTTTAGCCTTTGGCCGAGATGTTGTGGTGGCAAAATCACAAGACTCATATAAACCCGGCAGTGAAGTGGTGAACAGCGTTCTCACATTGCGAGGTTTTGGCACTACCGATATTGCCCAGGCATTAGAGGCTGCTCAAATGCAACTGTCTCGTTCGCGGGCAGCAAGAAAAATTGTGGTCCTTCTTTCAGATTGTCGCTCCAATGAACCCGGCGACATTGATGCTGCTGCACGCACTATTGAAGAACTTGTCGTTATTGCCCCAGCCGATGACGATGCTGAAGCCAGAGCCTTTGCGCACCGAGTAGGAGCACGTGTTACTTCGGTGACAGGGCCATCCGATATTCCTTCGGCATTAGCCCAGGTACTCGATAGCTAACGGCAGTTGGGGTCATTCGGCGGTGTGATGCTGAAACGTTGCTGAGTAATTTCCTGGTTCAAGATCGTGGTTGAAGTTGTAGTTGTAGTGACGGCAGCACGCGGAGAAGCTTTTGCCGACATTTTGCTCACAGATTTTTCAGGAACAGTTGAACTCGTGGTGGTGGGAGCAAAGAGTGTGGTTGTAGGCAACACTTTTGTTCCTACGCTGGTTTCTGTAGCAATGGTCTGGCTCGTGACTTCGGTAATTTCTGAAGCACCTTGAAAGATAGACAATATTTGCAACATTGCATCGCTCTTTAAGTTGGGTTCAATAACCGACTGCCCACCAATCGCTTTGCCAATGCCTTCAACGGTGTAGGTGTGCACATTGTCTTCGGTGACATTGCGCATGGCTCGGGCGAGTTCCAACAAGCTAATAGGCGAGAGTTGGTCGTCGGTGATGAGGTTCTTCAACCCGGCGCTCAGTAGCTGATTGGCAACGGAAGGGTTTCCGATTCCCTTGTCGAGAGCAGAACGCAATATGCGGCGAATGAAGTCTTGCTGGCGCGCAATGCGGCCCCAGTCGCTGCTCGGGTCTTGTACCCATTTATTCTTTTTGCTGTCGAAGTAGTAGTACTTACGCGAACGGACATATTGCAATGCGCGATCGCCGTTAAGTTTTGCGCAGCCAGCACTTTTCACTAAAAAGCCAGAAGCGCGGTCGCGAGTGGGGTACTCAAAGGGAATACGTACACCACCCACTGCATCGACAATTGACTTAAATGCACAGAAGTCGATGCTGACGTAGTGGTCGACATCAATATTGAAGTTGGAGCGAATGGTATCGATGAGCCGATTGGGGTCTTTCGGGCGGTACGCGGTGTTGATGCGGTTGCGGTGGTCGCTATTGGCAATTTTTACGTAAAGGTCACGCGGAAAGGAAAGAACTGCCGCTTGGTTATTTTTAGGATCAACGCGAATGAGCATGATGCTGTCGGTGAGACCTGCATAGTTCGGTCTGTTCTTGAGTTCATCGGCTGACGATGAGTTTGGATTAGCACAGGCATTGTTGTCGCGACCAGTAATGAGAAAATTTTTGACCGACAGGTCGCCTTCAGGAAGGTTGTTCAGGTCGCTACCGGAATCGGTTTTGGTGTCTTTTTGATTGCTGGAGATGGTCACCAATTTGCGGTTTGACAACTGCTGATTGGCATAGACCAGTGCACCGCCACCAGCAATGCAGCCGAGTGCAACGGCAAGGTTCAACCCAAAGACGAATCGCTGTGGCCACGAATGGTGGAACCTCTTGGGCCGGGTAGGTTTTGTGCGCGCCATCTTGGTTGAACGCTATCGCTTTTCAGGTTTATGCCAAGGTGACAGTTGTAATGATTTCTCCATCTGCGGAGCGCAATTCGCTTTGCAAGACGGATCCGGCATAGGTGAGGTCGCCAAAAGTTGTGGTGATGGCCGTGAGGGCTTCACTTGGTGCAGTAATAACAATGCTCGCCACTTCTGCTCGCTGAGAAACTTTTGCTTCAGTTTTCGCCCGGCGAATGGTGCCTAGTACTTCACAGACAGAGTTGAGTTGCAACTCGTGGTTACCTGTAGGTGAGCAACCTGCGATGCAGTCATCACTTGTTGGCCAACTGGCAATATGCACAGATGAGTCGTTCCACCAGCGCCACACTTCTTCTGATACGAAAGGAATGAGTGGAGCAAAGAGTCGTTGCATGACCGACAAAGCACGGCGCAATGCTGCGCGTGCTGATGCAGTGAGTTCCACTGGCATGGTGTCGAGACCGTATGCACGTTGTTTCACTAACTCCACATAGTCATCGCAGAACCACCAGAAAAAGGCTTCTGTACGTTCAAGCGAGCGGGCATAGTCGAAGTGTGTAAATGCGTTTGTGCATTCTTCAACCACAGCCGACAACCGTTGCAACATTGCAATGTCAATCATTTCTGTTGGCACGGCTGTTGCATCTACATCGCCGAAGCTGAGCACAAACTTTGTGGCGTTCAGCAACTTGGTGCCCAATTTGCGGCCCACCTTCATTTGCTCTTCGCTAAATGCTGTGTCTACGCCTGGGCGAGCACATGCTGCCCAATAACGCACAGCATCGCTGCCGTATTGGTCGAAGAGGTCGATTGGGGTAACAACGTTGCCTTTTGACTTCGACATTTTCTTGCGGTCGGGGTCGAGAATCCAACCCGATAGCGCAGCATTTTTCCATGGCGCAACACCGTGTTCAAAGTGTGAGCGCACCATGGTAGAGAACAGCCACGTGCGAATAATTTCGTGTGCTTGCGGGCGAACGTCCATGGGGAACATGTGGCTAAACATTTCAGGGTCGTCAATCCAATGGCCAGCAATTTGGGGCGAGAGAGAGCTCGTTGCCCAGGTGTCCATTACGTCGGGGTCACCAACAAAGCCGTTCGCTTGTCCGCGTTGTGACTCGCTGAAACCAGCAGGTAGGTCGGTGCTTGGGTCAATAGGAAGCTGTTCGTTGGTAGGTACAAGCGGCGCGTCGTAATTTGTGGTTCCATCTGCGTTCAGTGAATACCAGAGTGGAACGGGAACACCGAAATAGCGCTGGCGGCTAATGAGCCAGTCGCCATTTAAGCCCTCTACCCAGTTTTCATAGCGATGACGCATGTGATCGGGGTGCCAGGTGAGTTCATGGCCGCGATCAACAAACCGCGTACGGAGGTCGGCTTCGCGGCCACCATTGCGGATGTACCACTGGCGACTCGTCACAATTTCAAGTGGGCGTTCACCTTTTTCAAAAAATTTCACAGGGTGCATAATGGCGCGTGGTTCGCCGAGCATTTCCTCACTTGTGCGCAACATCTCAACAATGAGAGTTTGGGCTTGCTTAATAGATTTTCCTGCAAGCTGTGCGTATGTATCTACGCCACGTGCAGAAGTAATGACCTCAGGTGCGTCAGCCACAATGCGACCATTGCGACCGATAACGGCGCGAGTGGGCAATTGCAGTTCACGCCACCAAATAACGTCGGTGACGTCGCCAAAGGTACAGATCATGGCAATGCCTGTGCCTTTTTCTATCTGTGCAAGCGGGTGAGCAAGTATGGGCACTTCAACGTCGAAGAGTGGTGTGCGAACGGTTGTGCCAAATAGTGGTTGGTAACGCTCATCATCGGGGTGGGCTACAAGTGCAACACATGCAGGCAATAACTCGGGACGTGTGGTGTCAATAAGAATGTCGGTTTTCCCATCGACCGTTGTGCCACTGGTGAGGTGAAATGCCAACGTATGGTACGCACCTGGGCGCTCACGATCTTCTAATTCTGCTTGTGCAACTGCAGTATCAAAATCAACATCCCACAATGTTGGAGCTTCTTGCATATACGCCTCGCCGCGTTGCAAGTTGTTAAGGAATGCGCGCTGGCTAGTTTTACGACTGCGCTCTTCAATAGTGGTGTAGAGCAGTGACCAGTCAACAGACAAACCAAGGCGACGGAAAAGTTCTTCAAAAACTTTTTCATCTTCATGCGTCAGTACGTTGCACAGCTCAATGAAGTTCGGACGTGAAATAGGAAGTGGCTTGTGATCTTTTGGCGGCTCACCTTGGAATGGTGGCGTGAAGTTTGCAACGTAAGGCACCGAAGCATCGCACGTGACACCGTAATAATTTTGCACACGACGTTCAGTGGGCAAACCGTTGTCGTCCCAACCCATGGGGTAGAAGACGGTCTTGCCACGCATGCGCCAAAACCGCGCGATGGTGTCGGTGTGTGTATATGAAAAAACATGGCCCATGTGCAGCGAGCCACTCACCGTTGGAGGTGGGGTGTCAATGGCAAAAACCTCATTGCGGGGCCGGGTGCGGTCGAATGTATACACGCCCTCGGAGCTCCATGCGCCAGACCAGCGGTCTTCGATACCAGCCAGGCTTGGTTTCTCGGGAACAGATTGCTTCGCAAGAGGTGTTGACATAGGCACTTACCCTAGAGTCAAAGAGTGCTTTCTCTCTACGACACTGCCACTCAAGAGGTCCGACCCCTTGCAATGCGCCAGCCCGGGCACCTCTCCATCTATCTCTGCGGCCCCACCGTGTATGGCCCACCCCACCTCGGGCACGGCAGAGCCACCTTGGTCTACGACATTTTGCGCCGGTACCTCACCTGGACAGGCATCCAGGTACGCCTTGTTTCCAATATCACCGACATTGACGACAAAATCATCGACCGCGCCAATCGCGAAAACCGCCCGTGGGCAGAAATTACCCAAAAGTGCGAAACCATGTGGTTTACCGCAATGGCGGCTCTCAATGTAGAAAAGCCAAACGACATTCCCCATGCAACCGAATATGTCGACCAGATGGTGGCGATGATTGGCGAGCTCGTTGGCTTGCAGCGCGCCTACGCCACGTCCGATGGGGTGTATCTCAGCATCACGTCGGTCGACGACTACGGCTTGCTCGCTCATCAAAAACTTGAAGACATGCTTGCTGGTGGCGGAGATCGTGAAGTACTCGGTGCGAGTGAGAAAAAACACCCCGCCGATTTCGCATTATGGAAGTTCACAAAACCCGGTGAACCCGCGTGGCCATCGCCATGGGGTGACGGTCGTCCGGGTTGGCACAGTGAGTGTGTGGTGATGAGTTTGCAATTACTCGGTGAAGGGTTCGACCTGCATTGCGGTGGTGCCGACTTACGTTTTCCACACCATGAAAACGAACGTGCCCAAGCTGTTGCTTTAGGAAAAACCTTTGCAAATCACTGGATGCACAATGGTTTTGTTGTCGACACTGATGGCGAAAAAATGTCGAAGAGTTTGGGGAATGTCACCAACCTTCTTGACTTGGTGGAACATTACGACCCGCGCGCGTACCGCATGCTTTTGTTGCAAACGCATTACCGCTCACCGGTTCGTGTTGGCCAAGACAACATTGATGCTTCGGTAAAAGCTGTAGGCAGCATCGATGGTTTCTTTGCTCGCATGTCTGAAGTATCAACCAATGCAACTGCTGACGAAGCAACACTGCAATCATTTCGTGCAGCAATGAACAACGATCTCGATACACCTGGTGCAACAGCATTAATGTTCGACACCATTCGCAAAGCAAATGCTGCACTCGACGTAAACGACAATGCACTAGCAGGAGCATTGGCAAGTGCAGTTGCAGAGATGTGTGTTGCCTTTGGTTTACAGGTCAACGCCTTTGCCGAAGTAAGCACCGACATTGCTGAGAAAGCCCAGCAGCTCGATGCCGCTCGTGCCGCAAAAGATTTTGCATTGGCCGATGCATTGCGTAATGAACTCCAAGCTGCTGGTTATGTGGTCGAAACCACGAAAGAAGGCACAAAGGTACGGCGTGGCTGAGCGCACAAAGTTTCCCGCCGGCTTCTGGGTTATTTGGAGCACCGTTGCACTCGACATGGTGGGCTTCGGAATGGTGGTGCCCATTTTGGGTCGCTATGCAGACCGGTTTGGCGCAAGTGGCTTTGAAGTAGGGCTGCTTTTCACGTCATTTTCCATTGCGCAGTTTTTCTTTGCGCCCGTTATGGGTCGCTTGTCTGACCGCATTGGTCGTAAACCTGTCATCATCATTTCGCTCTTAGGCACTGCCGTCGGCAGTTTTGTTACTGGCGCCGCAGGAACCTTGTGGCTCCTCTTTTTGGGCCGTTTCCTCGACGGTGCATCAGGAGCCAGCGTGTCGGTGGCGCAAAGTGCCATTACCGATATTGCACCACCCGAGCAGCGCGCCAGGTTGCTTGGCATGTTGGGTGCAGCATTTGGTGTGGGCTTTGTATTTGGCCCTGCTATTGGTGGTCTTGCAGCACTCGGCGGCCCACATGTTCCGTTTTATGTTGCAGGTGTTTTCGCACTGTGCAATGCAGTTGCTGCTTTTATTCGGCTCCCCGAAACAAATCAGAACATCGGAAAAGCACGTGATGCGGTGCAATCTGCATCACGGCGCAGAAGTTTTGCTTGGAACAAATTCACCATTACAGCGTTGTTGGCGGGCACCGCATTCGCCGGGTTCGAAGCAACATTTGCTCTGTTCGGTGAGCGTCGTTTTCATCTCACCGAAGGTTCTGCCGCAGCAGTGTTTCTTGTGGTCGGAGTAATGCTCGTAGTGGTACAGGGCGGTCTCATTGGGCCACTCACGAAAGCTTTTGGTTCTCCACGACTTCTCGTTGCAGGTTTCACCGTGCTTATCGCCGGGTTTATTGTTCTTGCCGTTGCCGAGGTGTGGGTTGTGCTTTTCCTTGCACTCGCGCTCTTGTCTTTGGGCCAAGGTTTAGTAACGCCGTCACTCACCAGTGTTGTTGCCGACTCGGTGTCTCCCGACCGTCGCGGTGAAGTATTGGGTGTTCAACAATCTGCAGGGGCATTGTCGCGCATCATTGGCCCAGCAATTGCTGGGCTACTTTTCGATCACGCTGGTGTTGCATGGCCATATGTAGTGGCTGCAGTTCTTACAGGAGCAGCACTTGCTACGGTTTCTCGTAGGAAATAATCAATATGAAAGAGCATTTTAAAAACGATAACCAACGCAATGGTGCCGGTGAAGACAGGGCGCTCAGCGGTTTGTCGTCGTTCGATGCTCAACTGGGTCCGTCGCATATGGGCTATATCCCATCGCTCGACGGCCTGCGTGCTCTAGCGGTTCTTGCAGTTATTCTGTACCACGCACATTTCAGTTGGATCCGTGGTGGGTTCATTGGCGTCGAGGTCTTTTTTGTTGTCAGTGGTTTTCTCATTACGTCACTGTTGCTTGAAGAGTCTGAAGACACCGGAGGAATTTCTCTTCGCCAGTTTTGGCTTCGTCGCGCTCGGCGTTTGCTCCCGGCACTTTTTTCCATGTTGGTTGCTGTATCTGCTTGGGCATTGTTGTTTTCGAAATACAAAGTGGGGCAGTTGCGCCACGACTTTTTGTCCGCACTTTTTTATATTTCAAACTGGTGGCAAATTTTTTCGAGTGACGTTCCCTATTTCGCCCCGAAAGACCCACCGTTACTGCGCCACTTATGGTCGCTTGCTGTAGAAGAACAATGGTATTTACTGTGGCCAATTGCATTCATTGCATTGTTCAAATGGGGTAAAAATCGTGCCAAGGTTGCTCAGGCACTGCTTGTTATTGCGGCTTTCATCATGGTATTCACA
>CAMCZG010000031.1 GCA_945886445.1 Bifidobacterium breve | reverse complement strand
GCCGATGGCGCAAACACCTACATGCAACCCCCAGAACACACCGCGGCATCTCGCGCAACATTAGGAACTCACAAAGTGCTGAACGTTGTTTTGCCGTGTTGCCTCACCACCGACCCCGAGCAGGCGCGTGCGGCCGGGCGGCGAGCATTACATATTTACTTGCCGCTTCCCGCCTACCAACGCCAATGGGCAAAATTTGGTTTCACTGAAGATGACTGGGCAGGCAAAGGCAGTGACCGCTTGGTCGACAGGTTCATTCCATGGGGAACACGTGAACAAATTCTTTCCCGTATGAATGAGCACATTGATGCGGGTGCAAATGCAATTACCATGACCGCACTCAACCCCGACCCTGCAAGTAAAGAGACGCCTTGGAATCTCATTGAGGCTTTCGGGCAAAACTAAGCGGGTTGAAGCGCCTCGCCGTACTCACTGGCGTTGCGCGACATGCGAGCAATAGCAACTGTTCCAGTAACAGATGTGACAACTCCGCTGTTCACGCCATCAATTGCAACAGCATCGCCTATTTGCGCATCTAGTGCTACAACAACACGCCTCAACACGTGTGGCGATACTGCAGCACGCGAATCCATGCGCTCCACTAGTTCTTGACCCGGGTAGCAACCTTTGGTGAAACTCACGGCAACACCAAGCAACCCCGACTCACCTGGCACACAACCTGGCTCAATGTCGATGCCTAGCACTGGCCAACCTGCATTGACGCGCAAACTTTGGAATTCAGCATCACTCATTGCGCTTGCCACATCGGTAGGAATATCTGCAACAGCTGGGCCAACAAGATCAACAGCATGCGATGTAGGCCACCAGGCTGCAACAACTGCACCTTCAGAAGGAATGCGACCCAGTGACTTGGCTACTTCTAACGCACCTTCTCCACGCAGCGCAATACATTGCCACTGCACAATTTCAATAGTGGCTTGAACACGAATCATAAATTTTTTCAGCCGCAACAGCGCACTTTCAGCAGTACCTGGCTCCATGTCGAGCACAAATATGGTGTCTTCTAAACGCGTGATACGCACCACAGCATCTAATTTGCCGGTGGGCTGCAAGAGCAAGCTGTGCTGCGCAGAACCCACGGGCATTCCTTGAATGCTTTGGCTTAACTGTGAATGCAAATACTTCTCTGCATCGACACCTTGAATAAGTAAGAAATCACGATCTAAACGCAACCACTGCATACTCATACTGAAGTTCCTCGCTGTTGTCGAGCCAATGTCATTCGCCGCGCCGCAGGAATAGCGGCCAGTAATGCTGCGGCTTTGTTGTGGCATTCTAAATCTTCATCTTCGGGAATGCTGTCGGCAACAATGCCGGCACCCGCCTGCAAACTGGCGATCCATACTTTCTCACCAGCGGCATTTGTTACTGGCCGAATAAACATGGTGCGAATAGCAATTGCAGCATCGAGATTTCCACTGAAATCGACATACCCCACCACACCTGCATACGGCCCGCGCTTCACAGGCTCTAACTCATCAATAATTTCCATTGCACGTACTTTTGGTGCACCACTCACGGTGCCGGCAGGCATGGTGGCGCGAATGACGTCTATGGGGCCAAGACCTTTTTTCAATTCACCCGTTACCTGTGAGGTGAGGTGCATCACGTGACTGTAACGCTCGAGGGTCATCAGCTCTTCCACCACCACCGTGCCAAACTCGGCCACTCGCCCCACGTCGTTACGAGCGAGGTCGACCAACATGATGTGCTCGGCAACTTCTTTCGGGTTTTCACGCAGCTCGCCTGCAAGGCGGCGGTCGTGTTCATCGTCGCGGCCACGCTTGCGTGTACCCGCAATGGGTCGGCTCACCACTTTGCCATTCATGAGTTGCACCATTGGTTCTGGCGAGCTTCCTACGATGCAGAGTTCTGGCTCACGCAAAAAGTACATGTAGGGGCTGGGGTTCACTTGCCGCAATACGCGATACACGTCGTATGGGTCGGCACCTAGTTCAAGATCGAATCGTTGCGACAACACCACTTGAAAAATGTCACCGGAGCGCACGTATTCTTTGGCAACTTCAACAGCTTGTTGATACCTACCATTTGGCAACGACGACTCCACCGACGGCAAAGCATCGCCTGGCACCGGTGGCTCTACAGGGCTATACGGAAGCGGAAGCGAAATACGACGAATCGATTCTTCAATGCGCGCTACTGCAGCATCGTATACCTCGTTGAGGTTCGCGCCAGCGGTAGGAACACTTTCCAAAACAAACATCCGTTGGCGCCAATGATCGAAGGCAACAAGTGAACCAATGATGTTCATGACCGCATCGGGAAGTTCACGCGAGTCAGGTGGAGTGTTCGGCAAGTGCTCAACTTCGCGAATGACGTCGTAACCCAAATAGCCAACTAGCCCGCTTTGCAACGGCGGAAGATCTTGAAGCAGTGGCGCCTGGTATATCGCTAAGAGCGACTCCATAGCAGCCAAAATTCCTTGATCGGTGGGAACACCTGCTGGCATATTGCCTGTGGTGTGCAGAACTCCGTCGCGCAACACCATTTTTGCAATGGGGTTTTGCCCCAGAAAAGAAAACCTGCTCCATCGCTCGCCGTGTTCAACCGACTCAAAAAGGAATCCATTGCCTTCGCCTACCAATTTGGCAAACACAGAAACAGGCGTTTCAAGGTCGGCTAGTAGTTCAGACCACACCGGCACCACACTGTGCTGCGCAGCGAGCACTGAAAACTCTTCACGTGAAGGTTTAATGAGCGTCATGCGAGCCTTCGCCGAATTTGCGGTAGAAGCAACTCACCGCGCCTGTATGGCACGCACCATTACCTTCTTGTTCTACAAGAAACAACAAGGTGTCGTTATCGCAATCGTAGAAACCCTCGCGCACGAATTGGCGATCGCCACTGGTGTCGCCTTTGCGCCATATCTCTTGCCTGCTTCGGCTGTAATACACCATGCGCCCTTCAGCAAGAGTCATGCGCAACGTTTCAGCGTTCATCCACGCCATCATGAGCACTTGCATGCTTTTCGCATCTTGCGTAACCACAGGAACTAAGCCATCGGCGTTGTACTTAATGAGTGCCAATTCCTGTTCCAATATGGCGATGGGCGTAACGGCAGGAGTCTGTGACATGTTCATTCCTATAAATACAATCCGGTGTTGGATTCAATGCGAGAAGCGGCAACAGCATGAAGGTCGCGCTCGCGCAACATGATGTAATCGTTGCCGCCGACTTCCACCTCATAGCGGTCGTCGGGGCTAAAAAGCACCCGGTCGCCTACTTCGGCTGCGCGTACGTTTTGCCCGAGAGCCACCACTTCTGCCCAGGTGAGACGCTTGGAGATTTGAGCAGTGGCAGGGATAACAATGCCCCCAGTGGAGCGGCGTTCGCTTTCACCTTGGGGGATTTTGACCAAAAGCCGGTCATTCAGCATTTTGATAGGGAGTTTCTGATCGCCAATTTCCACAAGAGAACCGTACCTGCATGGGGCCTCCAATAGAAACTCATTATCGCGATCTCGCTACCGTTACGTCATGAGCAACGAAAATACTCCCGGCCTGCAAGACGCCCTTGACCAAATGGAGATTCGTAATCTCATTTCGCGCTATTGCTGGGCACTCGACAAAAACGACGAAGAGCTCTTTCATCAGGTTTTTGCCCCCGATGCAACCGCAGATCTTGGCGGAATTCATTGTGTAGGCATCGATGCCATTTGGGCGCGCATTCGTCAGGCGCTCGGGTCGCTCGACGCGAGCCAACACATCACCGGGTCACAGGAAATTTCGCTATGTGGAGACACCGCGAAGAGCCGTGCATATCTTTTCGCGCAACATGTGCGCAAGGCCGCCAAGGCTGGCCCTCACTATGTAGTTGCCGGTGAGTACGTTGATGACCTCGTTCGCACTCCACAAGGCTGGCGCATTCACTACCGCACACTCAATGTCATTTGGACCGAAGGAAATCGCGCCGCTACCACACCTGATCTCGACAAGTAACACTTACACAGGTCGAATAACAACACCTTGTGAAATCATCAATGCCTTTGCCTCGGCAATGGTATGTTCACCAAAGTGGAAAATTGAAGCTGCCAGCACGCCACTTGCATGACCCTGCACAACACCATCTACAAGGTGCTGCAAAGTTCCAACGCCACCACTTGCAATAACTGGCACTCCCACCGAGTCGCACACTGCACGAGTGAGTTCAATGTCGAAACCTTCGCGTGTACCATCACGATCCATTGAAGTAAGCAAAATTTCGCCTGCGCCGCGCTGTACTGCTTCAGTAATCCACTCCAAGGCATTTTTGCCTGTTGGCGTTCGACCACCATGCAGAAACACTTCCCAGCCAGAACCATCGGCTGTGCGTTTTGCGTCAACCGCACACACCACACATTGAACACCAAACTCGGCAGCAATTTCATTAATGAGTTGCGGCCGTTCTACTGCCGACGTATTCACACTTACCTTGTCGGCTCCGGCTCGCAAAATTCCTCGCGCGTCTTCGAGTGCACGAATTCCACCACCCACCGTGAAAGGAATAAACACTTCGGCTGCAGTGCGCTCCACGACATCGATCATGGTGTTGCGATTATCGGAAGAAGCCGTGATGTCGAGAAACACCAACTCGTCGGCGCCTTGTTGGTCGTAACGCGCTGCAAGCTCAACAGGGTCGCCTGCATCACGCAGGTCAACAAAGTTCACACCCTTCACCACGCGACCATTGGTGACATCGAGACACGGAATAACACGAGCTACTTCCATTACTGCCTCCCCGCATTTACCGCAGCAATAGCTTCTTGAACAGTGAAACGATTTTCATAAATTGCTTTGCCCGTAATGACTCCGCTCACACCAACAATATTGAGCAACGCAGAAATATCGTCGAGCGTTCCAATACCCCCACTTGCAATAAGTGGCAACGGAGAAATGGTGCCTGCAGCACGCAAACCCTCAACATCTGAACCAGAGAGCATTCCGTCGCGTGAAATATCGGTAACAACTGCACATGTTGCCGTGGGGTACCAATGCAATGCTTCGCTTAATGCCACGCTCGACGTTGAGGTCCAGCCATCGGTTGCAAGAAACCCACCGCGATGGTCGAGGCCTACCGCTACTTCAACACCAATGCTTTGAGTCACCTCTTCTACAAGCTGTGGGGTTCGCACGGCTGCTGAACCCATGACTACCCGCTGCACTCCAAGCGCCTGGAGCGCTTCTGCATCGGCCACGCTGCGCACGCCGCCACCCACTTGAACATATGCGCGACCTTGCAAGGCTTTTGCTACTGCGGCAATAACTGGGCGATTAATGGCATCGCCTCCCTTTGCCGCATCGAGGTCGACCATGTGCACCCACTGTGCACCAGCATCTACAAACGCGGTTGCCACGCTGACTGGGTCGTCACCATAAATTGTTTCGTCGGCATAGTCGCCCTGGCGCAGGCGAACAACATTTCCTGCCCGCAGGTCGATAGCCGGATACACGATGAAATTGCTCATGAGCACGAACTCACAAAATTGTGCAAAAGCTGCAATCCGTCTTTGGCCGATTTCTCGGGGTGGAATTGAGTTGCCACAACATTTTCCTGGCGCACCACTGCGGTGAGGTTTTTCCCGTACTCACACGTTGCAACAACAACCAACGAATCTTTAGGAACGGCGGAATATGAGTGCACGAAATATACCCATGGAGTTTTTGGCAAGCCAGCAAAAAGTGGATCTTCGTTTTCTACATGCAGTTCATTCCACTGCATCTGTGGACGTCTCACGTTTCCTTCAATGAGTTCAACAGTTCCATGAATAACATCGAGGCCTGCGACGCCGGGGCTTTCCACACTTGACGTGAACAGCATTTGCATACCAACACAAATGCCCATAAATGGGCGCTGCGAAGCAACCGACTCGTAGACAACGTCTTCTAGGTGCGCTGCACGCAATGCATCCATGCATGCACCAAAGGCACCAACGCCAGGCAAGACAACCCCAGCAGCATCACGTGCCAAGGCTGGGTCTCGAGTGAGGCGAGCATCGGCGCCGCTACGCACTAATGCCTTTTGAGCGGAACTTAAATTGCCAATGCCGTAATCGAGAACCGCAATGAGCGGTCGAGTCATGCCAATACGCCTTTGGTGCTCGGCACACCTGTGCCTTCAATACGCACTGCATCGCGCAGTGAACGACCAAGACCCTTGAATGCGGCTTCAATAATGTGGTGCACGTTGCGCCCACGAATGAGAGTTACATGCAGTGTGATATTTGCCGATGTGGCAAATGAAGAAATGGCGTGTTCAGCGAGCTGCGGGTCAAACGCTGGTTCGCCAAGTGGCAGTGATTCAGGAAGCGGAACTTCCCAGTGAATGAACGGACGCCCCGAGAGGTCGAGGGCAATAGCCACCAATGCTTCATCGAGTGGGTACATGCCACTGGAAAAACGACGAACACCTGCACGGTCGCCTGCAGCTTGACGAAAAGCTTCGCCCACGGCAATGGCAACGTCTTCCACGGTGTGGTGCGTGTCGATATGTAGGTCGCCCACCGCTTTCACGGTGAGGTCGAATCCACCGTGGCGGGCAATTTGATCGAGCATGTGGTCGTAGAACGGAATGCCGGTGGAGATATTGCCCACGCCCTTCCCGTCGAGGTTGAGTTCCACCACGATGCTGGTTTCTTTGGTTGCCCGTTCAATTTTTGCTGTACGGCTCACTTCATGATCTCCTTCATGGCAGAAATAAACGCTTCGTTTTCTTGCGACGTACCAATAGTGACACGCAAGCAGTTGGCAAGACCTTCCCAAGAACTGCAGTCACGCACCAAGATGCCCTTGTCGAGCAGACCTTGCCACAGTGCTTTGCCAGTAATGCCTGTGGTTGCCTGCGGGCGAAATAGCACAAAGTTTGCACCACTTGGCCACGTGTCTACTTGTAGACCAGCAAAGCACGACTCAATTGCATTACGGCCGGCAATGATGTCGAGCACACGAGACTCCATATCGCCCACATATTTCAGCGCAAGCACACCTGCACGTTGCTTGAAAGCATCGAGGTGATACGGAAGCACGACTGCTTCAAGGTCGGCCACCAGCCACGACGGACCAACCAAGTAACCCAAACGAGCAGCAGCCATTGACCATGTCTTTGAAAAGGTTCGTGTGACCACTACTGGCGATTCTTCGTTAATGAGTTCAAGTGCAGACCATGGCGAGAACTGCGCATAGGCCTCGTCAATGACCACCACACCAGGAGCAACTTTGATGAGGGTTTCTATGTTTGCGCGCGGCTCAACAATTCCGGTGGGGTTATTGGGCGAGCACAGAAATGAAACCGCTGGGTTCGACTCTGCGACCACTCGCTCAATTTCTTGCGCATTCAACGTGAAGTCGGCGTTGCGACTTCCTTCCACCACATTGGCACCCACAACCTTGGCAATTTGAGCATGCATTTGGTACGTGGGTGCAAAAGTTGCAACAGTTCGCCCTGCTCCAGAGTACGCAAGCAGAATTGACTGCAGCACTTCATTCGAACCATTTGCAACGAACACCTGGTTGGCATTCACGCCATGTAACTGTGCAATTCCCTCGCGCAACTCGGTTGCTGCCCTATCGGGGTACCTGTTCCACTCAATGCTGTGTACAGCCTGTGCAACTTCATCGAGCCATTGCGCGGGCGGAGAAAAAGGGGCCTCGTTGGTATTGAGGCGAATGGGCACGTCTACTTGCACCGAGTGGTACCCCTGCATTACCTGCAGGTCACTACGAAGTGGGAAACGAGCCATTGCTCAACGATACAGAAGCAGAGCCCGCAGATGAGGTGTATTTAGGTGTTCTTCACAATCTTCAGTGCTCGGTCAACCGCTTTGCGAGCGGAATCGAGCGACCGCTGCATTTCAATGATGGCGCGATGAATGTCTTCTTGCTGCTTCACTCCTGGACGACCCTCAAGCTCCATGGCTCGTGAACGCACGCGCTCGACCGACTCTCCAAAGGCGGCAAGCTCATTACGCAATGCCATAAATGTTTCAGATCGTGGAGTGGAAGACATCTGACGATTGTGGCACACCTCGCGAGGCTGCGCTAGATACTGACTGAAGGGCAGATATCGGCAAGCATGCACTCGCGACATTTTGGCTTGCGCGCATCGCACACCCGACGCCCGTGCAAAATGAGTCGCAAACTAAACCCGCCCCAATCTTCAGGTGGCAGGTAGTCGTTGAGTTCAAGTTCCACTTTCACGGGGTCTTCGTGTTTGGTCAGGCCAAGCCTGCGAGACAGCCTTCCCACATGCGTATCGACAGCGAGACCCGGCAAGTTGAACACCACGCTGCGCACAACGTTTGCAGTTTTTCGCCCCACTCCGGGAAGCGTGACCAACTCTTCGCGCTCTTTGGGCACTTCGCCGCCATAGCGATCGATGAGCCCATTTGCCATTCCAATGAGGTTCTTCGCCTTTGAGCCATAGAAACCTGTGGAACGAACGAGGGTCTCTACATCGCCAATGTTTGCCACAGCGAGCTCGTGTGGGCTCGGGTACTTCGCAAACAGTGCCGGGGTCACCATGTTCACCCGCACATCGGTACATTGCGCCGACAAAATGGTGGCCGCTAAGAGCTCGAATGGGTTGCGATGATTCAGTTCGCAAATGGCGACGGGATACTCCACCTTTAATCGCTCGAGCACGAGTGCAGACCTGCCAGCAGGCGTGCGCGGATTACGTGCAGGGGTTTTAGCCATACCGAATGCTACGCCGTAGGTCACGACACCCCGATACCCTGAGCGAATGCTTCGCCTCGAGATACTCCGCAATGTGAACGATGCTGAATTTGCGGCAGTTCATGAGTTACTGGGGGCCGCCGAACGTGCCGACGGACACCGAGCACTGTCCGATCATCTCTGGCTCGATTTGCGCCAAGGTGGACGTGCAGGTTTTGCTGCTGTTGTAGCAACTGAAGCAGGGCATGATCACGCAGTTGCCTATTCACAAGTGTCACGCGGCAACGACAGCTGGAGTATTGACGTAGTGGTGCACCCACACCATCGATACGACATGGCAGCCATTGGACCAGAAATGATGAAAGCCACTCTCGACATTGTGCGACAAGAAGGCGGCGGCCATGTGCACTGGTGGGTATTTGAGCCAACCAGTATTCATTTCAATCTTGCAGAACTTATGGGTCTTCACCCAGGGCGAGAGCTCATGCAAATGCGTCGCTCGCTTCCCTTGCCTCAAACAATGACCGGGGGTTCCGCACCATTTCACACCAGAGCATTTGTGTCTGGCGTCGATGAAGACGCATGGCTACGCGTTAACAACGCCGCATTTGCAAGTCATGCTGAACAAGGTGGATGGAATGCCGACATATTGAAGTCGCGAATGATGGAAACTTGGTTCAACCCAGAAGGTTTTCGTATTCACGATGAAGATGGCCAAATGGCAGGTTTTTGCTGGACAAAAATGCACGACTCTGGCACGCACCTCATGGGAGAGATCTACGTCATTGCGGTCGACCCCACATTTATTGGTCACGGCTTTGGTTCGCTTCTTACCGTTGCGGGCTTAGAGTCACTTGCCGGTCACGGAGCAACCGAAGCAATGCTCTATGTTGACTGCAATAACACTGCAGCAGTTGCAATGTATGAAAAACTCGGCTTTACCCCCCGCTACCGTGAACGCGCCTTTGTAGGCGACATTCATGAGAAAACAAAAGCATCATGACCACTTCCCCACTTTCGTTGTACGACGCCACACAAGAAGACATTGCAGCGCTCTTCCCCAATGAACCGAAATATCGAGTGGGCCAAATTTGGCAAGCGCTCTATGAAAAGTTGAAGCCCGTTGAGGCAATTTCCAATATCTCCGCCGCCATGCGTCAGCAATTAGCCGAGGCATTTCCTGTTGCGTTGGAACTACAAACAGAACAAATTAATGCCGATGGCGACACGGTGAAATTTCTCTTTCAACTGCGCAATGGTGGTCACCCCATTGAGACCGTTCTCATGCTCTACGCCGACCGCGCCACTGTGTGCGTTAGTACCCAAGCAGGTTGTGCAATGGGATGTGGTTTTTGTGCCACAGGCCAGGCCGGCTTTACCCGCCATCTCACCTCTGGTGAAATTGTTGAACAAGCAGTGCGCGCAGCACAACGTGCAGCACATCTTGAACGCCGCCTGAGCAATGTTGTGTTCATGGGCATGGGAGAACCTCTTGCCAATGAAGGCCCCGTACGTGCAGCAGTAGAAAAAATTCATGGTGACATCGGTATTTCTGCTCGTCACCTCACCGTGAGCACTGTAGGAATTGTTCCCGGCATTAAGACTCTCAGCAAATGGCCACTGCCTGTGAACTTGGCCGTGTCACTTCATGCGGGGCGTAACGAATTACGCGATGAGCTTGTACCTATTAACAAGCGCTACCCGTTAGAGATGCTGATGAAGGCGTGTGAAGACTACCTGTATGCAAAAAATCGTCGTGTCACTTTTGAATGGGCGCTCATTGCTGGTGTTAACGACACCGATCGCGATGCCGAAGAACTCGCCGAGCTGTGCAAGCAACTCACACCGTCGGCGCACGTGAACCTCATTCCTTTAAATCCCACCCCTGGCTATCTCACTCAAGGGTCGTCGGGTAACCACGTTCGTCAATTCGCTAGCTGGCTTGAAGACATGGGCGTGAACGCCACTGTTCGCCGCAACCGCGGAACCGATATTGATGCAGCATGCGGTCAGCTAGCTGCAGGGCAGCATATTTCTCCGGTTCAAATTACTCGTCGCGAAGATATTTAGGGTTCGCCACACGAAGCTTTTCCTTAACTGAATTCAAGACGAATTCTTCAACTTCGGCTTCTTTCGATAGCAATGCACCGGTGCGAATTTTCTCTGCCAACTCTGCTTCGTTGTTGCACTGAAACGCCGCCAGGCCAGCGGCATAGTGCTCATTTTGTTCTCCGCCAATTTCTAGTTCGCGTTCCACCATGGCAAGCACATTCATGGCAACACGAGTATGAAATTGCAGGCGGCCTTCTACCTGAGGAAAGACATCGGTCTCTAGCCATTCACGCACCGACTCAATAAGTTGCTGCGCAGTTGGTGGATCATGCAATTCAGACACGTGTGGCACCTTTCCCATTTTTCAATTCACGAATGGCCAGCAATGCGTCGTACTCGTTCTCACATACTCGTCGCCCAATAGCGGCCAGTTCATGGCTACGTACAGAACCCGTGAGGTGATACGCCGCTTGCGAAATGCACATGAGCCCCCACTTCACTGTCCCGAGCACTTCCCACCAACGCAGTGTTTCGAGCGATATATATTCACCTGAAGATTCACCATATGCCTCGAGTAAGTCTTTATAGGCGCCGATTCCACCTACAGGCTGCCCACCGCCGAAGCGCCATGCTCGTACGCATAGCCAGCCAAGGTCTTCTGCTGGGTCACCAATATGAGCAAGCTCCCAATCGAGCACTGCTCGTAATCCTTCATTGCCAATAATGAGATTTCCCATCCGAAAGTCACCATGCACAAGGCACCGCCGACCTATGGGAGGCCGATTTTCATCGAGCCACCGAAAAGCAATTTCAAATGCCGGATGCGATTGCCCGCAATCGCGCAGATGCTCTTTGTAAAAAGCAATTTGGTCTACGTCTTCAAGACCAGGTACCTCAGAATTGATGCGATGTAATTTTCCGAGCGCACTACCAAACTGCGCGGGCAGAATTTTTCTTGCAGTGCCATATTCATCATCTCTTAAAATCTTGCGTGCAATGGTTTCGCCTTCAAAGGCATTCACAATCATAAATTGTGTACCCACCGGGTTCTCGCCAACAAGGTCACGAGAACTTGCAAGCACACGAGGAACCGGCACCCCAGCCGCATACGCCGCTTCGAGCACTCCCACTTCTACATGCATGTCACGCGGTGAGGTCAGACGTTGGCGCTGAATAATGCGCTGTTCGTCTCCCACATGAAAGCTCCATGTTTCACGCGATGCCCCACCGGTCAGACGACGCATTTGCGTGATTCCATCGAGCCCAGTGGCTGCGGTAATGGCCAGCGATAACTCTTCTGGCGTAGAGGGGATACTTTCCACGATGCAACCTTATTACCCTCCACAACTGATTACTGTGGCAGCGTGGCCACTCGCTCTCACTTTGTGTTATCACTACGCAACATCACCCTGCAGCGCGACGCCAACACCATATTGAAAGATGTCTCGTGGGATATTGCCAGGGGTGAACACTGGGTGGTGCTCGGCGCCAATGGTTCGGGCAAGACCTCTCTGATGCTCATTGCCGCTCTTTACCTCCACCCCAGTGCAGGTGAGGTGGTAGTTGAGGGTGAACGACTCGGCGATACCGGGGTGCGCGAGTTGCGCCAGCGCATTGCCTACAACTCGGCTGCATTTGCGAGCGAAATTCGACCTCAACTGCGAGCCTACGAAGTGGTGATGACCGCCAAGAATGCCGCACTGGAAACGTGGTGGCATCAATACGAAGCAATCGACAAGGCAAAAGCAATTCATTGCCTCAGCCAACTTGGCGTAGGGCACCTTGCTGAACGCAAAATTTCCACCCTGTCTTCTGGGGAACAGCAACGAGTTTTTCTAGCGCGCACACGCATGAATGAACCATCGCTTGTGTTGCTCGACGAGCCGAGCGGCCGGCTAGATCTTGGTGGTCGCGAGCAACTCATTCATGCCCTAGAAGAATCCATTCAACACACTCCGCACATATCTACTGCCCTCATTACTCATCACGTTGATGAAATACCGCGCGGGATGACACACCTTCTTGCCTTGAAGGCAGGAGAAGTCATTGCCAAAGGCCCACTTGCAGACACACTCTCTAGTGCACTTCTCACCGAATGTTTTTCCTGGCCACTAGAGCTCATTGAACGCACAGATGGAAGGTTCAGCGCCCAGAGCGCGCAACCAGCGCCATAAGGTTCTCTCGTCCACTTTCAATGTGGTCTACTAATACTTTTTCAAGTAAGCCACCGGTCCACAGAGCACCCCCATAGAACAACTCCACTCGCAGAGTGATTTCTTCACGACTCTCTATGAGGACGCACGTCATGCGCCACGGGGCATGTTCGCGCCCATCTTTTTCACGCCTCTCAAACACAATGAGCTGTGGTGAATCGGTGGTGCGCTCCATGCGTAAACGTTTTGAGCGCGCAAAGGGTCCGAGTTTGGCCCGCAGTTCGACATCCCAGGCACCTGGCCCAGCTGTTGTTGCTTTGTGCACAAGGGGCATCCACCGCTCATACTCACCTAGATCAGAAACAAAAGGGCGAATAGCCGTGAGCGAAGTTGGAGCAACAAGTGTGGCTTCCGTTTTCATACGCGCATCACTTTTCGCGGCGGTCTTTATTACCAAAGGCACGATCGAGCAGACCTGGCGCTTTCTTTGGCTCATCGCTATTCAACACCGATACTTCTGCTTCAGCAACGAGCTGCGGAGACCAGGGAATGGCACGCGTCTCTTCCATTAACGGGTCATCTTCAATTGGTGCCTCATCGAGCGGGGCCTGATTTTCCTTCGCAAAGAGTTGCGGCTGAATTTTCGACACTTTGCGTCGTACTCCACGTGCAGCAGTATCTTCATGCACAGCGTCACCAGCTGGGGCGAGAAACAACCGCGGAATGTTCTCGCGTTTGTCGTCGATATGCCATCCACGTGGCACCACTAGCGCATTGGCATGACGCCGACACAAAATTCCGGTGCCAAAACTGACGTTCGGGTCGTACGTATTGAGCCACACAGCAAGGACCTGCGTGTTGAAGCCATACGCTACAGAAGCAGGTGCTGAGCAGTCGGGACGTTCGCAAAGCCGTGACACATGATCACGCTAGTACCACATGGCCACGAGATGAGGCTTTACTTTGATTTTCACTATGTCAATTTCTGACATAATTAAAATTGTATATGCGCCAGATACTTCTTCACATTGGGACCTTCAAAACTGGAACAACATCGTTTCAACATTGGTTCAATGACCATTCAGAAGTGATCTACACCGCAACCGGGGTTCGTTGGCATCAAGGCCAGTTTCCCGATTCAAGAGAAATCGCGGCAATCTGCTTGGATGCCCACAAAGAGACCCCTGCAATGGTCTACGGGTTTTTCCCACCCCGATTTTCTGAGGAATGGTTTACTTGGGCTGCAGAGGTACGCGCCAATATTCAACGTGAAATTGAAAGCAGTAATAACCCAATACTCTTTTCTTGCGAAGCTCTTTGCCTTTTACGCACCGATAGCGAACTTGAACGACTGAAGGAACTGTTTCCAGCAGATCGCACTCACATTATTGTTGCCCTGCGAGATCCAAAAGATTTCCTTTCCTCGTGGCGAAAGCATCTTCGGCACGACTTTTATAAAAAAAGCAAAGATCCAACGTCATTTGCATATGTGAAAAAAGATTCTTGGCTCACGGACTACGAAGAATTACACAACGCATACCTCAAACACTATGGGGAACACATCACCACCATTAATTATGATCGCGCCATTGCGCTCAACGGTTCAATCATTCCGGAACTAGCGAGCACCTTTAATGCAAACCATCAAACCCTGCCCGAGTGGAGTAATTACTTTCTCAACAAAAGCAATCGTCCTCCGCGTCAACCTATGAAAGGAATTGCTCGACCAATCCATTATTTACGATTTTATATGTGGAAGGCCATCATGAAGTTGAAGACGAAACCATCATCTCGCTGACTTAACGGACACACGCATTGCCCATTCCCTGTCGATCGCGATGTAGTTCAGTGTCCATTGGACATACGGCATCGAAAGGTACAAGCATCTCTACGACACCTGAATGCGGCTGATCGCAATTCACCTCAAACGCTGCTCCACCTGCATCGATATTGACACAAGACCCACCCTGTAGAACATTGTCGGGGGCACCCGGAGGTTGGGGTGAGCTAAAAAGCGACAAAATAATCACCACGAGTGACCCGCACACAATGAAGAGGACAACAAATTTCCAGGGGAACCTTGCCGGCTCGTACACCTGAACTGGAACCGACGCCGTTTGTACGTCAGATACACCGAACCCAATAGTTAAAGTTTTGTCGTATTCCCGACGTCGGTCACTACGCGACAGAACTTCCCAAGCAGCGGAAACAGCGGAAATTTCTTCAGGGTCTACTCGGCTGCTTTGCGCATCGGGGTGCAAGGCTCGCATTTTTTTGCGATAAGCAGACCGTAATGTGGCGTAGTTGGCATCGGGGCGCGCACCAAGAACTTCATAGTGATTGAGACTTTTCTTTTGGGCGGGCACAGCGCCACACGTTACGTCAGAAAAATTTCAATAGCCCAACTCAGGGTCAATACAACCCACTAAGGGCTCACCAGCCACATAACGATGAACATTTTCTGTAATACGAGCCGAGAGCAACGGCACAGCCATGGCGGGAGTATTGCCAATATGCGGAGTGATGATGCAATTTGGCAACGACCATAAAGGGTGCTCGTCTGGCAGCGGCTCGGGGGAAGTCACATCTAATGCCGCGCCACCAATTTCCCCTTCTCGCAATGCCCACACAAGATCTTCGGTGACAATATGGCGACCTCTCCCCACGTTCACCACCCATGCATGCTTTTCCATGAGTTCAAATTCATTGCGCCCCAGAATTCCTTCAGTGTCTGGCGTGAGAGCCAAAGCCACGACGACAGCGTCGGCCCCCACAAGTGCATCAACCAGATTCTCTGTCCCCACGACGGTCTGCACACCCTCTAGTGGCTCTGCCGACAACCGCACCACGGTGATGTTGCAATAGAACGGTTGAAGTAAACGTACGAGCGATGTTGTAATGCCACCACCTCCCAGAATGGTGATATTTGCGCCCAATAGGTTTCGACCCACTGGCACTGTCCAAGTTTTTTGACGTGCGTAATTTGCTATGTGCCGGAAACCTGCCAAAAGCAAACCCAAAGCATGCTCGGCCACAGGCTCGGCATACACGCCCTTGCCGCAGGTCCATACGCGATCATGGTTGACCAAGTGCATGAAGGCTTCACTGCCAGCAAATGGCAGTTGAACCCAATTGATATGTGGGTTCTCCAGCAACAATGTGTCGAGGGCATCAATTGAATATGCAGCCGACCAGACCAGCCCTGTTGCCTGCGCAATATCGGCTACTTCCCCACCGCCAGCAGTAACCGCATCGTGCACCCAACTCGGCGTGGTTGATGGCGCAATGGCAATGCGAGCTGTAGACATTTCTAAGATTTTTTACGCGCTACAGACGAATGGCGATGCTCACGACGCCGAGTCAATACCATTGCACCCGCCATGAGTGCCACGCTGGTGAAGAGCAACATACTGGCGAGCACATTGATTTGTGGCGAAATTTTGACTCGTGACGCACCGAAAATTTGCAGAGGGAAGGTGACCAGCGAACCGGCGTTGAAGAAGGTGATGATGAAGTCATCAACCGATAGCGCGAACGACAAAAGAGCCGCCGCCATAATTCCCGGCAATATGAGCGGGAACGTTACTTTCCAAAAGGCTCGCGATGGTGTTGCGCCCAAATCTTGAGCAGCCTGCTCCAGGGTCCAGTCGAACCCACGAATTCGTGCCCGAACCGTTACTGCAACGAATGAAATTTGAAACATGACATGCGCGATGATGATGGTGACATAGCCAAAGTCAACACTGCGATTGAGGAAAAGCGTTGCGAGCGAAGAGCCCAAAACAATTTCTGGAGCTGTGAGCGGCAAAATGAGAAATAAATTCACTGCGCCACTGGCTTTAAATTTGTATCTGCTCAGCGACAGTGCAATGAGTGTTCCTAAAACCGTTGATACCAATGTTGCAATCAGCGCAATACGCAAACTCACCCACAAGGCGCTTGTGAGTTCTTTCTCCACAAATGGGTGTGCCCAGTTGTCCAGAGTGAAGTTTTGCCACTTGATGTTGTACTTCCCTTTTGGTTCATTGAACGAAAAGAGAACAATGACAAAAATAGGGACAAAGATGTATAGCAACGCCGCACCTGCAGCAACGTTTACTAAGCGCTGACCAGCTTTTTGCCTCTTACTAAATGCGGTACTCATGCGAGATCTTCTGTTCCCATGAATTTGGTATAGATGAGAACGATGATGGTGATGATGATCATCAATACAAACGACATTGCAGACGCGACGGGATAATTCAGCTGACGCAAGAACTGGTCTTGAATGGAGTTACCAATCATTGTTGTTTGTGGGTTTCCCAGAAACTGCGCGTTCACAAAGTCGCCAGCCGCAGGGATGAAGACCAAGAGTCCGCCCGCAAAGAGACCCGGAAGCGACAAGGGCAGAACAACTTTACGAAATGCCTGTGAAGCCGACGAATAGAGGTCCATTGCAGCGTCAACAAGTCGAACATCAATTTTTTCAAGGCTCACATAAATGGGCAACACCATGAATGGCAAAAAGTTATAGGTAAGACCACCAATAACCGCTGCGGGCGTGTTCATGAGTTTTCCATTTTGCATAATGTCGAGCGACTCAAAAATCCCTGACAAATGCAGTGTGTTAATGAGCGAAACTACTGGGCCCTCATCGGCGAGGATGTTGTTCCATGCCAATGTGCGGATGAGATACGACGTGAAAAAGGGAACGACAACGAGGCCCAAAAGAATGTTGCGGTACTTTCCGCCACGAAATGCAATGAAGTATGCAAGCGGATAGCCAATAACAACTGTCAACAGTGTGGCGATGCCGGCATAACTAAAACTGCGAATGAACTGCGGTCGGAATTTAGTGAGAGCAATGCGGTAGTTCTCAAAGTTCCAAGTGAAATCGGGGAAGAAATCGAAACGACCTGCCTTGCTCGACAGCGACATCACCACCATCGACCACAGTGGTGCAAGAAAGAATAGACACAGCCAAATGATTCCTGGTTTCAAAAGCCCGTAGGGAGCAAGCGACTTGCGCGCCTCAAGCCCGCCCGCAAATGCGGTATAAATGAGCCCTATCGCCATGGCCAGCATTGCCACAGCCACAAGCAGCGCACTCGGACCTTTGACCCACTGAGCAGCAAGAGCAACGGCGCCCAAGCCGAGACCCAACATGACACCAAGCCCAACATTTTCTGGGCGCGACGATAAAGACTCGCCCCATTTTCTCCCCGCAGAAACTACTGATGTCACTGAGTGTTAGGAATTATGCGCCTGTGATGGAGGCGAAAGCCTCGTCAAACTTGGCTTCTTCCTCTTCGCCAAGAGCGCCCCAACTTTGCAGACGACCGAACGTTGCCGCATCGGGGAAAAGTAGTGGATCTTCTGCAAGTTTTGCATTGTCTCCACCCATCTTGACCAATTCCTCTTGCACACCTTTCACAGGTGAGATGTATTGCACAAATGCTGTTAACCGAGCTGCGTTTACTGGGTCATAAAGGAAGTTCATCCACTTGGCAACTGCGTCGCTGTTTTCCGAACCCTTCATCCACACCATGGTGTCGTACCAACTGGTGCCACCTTCTTCAGGAACAATGAACTTCACGGCGGGGTTGTCTTTGGTGAGTTGCAAAACATCGCCTGACCAAGCAACGCATGCAGCAAAGTTGCCCGCACTGAGGTCGTCGACATAGTCGTTGCCGGTGAAGGAACGTATTTGCCCTTCGCTCTTTGCCTTTTCCAATTTGTCGAAAGCAACCGATGCTGCGTCGAAGGTGGAGATGTCGGCAATTTTCTTGCCTTCGCCCATCAAGATCAGACCAACGGTGTCGCGCATTTCAGTGAGCATGCCGATCTTGCCCTTGAACGCTGGGTCGAATAGATCGGAAACGCTCTTCAACTCGCGTCCTGTAATTTTTGAGTTGTAGGCAATGCCAGCAATACCCGATTGGTAAGGCAGGTGGTATTCATCGCCTTTGTCCCACGACTGCCCACTCAAGTCGTCACGTAAGTTGACGAAGTTGGGAATATCGGCTTTCGGAAGTTTCTGCACCCAACCGAGTTGCACAAGGCGAGCTGCCATCCAGAATGTTGGCGCCAAAATATCGGGTGCAATTGTTTTACCTTTCGACAACTCGGGCTGAATCTTTGCGAAGTATTCGTTGTTGTCATTGAATGCTTCGGTGTATTTCATTGAGAAACCCGATGCCGATTGGAACAAACCAATTGTTTCTTCGTCCATGTAACCAGGCCAGTTTTCGAAGAACAAATCGACAGATGAACCGGAATCGCCGCCACATGCTGCGAGCAATGCTGGCAAAGAAAGGGCACCAGCGCCCATGAGTCCACCGCGAATAAGGAAGTCACGACGATTGAGTCGTGAGGCCTTGACGGACTGTGGAGTTGTCGTGCGGCGAGTATTCATGGTGGCTCCTTAATTCATACAGCGAGGCTGCAGATTCTTTGTGTGGGTTATCACTTCTCTTTGGTGAGATGGCTATGGACTGAACAGGGAAAACGATAGTGGAAATATCTGAGAAAATGAGTATTTACAAAGCGGCTTCAATGGATTCAAGGTTGGTGGTGGTTGCACCGGCTAGATCTGGCCACCCGTCGAGCACATACGGTGAAGCCGCGAGCCACGAGAGCCACACTGCAGCCCCAGGGCGCAAAAATGGCAGATCTACGTCGCCACCAACAATTGCGGTTACTTCGGTTCCATTCTCAAGCTGCAACACCAATCGCACAGCCGAGCCCTGAAAGACCACATCGGTGACTTCGGCCTGGAGGGCATCGCCTGCTGGGCGCTCGACGGTGACATGAAGATGTTCTGGGCGCAACATGACGGTTACTTCTTCACCCGTAGCCCAGGTGACGTCGCTGGCCACGTTGTCTCGGGTAACCGTTACTGTTCCACCGCCTTGCAGCATCACTGTTCCGCCTGCTGAGTCGAACTGGCTCACTGTTGACGGAAGAAGGTTTGCTGAACCGATGAACCCGGCGACAAAGAGCGACTCGGGCTTCTTATAAATATCGACTGGTGTGCCAATTTGTTCAACAACACCTTGGCTCATGACCGCAATGCGATCACTCATAGTGAGTGCTTCACCTTGATCGTGAGTGACGAACACAAAAGTAATTTCAACTTCGCGTTGAATGCGCTTGAGTTCAATTTGCATGGCCTCGCGCAACTTCAGGTCGAGAGCTGCCAACGGTTCATCGAGCAAAAGTGCACTTGGGTAGTTCACTAATGCACGGGCAAGAGCTACACGCTGCTGTTGCCCACCCGATAGTTGGCTGGGGCGGCGATCAGCAAACTCTGCCAATCGCACCACGTCGAGCATGTCGCCCACGCGCTTTTTAACTTCAGATTCATCGAGCTTTTTGCTCCGAGGTCCAAATGCAATGTTGTCGGCAACACTCATGTGTGGAAACAGCGCATACTGCTGAAAAACGGTATTGACGTTGCGCTTGTACGGCGGAACAGTTGAGACGTTGACACCTTCCAGAAAAACACTGCCACTCGTTGGTTGCTCGAAACCAGCAATCATCTTCAATGTGGTGGTTTTGCCACAGCCCGATGGACCCAGCATGGCGAAGAACTCGCCGCGGCCAATGGTGAAGTCGGCATCTTCTACTGCGGTGAACGAACCGTATTGCTTGCGCACATGGTCGAGGTGAATTACTTGAGATGTTGAATTGTCCACAACGATTGCCTCCCGAACACCAAAAATTCACCTAAGAATGTCCGAGAAGCGTAACACCCACTCGTCTCTCTCCTCGCCCACGCAATACGCTGACTCGGTGACATCTGTGCCCTCCACTCCTGCTGGCGTTCGTATCGACGGCGTTGACCAACTCATCATTGAGCAACTTCAGGTAGATGGGCGCATGCCGTACACCAAACTCGCCTCGGCCGTGGGTTTGTCTGAAGCTGCTGCCCGCCAACGCGTTCAACGCCTCATTGATACCGGCGTCATTCAAGTTGTAGCAGTAACCAACCCGCTCATGGTTGGTCGTAAGAGAGTGGCAATGATTGGCATCCGTACCACTGGCGCAACCGAATCATTGGCGAAAACCCTCAAGGCTCTTGACATCATTGAATACCTTGTCGTTACCGCAGGTTCATACGATTTTCTTGCAGAAGTCGTTGTGCGAGATGAAGGTGAACTTCTACAAGCCACCAATGCCATTCGTGCTACCCCAGGGGTGATTAGCACCGAGACCTTTGTATACCTCGAACTGGTAAAACAAACCTTTACGTGGGGCGTTCACTAACTGTTGAGGTTTGCCATCACATGTTTGATACGTGTGTAGTCATCAAGTGAGTACGCCGACAGGTCTTTCCCATAGCCAGACTTTTTGAACCCTCCGTGGGGCATCTCGGCCACAACAGGAATGTGCGTGTTGATCCAGACGCAACCAAAATCGAGTCGCTTTGCCATGCGCATTGCGCGCCCAAAGTCTTTCGTCCATACCGATGAAGCAAGACCATATTCCACACCATTCGCCCACCGCACTGCTTCATCTTCATCGCTGAATTGCTGCACCGTGAGTACAGGACCAAAAATTTCGTTCTGAATCATCTCGTCGTCTTGACGTAAATTGGCAATAACTGTTGGCATGTAGAAATAGCCGTCGCCGCCCACTGCAGTAGCACCAGTAGTGATATTGGCATGATCTGGGGCACGGCTCACCAAGTCAGAGACACGAGCAAGCTGGGTGGCGTTGTTGAGCGGACCATACAAAACGTCTTCATCGGGTTGGCCTGTTTTTGTTGCTGCAACTTTTTCGGTGAGCACAGCAACGAAATCGTTATACACACGTGGCGCAACAATGACACGTGTGGCAGCGGTGCAATCTTGGCCAGCGTTGAACAAGCCAGCTAGCGCAATGCCTTCAGCAGCGGCCTCTATATCTGCATCGTCAAACACCACTACAGGCGCTTTGCCCCCCAGTTCTAAATGCACTCGCTTCAAACTGGTAGCTGCGGCTTGTGCTACTTCAATACCGGCTCGCACACTTCCTGTGACCGACACCATCGCTGGCGTGTTGTGTGTAACCATTGCGCGACCCGTATCGCGGTCGCCGCAAATGACGTTGAAAACACCGGGTGGAAAAAATTCTGCGGCAATTTCTGCAAGAAATGTGGTGGTGGCTGGAGTGGTGTCAGACGGCTTCAGCACGATGGCATTGCCTGCGGCCAACGCGGGCGCAAACTTCCACACGGCCATCATCATTGGGTAATTCCATGGCGCCACTTGAGCACACACGCCAACAGGTTCACGGCGAATGAACGACGTCATTCCACGCATGTATTCACCCGCACTTTTTCCTTCAAGATGCCGTGCAGCGCCAGCGAAGAATCTCATTTGATCCACCATGGGTGGAATTTCTTCACTGCGCGTAATTGCTATGGGCTTGCCCGTATTTTCCACTTCAAGAGCAATGAGTTCTTCAGCACGTGACTCCACCGCATCGGCCATGCGGTACAAAGCCAAAGAACGCTCTGCAGGTGTGGCGTCTCGCCATAATTCTGCGCCTTGTTCAGCAGCACGCATTGCATGGTCTACATCAGCTTCGCGCGAGAGCGCAGCTGTGGCATACACCTGTCCATTAGCCGGGTTCACAATGTTTGTGGTTTCACCACTTTGGGCGTCTACAAACGAACCGTTAACAAAGTTACGGAAAGTCTTCATGGGCCTCATCTTGACATATTTGCATTTCGCCGTTGGCACAGTACTGTGGCGCTATGGCAACACGTGTTGATTTACTCGATTTGCCAGCGGTATCACCTCGCGCCTTGCGCTCGCAGAAAGATCGTGCAGAGCATTTACAGGAACTACGCGACCTTGCCGAAGCTACGTGGCTAGCCAAAGGCGACATTGGCTACACCATTCTCAAATACGACGACGTAGTTGCCATGCTGCGCGACAAACGCTGGCATAGCGCAGTAGGTCTCATTGTTGAGTTGAACCCCGATGTCACCCCAGAGTTTCGGGCCCGTCGACGCGAATCTATTCTTTCTGCTGAAGGCGACACTCATGTACGACTGCGCCGTTTAGTTGCGCCGGCCTTTTCGCCTCGTAATGCCGACGCCTTACGCCCCTTCATGCGCGAAGTCATGAATGATCTACTGAACAACGTCACTGAATCTGGCACTTCTGACTTCGCCCTCGACATTTGCAACCCGTACCCCATCCCCATCATTTGCGAATTGCTGGGTGCACCACGGTCTGACTGGGAACTCTTTAGCCGCTGGGCCAGCGATATTTTGCGCGTCTTCGACAGCAACCTGAAAAACGACATTCCGCTCATCATGGCAGCCCAAGACGAACTCGATGCCTACACGCGTGATCTCATCACCGCGCGTCGCAAATCACCAAAAGATGATCTGCTCTCGAGTCTGATTAGCGCAGAGGAACAAGGCGACAAACTCTCAAATGATGAGCTTGTCATGATGGTTGAAGCTGTCATCATTGGCGGCACCGACACCACGCGCAATCAACTTGGTCTCGCAGTAGCCCTGCTCGCCAATCACCCTGACGAATGGCAGCGCGTTGCAACACAACCCGAGCATGCACAACGTCTCATTGAAGAAGTGATGCGCATCAACGGCGCAGTGCGCGCAACTGGTCGCCTTGCATCACAAGACATTGAATACAAAGACATCCTCTTTCCACAAGGAACACTCATTTTCCCGAGCCTCGCGACAGGCAACTTCGACGGCGATGTTTTCAACAATCCCGAACAACTCCTCACGCATCGCACCGAATCCAATGCGCCACAACTCACTTTCGGGTCGGGTATTCACTACTGTCTTGGCGCTTCACTTGCTCGTGCAGAGCTTCAAGAAGCCCTGCCGCTCATTGCCGCACGGATGCCGCACATTAAAATATCTGGTCCTGTGCGCTACAAGGTCGCCACGGCAGGAATTTATGGTCCCGATTCGCTTCCTGTGACATTTACCCCCACTCCCCCTCTGATTTTGTAAATCTCTGCATTTGAGTCGGGGCTGATGGCTTCTCGCCACGTATCTTTGAGGCATGGGGAATAGTTCAACATCTAAAAACATCAAGCTCGGGTACAACACTGGCTACTGGGGTAGCGGACCTCCAAG
>CAMCZG010000030.1 GCA_945886445.1 Bifidobacterium breve | reverse complement strand
GCAAATTTCTGCTCTACTTCGTACGTGAGCGCAATCTCTGTTGGGTCGCTCATGGGGAGTTTTTTCCTCTTCCGAGTGCACGGGGGAACGAGCTGAGATGATTTTTCGAACTGCTGAACTGAGCCCCTGCTGATTTGCCGGCAGAAAATGCGTCACCATCAGAAGAGTAGGTGGTTGAGGAACTCCGTAAATGGGGAGTAGATAATCGCATTTCTGCATCAGCTCGTTTTGCTTGCTCCACCAAAACGAGCCCGGCACCTGGAGCTTCTCGTATCAGCGATGAGTTTTCTTTTTTCAGTTTTTTGTCTACACCAACGGTAAAACCTTGCCACCACGAGGTGCGGAATCGGCGGTCTCCTTGTGGCATGGTACGTAACGCAAGCAGCTCGGCTGTTGTGAAGAGAACCTCAAGTGAATAGAGATCATGAGGAGATCCAAATGCGACCATGGTGACAGTGCTCGGCGCTGTGTCCATCATGTCGCGGTACGAAGCACAATTCACTGCAAGTGAAATGACATGTAAAAGCGCCCCGCGGCGAACGCGATAAGGGCCAGCAAGTAGAAATCGTTGAGAAGTGATTGAGCGATGGCGATTGCCTGCATTGTCGGAAATGAAATCAGATTCCGAAATATTGTGCTTTTGCATCAGGCGAAATGCCAATGTGAGCGCTGTTTCGGCCTCAGCTTGTGGAGTATTGGGGTGATTTGCTCGTTCCAATATGGCGCGAATTTTTTGACGCAGAGCAGAACTGTCATCAGCCATGGAGTCAGAGTAGTTCTGTGCGGTGTGGAGCAGTGGCATAAGGTGAACTAAGCGAGATGGAGGAAAAATGAAGTTTGCATTTGCGACAGCACCACAGGTTTGCACCTGGCAGGAAATGCTCAACATATGGACCGCGGCTGACGCCATTCCTTTTTGGGAAAGCGGCTGGACATTCGACCACTTTGAGCCTATTTTTACGGGCGATCGTTCGGGCCCGTGTATGGAAGGTTGGATTACTCTCACCGCATTGTTGCAAGCCACTCAGCGGCTGCGCGGCGGAGTAATGGTAACTGGCATGGTGTATCGCCACCCAGCGGTGCTGGCAAATATGGCTGCAACACTCGACCACACCAGCGGTGGTCGTTTGGAGTTCGGTGTCGGTGCTGCATGGAATGAAGACGAGTGCAACGCTTACGGAATAGAACTCGGAACGATGACCGAAAGATTCGATCGTTTTGCTGAAGGCCTTGAAGTGATCAAACTGATGCTGACACAGAAGCAAAGCACTTTCACAGGTAAATATTTCACGCTCACCGATGCATATTGCGAACCAAAACCCATTCAACAACCGATGCCACCTGTACTCATTGGTGGGGGCGGTATGAAACGTACGTTGCCACTTGTTGCGCGGTATGCAGATCACTGGAACTTCCCAGGTAACAGCGAAGATCCACTCGGTGATTTGAAGAAATCCGTCGCCCGACTCAAGGAATGTTGTGACGAAATTGGGCGCGATATTTCTTCCATTCGTATATCCACTCAACTATGGGTAGACCGGATGAGTGAATCGGAAGCAATTGAGCGAGCTCTTGCCTATGAAGATGCGGGAGTGGGTCTTGCCATTGTCAGCCTTCCGCGACCACTCAATGTGAAGCACATCAATGAATATCCAGAATTATTCGCAAGCGTTTGGAAGTGAATTCATCCGCAGAAAAGACGCCTGAGCAAGGAAGATTCGGGGTCATTGTTCTCGTTGGGCTTGCCGCTGGCCTCTTGTCGGGCATTTTTGGGGTGGGCGGCGGAATTCTTATTGTGCCCGGGTTGGTATTTTTTGTAAAAATGGATCAACGTCGTGCGCACGGAACATCTCTTGCGGCGGTGCTGCCTATTTCGGTTTCTAGTTTGGCGACCTATTGGGTACACGGTCATGTTGATTGGTCAGTTGCATTGTTTTTAGCAATAGGAGCAGTGGCGGGGGCGTTTCTCGGAACAAAACTTTTAAAGACTGTTAAGCATGAAATTTTAAGCATGGGTTTTGCATCGTTATTAATTGTTTCAGCTGTGCGTTTGTATTGGAGTACTTCTGGTTCCGGACGTGACCAATTAACTCTTCTCATGTGCATTGCACTTGTAGCTGTGGGTGTTGTTACTGGAGTGTTAGCTGGTCTGTTGGGAGTGGGCGGAGGAGTAGTAATGATTCCTGCCATGATGGTGTTGCTTGGTTTGCCCAACGTCATTGCCAAAGGCACTTCGTTAGCCGTCATCATTCCTACGGCAATTACTGGTACGTTGCGCAACAGATCTGCAAGCAACGTCGATATTCGCGCCGCGGCAATTGTGGGTGCCGGCGGTATTTTGTCAGCAATTGTGGGCGGCTGGATTTCTGATCGACTATCTGACTCGTTATCGAATGCTTTGTTTGCCACGTTGCTTATTGTTGTGGCAGGGCGTTTAGTTCTTCAAGAGTCGCGTCGGCGATGGAGCAAAGCGCCAATCCAATAGCCAAGACCGGTGCTTAGTCCACCACCTAGAGCAATACTGAGTGCCGCGGGGTCGCCTCCAGACTCAACAGCAATGGCTACTCCGATGAGTCCGATACCAAGTGCAAGAGCATGTCGCCATTTAGCCATGCCCTACCGTACTTCTTTAGCGTGGTCCGCGAACTAAGTTCCCAGGAAGTGCTCCGGTGAATTGATCGGAGTCGACAATTTGTGTTCCCGCAACAAACGTTGCGTCGTAGCCAATTGCTTGTTGTACCAAACGTCGACCTTGTGCTGGCAAATCGTAAGCCATGTAGGGCATTGTAAAATTCAACTTCTCGAAATCGATGATGTTGATGTCTGCGCGTTTTCCAGCAGCAATGAGTCCACGATCGTTGAGCCCGTAAAGCGCGGCTGTTTGTTGAGTTTGACGGTGCACCACGAGCTCTAACGGCAGTTTTCCACCACGAGTGCGGTCGCGCACCCAGTGGGTGAGCATGAAAGTAGGCGTTCCACCATCACATATTGCCCCGCAGTGTGCACCGGCATCGCTGAGACCCATGCGAGTTCCTGAATGCTGGTGGGCTTCGTAACTAAACGATAAATCTCCATATGCATAATTAAAGAAGGGCATATAGATGAGCCCATGACCATCGTTTGCTACGAGTTGGTCAAGAAGTATTTCCATTACTTTTTTATTTGCGCTCTTGGCAATTGCTGTTGCACTGGCAGAGGGGAGTGGTTCGTAGTCGATGTTTGCCGTCATGACGGGAAACATGTGTGAAGCATTATCGAGAATTACTTTTTGAAAGAGGCCTCCATCATTTGGCATTTCATTGATGATGCGTTCACGTAGTTGGGGGTCTTGAAGGGCCTTGCAACGTTCGCCGAGAGGGAGGTGTACAACTTCGTTGTATGCAGGGTGGAAGAGTAGTGGGTGAGCGCTTCCCTCTAAACACATGAGTACGCCAATGGTGCGGCCAGCAACTTGCGCAACAATGGGCACGCCATCGTTTTGGGCTTCGGTGAGGAGTGATAATACTTCGCGCCATATTTCTGGTCCATCGTTTGGCTGGCTCAAATTGACACTGACAGTTGCGCCAGTGGTTTGAGCAAGTTTGCGCATCCACGACCACTCTTGAACAGGAACCTTGGCGTGTTCGGGGGCAAATTGGAATACACCGTGTCCGACACGCCTCATTGCATCGGCAATACCCAGAAGTTCGTGTTCATTTGCTGTTGTGCCTGGTACAAGCTCGCCGTCTTTGCTGCGGTGCAGTGGTGTACGACTTGTGCTGAACCCAAGTGCGCCAGCACGTAATGCACTTTCTACCAACTTGCTCATTTCTGCAATGTCGTCGTCAGTAGCAGTTTCATTGAGTGCACCACGATCGCCCATCACAAAACCGCGAAGTGGCCCATGGGCAATTTGAGCTGCAAAGTCGATGACATGAGGGTGCGATTCAAGCGCAGTGAGGTATTCCTCAAAAGATGTCCACTCCCAGGTAATACCTTCCGTCATGGCAGCGCCAGGAATATCTTCAACTCCTTCCATGAGCGCAATGAGCCAGTCATGTCGATCGGATGATGCAGGCGCAAAACCTACGCCACAATTTCCCATGACCACTGAAGTGACGCCGTGCCAACTACTGGGGGTGAGCCATGGATCCCAGGTTGCTTGTGCGTCGTAGTGCGTATGAATATCGACCCAACCCGGAGTCACGAGGCGTCCGTCAGCATCGATGACTCGTGTTGTGGAAGGAGTGGAAAGTGACTTGGCCGCTGCGACCTCGGTGATGAAGTCTCCTTCAAAAGCGATGTCGGCGTGCATAGCAGGTGAACCTGACCCATCTACGAGGTAAGCATTCTGGATCACGGTTCGTGTTGGGGTTTCCATATGGCTATTTTAGTCAGTAATGGAACGCCCAAATATCTTGTTCATTACTCTCGATCAGTTTCGGGCCGATTCCCTGTCGTGTGCTGGGCATGGTGTGGTGAAAACGCCTCATCTCGACATGCTTGCTGAGCACGGAGTGCGCTTTGCCCGCCATTATTCACAAGCAGCCCCATGCTCGCCTGGGCGGGCAGCCTTGTATACGGGCACCTACATGATGAGTAACCGCGTCGTGGCAAATGGAACACCTCTCGATGATCGTTTCGACAACGTTGCGCTAGCCGCGAGACGGCAAGGTTATGACCCAGTACTTTTTGGCTACACAGACCAAGGTGTCGACCCACGAATAGTGACGCAAGTCGATGACCCACGATTGTTCACCTATGAAAGTATTCTGCCGGGCTTTCGAGATGTGCTGCATCTTCCCGAACCTGCTGTTGCTTGGTTGCAATGGTTGAGCGAACTTGGCTATGACGAAGTTGGCGATACTTACTACGAACTGTCGCGTGAAAACGAGAGACCTTCACAGCACAGCATCACTACTTTTCTTACCAACACTTTTTTGCACTGGCTAAATGGTGAAGATACTTTGAAGCCCTGGTTCGCACATCTTTCCTTTTTGCGTCCACACCCGCCATTTGTTGCTGCAGGAGAATGGGCAAAAGCATATGACCCTGAACAGTGTGAAGACTCAATTGGAGTTCCTGAAAATAGGCATTGGTTGCACGACGTACTTCTGCAGCATGAAGCAACGCAAGCACCACAAACACGCTCTGAAATGCAGCAAGTGAAGGCGCAGTACTACGGCAATATTTCTCACGTCGATGAGCAACTAGGGCGCATCTTTGATGAATTGAAGCGTCGAGGCGAATGGGAAAATACAGTCGTAGTAATTGCATCAGATCACGGTGAGCAGCTCGGAGATCAAGGTCTCTTAAACAAGGCTGGTTTTTTTGAGTCGAGTTACCACATTGGCTGCATTGTTCGCGTGCCTCAATTCAATACAGCACATGGAAATGTGGTGAATGAGTTCACCGAAAATATTGATATTTTCCCAACGCTGTGTGAAGTGATGGGCGTGGCAATTCCTATTCAATGCGATGGAATGTCTCTGCGATCATTTCTCAACAATGAAACTCCTGAGCGTTGGCGCGATGCAGCTACTTACGAGTGGGACTGGCGCGATATTCTTATTGGTATTCACCCTGAACACGATGCATATAAGTGGCCATATGATCGGCGACTAGAACAATCGCATCTCACAGTGCGCAGAAGTAAAGAATATGCGTATGTGCACTTTGGCGATGGCTCGTGGCTTTGTTTTGCGTTGGGTGTAGACCCAACGTGGCATACAACAACGAACGACCCTGAAATTGTGCTGCGCGAAACGCAAGCGATGCTCACGTGGCGAGCAAACCATGCCGAGCGAACCCTGACGGGAATGCTTTTAAGAGACGGCGGAATTGGGCGACTTCCTGCAGGTTTCAGCAGCGAATAATATTGAGAACCTCTGCGTGCAAGTGGCCGTTACTAGTGACGGCACTTCCATTGCGAAAAGAGGATGCACCAAGACGGTCGGTGAACGTGCCGCCGGCTTCTCGAACAACAAGACATACTGCTGCGGTGTCGTAGGCCTCTAAACCAATTGCGTCAACAGCGGCATCAATATTGCCTTCTGCTACCAACATGTGTTGCCAAAAATCGCCAAAGCCGCGTGAGCGATACGCACGTTGTTGAAGTTCAACAAGTTTTTGAGTTCCGCCAACGTCGTCCCATGCGGAATGATAAGTGACACTTACCTGAGCCTCTTCAAGCGTGCGCACATTGCTCACTTGTATTTTGCCACGCGATGTGAATGCACCCATTCCACGACCAGCCCACCAACGCGAGTGAAGTGCAGGAGCGCTAACAACGGATACGAGTGGTTCGTCGTTGGCATCTACAAGCGCAATAAGAGTTGCCCACACTGGAATACCGCGCGTGTAATTGCTGGTGCCGTCGATGGGGTCAATAATCCAAGTGAGTGGGGCGAAAGAAGCACCTGCAGAACCAAATTCTTCACCAAAAATTGCGTGTGGTTCGCGGTGGCGCATAATTTCGTCGGCAATGAGGCGCTCCGTGGCGCGGTCGAGTTCTGTTACCTCAGTTTTATTTTCTTTCCAGTCAACAGAAAAATCACACCGGTAAAAAGGCGACAGCGTATGTGCATCTGCCAGGTCTGCAAGGTGCAGGGCGAAATCGAGTTCGGTTGCAATATTGACGTGTTCGCTCATGAAGGCAAACTATTACGAAAATCAGCTGGACGCTTCTCGATTAATGCCGAGAGCCCTTCTTGTGCATCTGGGCCAAGGAAATTCAACATTTCATAAGCCAAAGAGGCTTCAAAATTAGGTAGCGCTTGACGGAGCCAGTGGTTGAGGCTGCGCTTTGTGAATCGCACTGCATCGCGGGGGCCGGTTGCAACTTTGTGCGCAACAGCTAATGCGGTTGAGAGCACTTCGTCGGCCGGTACTGCTTTTGTTACTAGCCCAATGCGTGCTGCTTCTTTGCCATCAATGAAATCGGCAGTGAGGAGGTAGTACTTTGCTTGAGCCATCCCGCACAAAAGGGGCCAAATGGCTACTGCATGGTCGCCTGCAGCAACGCCAAGTCGAATATGCCCATCGGTAATGCGTGCATCTTCGTTCATGATGCTGATGTCGGCCATTAACGCAACTGCTAATCCTGCACCTACAGCAACCCCATTAATTGCAGAGATGATGGGCGTATCGCAATCAATCATTGAACGAACAATTTCGCCTGCTTCTCGCATGACCCGTATTGTCTGTGTGTAGTTGCCTACTTGTTCTTTGATCCATTCCAATTCGCCCCCGGCGCTGAAAGCTTTGCCAGCACCTGTAACGACTACTGCATTGATATTTGGATCGGAATCTACATCACGAAAAATAGTTGAAATCTCTAGATGCATCTGTGCATCGGTGGCATTCATTTTGCCCGGGTTATCGAGCGTGATGAGAAGTACGCCGTTGTCTTGCATCTCACACTGGAGGCGCTGGTACTTCTCTGCGTAGTTCATTGAGTTGCGCAACTCTTCAATGCATTGCGTACCGAAGTGGCCATGCCGCTTGGGTCGAGATGGAGTTGAGCCAAAATAGCGTTGGGCTTTGCTTGGGCAATGAATTCTGTCGGGATGCCAAAGGTGTGTACACGTGGTGAATGCGAAGTGGTTGCACTTTCTGTATTAATTGCGTCGGCAATTGCTGAGCCAATTCCACCATCTCGAATGCCGTCTTCGAAAGTGAGAACGTGCTTATATTGAGCTGCCTCGCGAATCATTTTTGGGTCGAGTGGCTTACAACTGCGTACATCCCACACTGAGGTTTCAATGCCTTCGTTATGGAGTATCTCTGCGGCTTCCAATGCATTGCCAACCATTTTTCCAATTGCCAAGATGCATACTTTTTTATTAGACGAGGTACGTAGCTCACGAGCGAGAAGCCCACTGCCAATATCGCTTGGTGCAACATTGCGTACAACGCCTTTCGGGTATCTAATAACAACTGGCCCGTCATTCACCAATGTAAAGGCATCGTGCAGCATCTGCTGTAGATCTTGCGCACTTGATGGCGCGAGCACGCGCATTCCAGGAACTTTGGAAAGTAGTGCCATGTCGTAAACACCATGGTGGCTGGGGCCGTCATCTCCAGTGATACCGGCACGATCGAGGCAGAAAATAACAGGAGCTTTGTGAAGAGCAACGTCGTACACCACTTGGTCCCACGCGCGCGACAAGAAAGTGCTGTACAGAGCAACCACGGGACGAAGACCTGTTAGGGCCATCCCGGTTGCGGCGGTCACGGCATGTTGTTCTGCAATACCCACGTCGAAGAACCGATCGGGAAATTTTTGCTGAAAGGCAATGAGCCCGGTGGGGCCAGGCATGGCAGCGGTAATTGCCACAATACGGTTGTCAAGCGATGCTTCTTTGAGCAAGCTTTCAGCAAATGCTTGGGTGTAGCCCATGGGCACCGATTTGGGAGGCCCATTGAGTGGGTCAAAGACAGGTGCATCGTGAAGATGTTTTTCGTCGTCATCTTCCGCAGGAGAATAGCCACGGCCTTTTTGCGTGATGACATGCAAAAGGATGGGTCCTTCGGCTACGCGTTGTTCTGCAGAGCGTAGAGCTTTCTCCAGAGCTTCTATATCGTGACCATCTACGGGGCCGATATAGCGAATTCCTAATGCCTCAAAGAACCCTGGTGGCTGAAGAAATTCACGCACTGCTGCTTTGACTGCTATCACACTGCGTTCTGCTTGTTTACCAATCGCAGGCAATCGACGCATGAGATGCTCAAAGTACCGTTGGCGACGCACGTAAGTGGGGTTCAGACGAATTTTTGTGAGTGTTTTCGACAAGAGGCCAGACACTTTGTCGGCAGTAGAGATGCTGTCTTCGCCAATGCTGAGTGAAGAAATTGTTGGGGCGTAACTTCTGCCGTTGTCATTTAAAATAATGATGACCTTGCGACCCGAGTGACCCAAGTTGTTGAGTGCTTCGTAAGCCATTCCGCCCGTCATGGAACCATCGCCAATGACTGACACGATGTGGCGATGCGTAGGAGTTTCTCCTGCTAACTCAGAAAGGTCGCGGGAAACCGCCATGCCGTAGGCATAAGAGAGCACGGTAGAAGCATGACTATTTTCAATGAAGTCGTGCTCGCTCTCTTCTCGATTCGGATAACCCGATAGCCCGCCTTCTTGGCGCAAGTGCGCAAAGCCGTGAGCGCGCCCAGTGACGAGTTTATGTACGTAAGCCTGGTGGCCTGTATCCCATAACACGGCATCGCGGGGGCTCTCGAAAACTCTGTGCAGTGCCAACGTGAGCTCTACCGCTCCTAAGTTTGAGCCTAAGTGCCCGCCTGTTTCCGAAACAGACTGAACAATGAACTCGCGAATCTCTGCAGCCAATACGTTGACCTCTGCTGTGCTGAGGTGACGAAGGTCGAAGGGGTGGTGGATATCGGCGAGCGCCATAACAACACGACGCTATCGCCCCACATTGGGCTGGGCATATCTGGTGGTGATTCTTTATGACAAAGATGACTACCGTGGCGTGATGAACCAATATTCTTTTTCACTAGCGGGCAAGACTGCGCTCGTCACTGGCGGCAACGGCGGCATTGGCCTTGGCATGGCAAAAGGCCTCGCCGCGAATGGGGCAAATATAGTGATTTGGGGCACAAATGCAGAGAAAAATACTGCGGCCGCTCAAGAACTCATTGGTTTTGGAGCCACTGTGCTGGCACTCCAGTGCGACGTTGGCGATGAGGCTCAAGTCCGTGCGAGTTTTGACGCCACGGTAAAAGAATGTGGTCGCATCGATGCATGTTTTGTGAACGCAGGAGTTGGCGGGAAGGCACCGAGCTTCGCGGAAATGAGCACTGAGGAATGGGACCGCGTCATGCGAGTAAACCTTGATGGTGCTTTTTTTACTGCCCAAGAAGCCGTGCGCCACATGGTTCCCAATGGTGGTGGCTCCATTGTGTTCACTACCTCGGGGTCGGCATTTTATGGTCAACAAAAAGGGCAACACTATGGGGCATCAAAGGCGGGGCTTGTTGCAATGTCGAAAGCCATTGCGGTAGAGCATGCGCGTCATGGCATTCGTAGCAATGCCATATTGCCAGGGTGGATAGAAAGTGAAATGACTGCACCTTCATTTGCGTGGGACAAATTTGTAAATAATGTTTTGCCACGTGTGCCAATGCGGCGTTGGGGTACACCCAGTGATTTTGCAGGACTCGCTGTGTATCTAGCAAGTGACTTGAGTAAATATCACACGGGAGACGTGATTACCATCGACGGCGGCTACCACTCGTTTTAAGTCGTCGCTAACTCGTCAACAGTTGTGCTTCGTGTTTTTCATCGAGGCGGCGTTGATTCCACTTGTGAACACCAGTACCAATGAGAAAGCCAACTGCCAAAGTGAGTTGGCCTCCCACACCATCAATCCAGAAGTGGTTTCCTGTGACGATGATGCACATCAAGGTCGTGGTGGGATACAGCAGTACCAGGGCACGAATCCAGCGGCGTCGGGCAAGTGGCCACATGGCAAATGCGCACCAACTTGCCCAACCAATGTGCAAGCTCGGCATCGCCGCATATTGATTCGACATTTTTGCACCAGCACCTGAACTGAAGTCCCATGGGCCACCATAAACATCGAGTGTGTCGACAAACCCAAAGTTTGTTTTACCTTTATCGAGCCCACGCTCTGGGGCTTCAAGGCATTGGGCTCCATGCCCTAGCGGCGGACATGGTTGATCGAGTAAACGCGGAGGCATAAGAGGAAAAAGAGAAAACCCAACAATTGCGAGGGCAGTTGTTGCGGCCAAAGTATTACGCCATTGGGGAAATACGTCGGGTCTTTTTTTGTACAACAAAACAAATACGGTAATGGTGACAATGAAGTGAGCAGTTCCGTAGTAGGTGTTCATTAGTTGAATGAACCAGCGATGCGATAAGAAAAATTCTTGAACAGATTCTTCGTGGTACAGCCCAATCCAACGCTCAAAACGCACCACGCGAATGGCATTGCGAAAAGCCTGAACGGGAATATCGACACCGTTAATGCGGTCTGAGCCAAATTGATTACGGGTCCAGGTGTAGACGGCATAAAAAGCGATAAATAAAGTGGCTTCTTTCCACCACCGCGTCTTGTGCGTGCGAGTAGGTGAAGCATCCCCCAAATCATTTGCCACGAGGGAGAGGTTAGAGGTTCTGGCAAGTAACGTGAAGTCTCATGAGCACATTGAGCGAGCTTGTTGGCAAAGAAACCATAGAAAAGGTGCTGGCTAAGGGCCGCAGCACAGGAGCAGGGTTCTCCGAGATCTTCATTGAAGACAAGAGATCCACGTCGGCGGGGCTCGACGATGGCCGTATTGAGCAAGTCACAACGGGGCGTGACCGGGGGGCTGGCATTCGGGTCGTTCACGGTGAAACAACGGGCTTTGCCCACACAGCCGACCTCTCTGAAGCCGGGCTGCTTCAAGCAGCCGAGGCAGCCGCAGTTGCAGCCAAACAGGGATCTGGTGGTGTGGTGACGGTGGCTCTCGGTGGTATCGATACGCACCGAGTCAACGATGTACAGATTTTGCCAAATGAAGTTCCTAAGACGCGCAAAGTTGAACTCCTGGAACGCGCAAATGAAGCAGCGCGAAGTATCGACCAAGCAGTGGTACAAGTATCTGCGGGCTATGGCGACAGTGTCCGACGCATTTTGGTGGCAAACAGTGAGGGCGTCTTTGCTGCCGACGACCAAGTGCGTACCCTTTTTCGGGTGAGTGTTGTTGCCTCTGGCGATGGGGGAATGCAAACCGGGTACGACTCCATGGGTCGCACCATTGGGTTTGAACTCTTCGATCTTTACGACGTGGAAGAACTTGCTGCAGGTGCAGCGCGTCAGGCGGTGACCAAGTTGAAGGCTCGCCCTGCGCCTTCGGGTGCTTTACCTGTTGTCATCAAGCGTGGTAGTGGTGGAGTTCTTTTCCACGAGGCCTGTGGGCATGGCTTAGAAGCAGACCTCGTTGGTAAAGGCGCAAGTGTGTATCGCGGCAAAGTCGGCGAGATGGTTGCGTCATCTCTTGTCACACTTATTGACGACGGAACAATGAGTGGTGAATGGGGCGCAATTGGCATTGACGACGAAGGTCATCACAGTCAGAAAAACACTCTCATTGAAAATGGTGTTCTGACCGACTACATGTGGGACTACCTGCGTGCACGTAAAGAGAACCATATGCAAAGCGGCAATGGACGTCGCCAAAGCTACATGCATCTCCCGATGGTGCGCATGACCAACACATTTGTCATCAATGGAAGTTCAGAACCAGATGACATTGTGAAGGCAACAAAGAACGGTGTCTATGTTGCAAAACTTGGTGGTGGAAGTGTGAACACTGCGAGCGGCGACTTTGTGTTTGGCATGACCGAGGCGTACCTCATTGAAAACGGAGAAATTACCGAACCGTTGCGTGAAGGAAATCTCATTGGTAATGGCCCACAAGTACTGCGCGATATCGACATGCTCGGCAACGATTTTGCGATGGGCAACCCAGGCACATGTGGAAAAGATGGGCAAGGTGTTCCTGTAGGCGATGGGCAACCCACCTTGCGCGTGAAGTCGCTCACCGTTGGTGGAACTGCAACATGAGTTCGGGAAATGCGCTACAAGATCTTGCCGACCGTATTGTTGCGCAAGCAAAATCGGGCGAACAAGTAGAGGCGTATGTTTCTCGAGGTGGCGAAACCTCAATTCGCATTTATGAAGGTGAAGTGGAACATTTTGTTTCAGCGCAGTCAGAAAGTGTTGGCATTCGGGTTATCAAAGAGGGTCGCACGGGCTATGCGTATGCAGGAACGCTCGACGAGTCAGTACTGAGTGAAGTTTTTGCAGAAGCGCGTGACAATGTTCAATTTGGTTCTGCCGACGAGTGGGCAGGTCTTGCAGATCCAGACGGTGTAGAAAAAGTACCGCAGGAATTGTGGAATGAAGAACTTGCACATTTTCCCACAGCAGAGAAAATTGCCATTGCAAAAGAACTCGAAAAACTCACCCTGGCTACCGATTCTCGTATTCGCATTGACGATGCAAACTACGACGATGCATATGGTGAAACTGCCTTCGCAACCACAAGTGGCATTCGGGCCCATGGGCGCGAAAACGGTTGTTATGTTTCCGTGGGCACACTCGCCGACGATGGCGATGAAACTCAAACAGGTTTTGGTTTTTCAGTAGGTCGTACTCCAACAGAATTTAACTTGGCACGCGCAGCTCGTGAAGCAGCTGACCGCGCAACGCGCCTTCTGGGGGCAACTAAGCCAAATTCGAAGCGAACAACAATTGTTTTAGACCCATATGTCACCGCGCAGTTTTTGCGCGTATTGTCAAGCAGTTTTAGCGGCGAGAATGTTCAAAAAGGCCGCAGTTTCTTTGCTGAACGTTTAGGTGAGTCGGTAGCAAACCCGCTCGTTACTCTCATCGACGACCCAACGAACCCGCTTGCTTACAGTGCAACCGATATAGATGGCGAAGGCTTAGCTGCACGTCGAAATGTGCTCATTGAAAATGGCACGTTGAAACAATTCCTTCACTCTTCCTACAGCGCACGTCGAGGCCAAACAAAGAGCACGGGCAGTGCAGTGCGTACTGGTGGAACACCAGGAGTGAGTTGTTTAGCAATGCAATTAGTTCCGGGCACTGCTACTCAAGAAGAACTCATTGCACAAGTAAGCGATGGCGTGCTCATTCAAATGGTGCAGGGTCTGCATTCAGGTGTCAACCCAATTTCGGGCGACTTTTCCACCGGGGCCTCTGGCTTGCTCATTACTAACGGTCAAGTAGGAGCGCCAATTCGTGAGTTCACTATTGCTTCTACATTGCAACGCATGTTGCAAGATGTTGTTGCCATTGGTGGCGACGTCGACTGGTTGCCAATGTCGGCAAATGGTATGTCGCTGGTCATTAACGACGTCACCATGAGTGGGGCATAGACCAATTACGTTCTCACGGAACGATGCGCAACACGATGAGGGTTGCAGTGAATGCAAATAATGCAGAAACTCCCTGTGGCGATTTGGGATGTTGTACGAAAAAATTGCGCAAGCTACGGGAAAGTATCATGCCCTACGTGTGTGCATTGGGGCCCGCGTAGTGCCACGCTTTTGTGTGTTACGCAGAAGTGGATGGTGCAGGCGCAGGCGCAGGCGCAGCAGCTGGAGCCGGAGTAGGAGTGCTTGCTGCGCCAGACGAGTCGCTTGACGTGGAGCTTGAACTCGACACTGGTGGGGTAGTTGCAGAGCTGCCACCTTTGGAGTCGGTCTTGTAGAAACCGCCACCTTTGAAGGTGATGCCAACAGGTTGAAAGACTTTTTTCACCGGGCGCAATTTGCCATCGCTCGGGTGGGCAACTTCAGTGAGGGCATCGTCGGTGAAGGCCTGCTGAACTTCAATGGTTTCACCAGAGTCAACGAATTTGTAGACGTAGGTAGGCATAAGGGCTCCTGCAGGTAGAAAACAATGGCTTTGCAGCGAGGCAAGAGTATCGGGAGACTGGCCCTAAGCGTCGCCTCGAGCCCGAATGAACTGGTCGGGCTCATCGAGAACGAGCCCGAATTCATCGACATCGACCTCAATGAGTTCCTGCAATGTGCTGTCTGTAGGGGAGAGACGGGTGTAACGCCAGCGGTGTTCGGCGATGCGCTCAAAACGCATGGTGCCGGCAACAACCGACAATTTTTCGGGGTCAACGATGGCGGTTTTGATCTCTGCCCCGTGGCCGACCTCTAAGGGCAGTTGGCGAATAGCGATGCAATGCGTGATAGGTGAACCAACAATGGCAACGAGACGGCACCCATCGAGGTCGGTACGGTGGGCGCCGTTGACTTCTCCCCATCGTCCAGAGCCATCGGTGGCGAGCCACAGGTCGGGGTCGTCAAGGTCGCGAAAGAGAAGCACCTGTTGAATTCCCCACTGTGCAGACACACGTATGGCCACTTGAGACCGTTGAGGCCCGAGCCCGCAATCGAGGGTCCAGCCTTCGTTTTCCCAATGGAACTTCACCGTGCTGAGCGGGCGCCCGCCATCGGCAAGGTTGGGGTTGACGACATCCCAAGAGACATCGTGACCGCTAGCAGGAAGTGCTCTGTAGATCATGTAGTCCCATCTTCTCACAGGTACCGTTCAGGGCGTGATTGAGTTGGACGTTGCCCAAGAAAAAGTACTGCAAGCAGTACAGCAGGCTGCACCAGTCACCGTGCCGCTGAGCGACGCATACGGGTTGGTGCTCGCCGAGAACATCGTTTCGTTTGAAGAAGTACCTCATTTTGCAAATAGTGCAGTCGACGGCTTCGCCGTTCGCGCGCAAGATGTTGCAAACATTCCGACAACCTTGCGAGTAGTCGATGAAATTGCTGCAGGTGGTATTCCGAACGTTGCGGTAGGTCCTGGGGAAACATCGCGCATTATGACTGGTGCTCCAATGCCAAGTGGTGCCGATGCCGTGGTGATGGTAGAAGATTCGACAGAAGGTAAAACGCCTCATGAAGTAATACTGAGTGCTTCAGTAGTGGTGGGCCAAGCTGTGCGGCCTCGCGGTGATGATGTGCGCATTGGAGACGTGGTGTTTCGAGTTGGTGATGTACTCCACCCTGCTGCAGTGGGTGTTCTGGCGAGCATCAATGTGCCTCGGGTTTTAGCAGTGCCGCGCCTGCGTGTTGCAGTGTTATCTACCGGCGATGAGCTGGTTGACGATGGCTCGCCACTGGCGCTTGGCCAAATTCGTGAAAGTAATCGCACCATGCTCATGGGTCTTGTAACGCAAGCGGGTTGTGTGGCAGTTGATTACGGCATTGTGCGCGACAATGAAGAAGCTCTGGAAGAAACCTTAAGAACTGCAGCTGCCGAGTGCAATGCCATTGTTACGAGTGGTGGGGTGAGCATGGGTGCGTACGATGTGGTGAAAGCGCTTCTTGGTCGCATTGCACAAATGACGTGGATGCAAATTGCTATTAAGCCGGCCAAACCGTTTGCCTTTGGAATGCTCGATGCTCCTCACGGGTCTGAAGCTCATCGTCAAGTTCCCATTTTTGGTCTTCCGGGAAACCCGGTCTCATCTTTGGTGAGTTTTGAATTGTTAGCACGTCCGGCATTACGCAAGATGATGGGCCATGCACCAGTGCAGCGTCCTTCGTTGCTTGCAGTTGCTGATGCCAATTTTTTGCGTAAAACCGATGGCAAAATCCATTTTCAACGAGTGGTTGCCAAAAGCCATAACGATGGTCGTATTCATGTAGCTCCTGTAAGCCAACAGGGAAGCCATCAACTAGCAGCATCTGCGTTGGCAAATGCTGTAGCGGTCTTGCCCAATGGTGAAGGGGTGGCCGCAGGCGGCGAAGTGCGAGTTCTTCTCTTATCAGACCTTGTTGAAGGGGCGTAGACTACAGCCATGAGCACGACGGGGGTCACAGGCGAAGCGCTAGTCGACCCATTTGGGCGCACTGTACGCGACCTGCGTATTTCGGTCACCGACCGCTGTAACTTTCGGTGCACCTACTGCATGCCTGAAGAGGGCATGGTGTGGCTCGACCGCAGCGATGTGCTCACCTTTGAAGAAATTACACGTTTCGCCGGTATTTGCGTTGAGCATTTTTTCGTCGACGGCATTCGCCTCACTGGTGGCGAACCAACGGTGCGTGCTCACCTTCCCATCTTGGTCAAGCAGATAGCTTCACTACGCGTTCCTGCACATGCACCCTCTGCCTTTGCCGGAAAAGCTCCCGACATTGCGCTCACTACCAATGGTGCAACGCTGCGCAATGTGGCTCACGAACTCTTCACTGCAGGTGTGAGCCGAGTCAATGTCAGCCTCGACACTTTGCAACCCGAGAAGTTTTTAGCAATGACGCGGCGCGATGAATTTCACAATGTCATTGCAGGAATTCAAGAGGCTCAATTAGCTGGTTTTCACCCGGTCAAGGTGAATGCTGTTATTGAACGCGGAACCAATGACGATGAAATTGTGGATCTTGCAACTTTTGGGCGCGAGAACAATGTAGAAGTGCGATTCATTGAGTTCATGCCGCTCGATGCTGAACACGGCTGGACCGGTAGCAAAGTGGTCAGCCAAGATGAAATTGTGAGCGCAATTCACGCTGTGTATCCACTTGAGCAAATGTCTTCACGAGGTGCAGCTCCAGCCGATCGCTGGCGGTATCTCGATGGCAAAGGCACCGTAGGCGTTATCCCTTCGGTTACACAGCCATTTTGTGGCGATTGCGATCGAGTTCGGCTCACCGCCGATGGCCAATTTCGCACGTGTCTTTTCTCCACCACAGAATTCGATATGAAAGTGCTTATGCGCAATGGTGCAAGTGACCTTGAGATAGCGGCAGAAATACGCCGCGCTGTGGGTACTAAATGGGCCGGACACCAAATTGGTCAAGTCAATTTCATCCGGCCTGTGCGCAGCATGAGTCAAATCGGCGGCTAACGCTGCCTTTAAGCGCGAATTGCTTCAAACCCACCAAGAACATCTGAAACATCGGCGAAGCCGGCACGACGTAAGACGCTCGCTGCAATAGATGACCGATAGCCGCCAGCGCAAAACATAATGGTGGGGATGGCTGGGTTGAGTTCATGTAGCCGTTGCTGAAGTTCTGCAATGGGTATGTTGACGGCATTGGCAAAAGTTCCGAGGAGTGACTCGCTGGCGCTGCGTACATCAACAATCTGTAACGGATAAATTGCAGTGGTTCTTGTGCGAAATTGCGGTGGAGTTAGCCGAGATGCTTGCAGCATGTGTTGTGGCGCTGCAGTGAGGTCATTGATGCTGACCCAACCAATAACGTTGTCGTATCCAATGCGCGCGAGGCGCACTTTTGCTTCCAACTCCTGACCCGGCTCGGTCACAATGACCATTTTTTCCGTTGGAGCAATTACTGCACCTGCGTATTCTGCGTAGCGGCCTTGGAGCCCAACATTGATAGAACCTTTGAGATACCCAGTGGCAAAAAATTGTGCATCTCGCGTATCAATAAAACTCACACCTTCGTGTTGAAGTCGTAGCACTTCTGCTAGCGAGAGTTGCACAGGAGGCGTATGTTCGTCGAGAACCGCATGGTTTTGACTATTGAGTTGTGCATCATAAATAAAATAACTAGGTGCTGAAGGCTGGCCTTCGGTGACGATATCAATAAACGCATCTATGTTGGGCGCTAACAGTGCGTAGTTGGTGAGTCTTTGTTCGCCAATAGTGGACATTGTTTCTGTTGAGAGATTTTTGCCGCATGCCGAACCTGCTCCATGTGCGGGCAGAACTCGCGTTGCGTCGGGAAGCGTGAGCAATTGCTGGTGTAACGAGTTGTAGAGCATGTGTCCGAGTTCGTTTGAAGTATGTCCAACAGAAACTAAGAGGTCGGGGCGACCCACATCGCCGATGAACATAGTGTCGCCAGTGAGCACGGCGTAGGGAACTGCATCGTCAGCATGTTCACGCACCACGATGGAGATGGATTCCGGTGTGTGTCCGGGTGTGTGGCGTATCTCTAATTGAACATTACCGAGCGAGTATTTTTCACCGTCTGCAAAAAGGCGTGTGGGGAATTCAGGGTGGGCACGAGCTCCATAGCCAATGATTGCTCCAGTGGCATGAGCGAGTTCAAGGTGTCCGGACAAAAAATCTGCGTGAAAATGCGTCTCAAGAACGAGCTCAATTTTCGCACCGTATATTTTCGCAGTATCGATGTATTGCTGCACGTCACGGGTGGGGTCAACCACAACTGCACGTTGTGTTGTTTTGTCAATGATGAGGTATGACGCTTGCGAGAGGCAGTCAAGATAAAATTGCTGACACATCAATGTTTCTGATGACAAATGGTGCGCATCCCACGCAAGCATGCCGCCCTGCAAATTGATGGCCTGAAAGCCAGCTTGGCGGAAAATTTCAGATGCTTGGCCACTGCGGTTCCCGCTGCGACACAAAATAGCGAGAGGAACTGATGTGTCGAAGGTTGGCAAGCGTTGAATAAATTCCTGCAGTGGAATGTTGATAGCACCTAGAATGGTGCCAGCGGCAAATTCCTCGGGTTCGCGAACATCGATGAGTTGAGCACCAGCGGCCAATAGCTCTGGTGTGTTGATGACATCGGTATCAGAATTTAAGTTGATGGTCATACGTGCCTCATTGTTCTGTTGTATCAGAAGCATATACCCCTAGGGGTATATCTGCCACGGTGGTTGAAAGGTAAGCAAGGCAAGAGATCCCTTGTACGCTTTGCACATGTCGGAACTCACCTTTAGCCACCTCGACCCAATGGGTCATGCCCGCATGGTAGACGTCACTCCAAAAGAGCCAACGCACCGTCGCGCAGTTGCTCGGTGCAAAGTATTTATGTCTCCAGAAACCACAGCAGCCATCGCTCACCGTGAAATGAAAAAAGGTGATGTAATTGCCGTCGCGCGTGTGGCGGGAATTCAGGCTGCGAAGCGAACCTCCGACATGATTCCGTTATGTCACCCGTTGTTCATCAGTGCGGTCAGCGTGAACTTCGACATTGCAGACGATCACGTTGTAGTTGAGGTTCAGGTCGACACGGTCGACCGCACAGGAGTCGAGATGGAAGCTCTTCATGCGTGTTCCGTTGCCGCACTCACCATTTACGACATGTGTAAATCGGCCGACAAGGCCATGGTCATTGGTGAACTCACCCTGTGGGAGAAGACAGGCGGGCGCTCGGGCACCTACCGTCGCCTCGAGGAATAGGGCTCTTTTCGTCCGCTTTTCAGCGAAAAACACCAAAAACAGAACAATTTTGCCGTGACATCGGCCTTAAATGGGGGTGTTAGTGGTCAAGGTTCCTGAATGCTCCTAGACTTTTTAAGCGTTAAGAAATACCTCTCACCTACGTAAGGGCTTAGTAAATGAGCACAGTCATTTTGTTGATCGTCGCAGCGATGTGGGCTGCTGTGCTTTTGCCTCCCATTTTTCGCTCCAAGATCGACCGCCCTCAATCTTCAGTAGACGTTTTCCGTCGCCAGTTGTACACCTTGCAATCTGGAGTGCCACAACGCGGTGCCTATGGCAACCCTTCTCCCTACGGTGGCAGTGCAGCTCCGATGCGTGCCATGGCACGACCTTTCGCTCCTGCTCCATCAGTGCGCCGTGCGAGCCTCGGAGTGGCGCCAATTCCTTCTGCTAACGGTGGTCGCTCACATCATCACACTGCTTCGCAGGGAATGTTGCGTCCCGTCAGCGGGCAGGTGGGTTTTGCTCCAATGTCGGGTCGTGAAATGTTGCGCCGTCGTCGTGCCAATGTGCTTTACGGAATTCTGAGCGTGAATGGTGTGTCACTCTTTCTTGCATTCACCACCGGTTCGAGCTTGATGACACTTCTTTTTGGTGCAGCTTTTTTGAGCCTTGTGGGCTACTGCTACATGTTGGTGCAAATTCGCCAGCAGCACGTCAATCGTCGCACTCGCCATAACTATTACCGCGCCGCCTAGAACTTCTTTGGCGGCTATCCTCATCTGATCGGGGTGGAGGGTGACATGGGAAATACGTGGGATGAAGCAAGTGCTGCACTAACAGCGCCTGGGCAGCCATTGGAGTTAATTGATGCTTCAGTGAATGGCATTACTATGCAGGTGTTTAAAAATGCACCACCACATTTGGGGTATGTCTTTGGGGCCGCTCGTCAACATGGCGACAAACCATTTTTGGTGTACGAAGACGAACGTACGAACTTCGCTGAGGCAATGCAACAAGTTGATGCACTCAGTTTTCTTCTCGTGAACACCTACGGCATCAAAAAAGGCGATCGTGTCGCTGTTGCCATGCGCAATTACCCAGAGTGGGTGATGTCGTTCGCGGCCATCATTTCTGTTGGCGCAGTGTCGGTGTCTATGAACTCATGGTGGACCGCCGATGAGATGGAGTTTGCACTTGAAGACTCGGGGTCAAAGGTGCTCATATGTGACGACCAACGTCTTGCGTTGGCGTATTCATTTTGCCAAAAGCAAAATATCGCCATGTTGCTTGTACGCGGCGAAAATGATGTGCCTGCTGGTGTGAGCCAATGGGAAAAAGATTTGCCATTGGGAAGTGCGCACCCAGGTGCCGACATTTCTCCCGATGACGACGCCACCATTTTGTACACCTCAGGAACCACCGGACGGCCAAAAGGGGCCATTTCAACTCATCGAGCCATTATTTCGGCGCTCATGGGTTTCTCGTTGCGTGTTGCGGTCGACAATCTTCGTGAAGGAGCAAAACCAGATCCGAATGCTTTACCAACGAGCTTCATTCTCATCGTGCCTCTCTTCCATGTCACTGGTTGCATACCGGTCATGATGAGTTGCTGGGTTGCTGGTTTAAAACTGGTCATCATGTATAAATGGGACGCAGAAAAAGCTCTTGAACTCATTTCGCGGGAGAAAATAACGAACTTTGTTGGTGTTCCCACACAAAGCTGGGACCTCGTCAACCACCCGCGTTTTAGTGAGTTCGATATGTCGAGCATGAAAGCAATCGGTGGCGGTGGGGCACCAGCACCAGCTGCTCTTGTTGACAAAGTTGCAAAAAGTTTTAAACGTGGCGGCCCACAACTGGGCTATGGCATGACTGAAACTAATGCCTTTGGCCCAGGCAATAGAGGGGCTGACTACATCTCACACCCCACAAGCACGGGCCGCACGTGTTTACCAATGAAGCTTGAAGTGCGTGACGAACAGTTGCGCCCATTGCCGGTTGGGAAGAGTGGTGAAATTTGGTTTTTTGGTCCAACGCTCATTCGTGGATATTGGAATCGCCCCGATGCCACAGCAGAAACCATTGTTGATGGCTGGCTGCGCTCTGGCGACATTGGTCGTGTTGACGAAGATGGGTTCGTATACGTAGAAGACCGCGTGAAAGACATGATTCTGCGTGGCGGTGAAAATATTTTCTGTGCTGAAGTGGAAAGTGCTATCTATGAGCATCCGAAAGTGCATGAAGTTGCCGTCTTCGGGGTGCCACATGAACGTTTAGGCGAAGAAGTGGCTGTTGCCATATTGCCAAACGACGGAGTCGAGCTCACACCTGAAGAAATTTGGACATTTCTCAATGGGAAAATTGCCAATTACAAAGTTCCTGCACATGTCATTGTGATGAAAGAGGCACTGCCGCGAAATGCTGCGGGTAAATTCTTGAAACGTGATATGCAAGGCATGTTTGTTAAAGGTGAATTAGTCGCAACTGCTTCGCGTTAAAACGTCACGTAAATTATGAATTGACTGTGGCGTTAAGCGCCGCGAATAGGCGGGTCTCTTCGCGTTGACGCAGAGCTGTATTCACTCTTTGTCGTTCCAAAATTTGCTCGAGCATTTTTGCCGATTGTGGAATGGGGTGAGTTTCAAAAAACTCTGCTGCGCTTGCCTGCAACTGTGGAGTATTGAGTATTCGTACAGGCGAGACCATACGCACAATGGTGCTCACGGGGAAAGCTGCATTTGCATCGCTCCAGCGTTCGCGAACAATGTTCCATGCAATTTCTCCGTGTTCACGGTTATTCATAATGCGACTCAAAAGAAATGGAGCATCTTGGGTTTTGACCTCTGGAGAAAATGCGAAGTCACATGCACGGCGAATGAGTTCGGGAGTCTGAAAGTCGGCAAGAGCGTAAAGGGCGCGTTCCTGATCTTGTGGAAGTGCTCCATTCTTGAATCGATCAATGAAGAATTCAAATTCTTTTTCGCCACCTGTAGAGGCGACCACTGTTGTTGCGGCTGCCGCTACTTCAGGGTGTACATATTGCCCCGCTTCGGCCTGAGCAAAATAACCACGTGCTGCATTTTGAGCAGTTGCGTCGGCCGCATCGCAAGCAAGAAGAACAATGAGTAACCCACGCAATTTACCGCGAAGGTCGTCTTCGTTCGCAATGGGTTCCCAGCCAATTTCGTTCAATGCGGGGCCAGCGAGGGCTGCAATGCGTTGCTGAATTGGGCCTTGTTGGTGGCCGGGCAAGAGCCGTCCACAACCGCGAATACCAATGGCGATGGCCTGCCAAACGGCAAGATCTCGCTCCTCGGTAAAGCCACTCACAAAATTAAGAAAGTCAATTGCCTCAAGGCGTCCGGCAACAACTGAGTTCCACGAGTCGTCGACCAAGTTGTATCGCTCGATAACGCTGAGCCCGCGAATAGTAGATGCATTCAGTCGTTGCAGTAGTTCAGGTGAATAGGCAACTCGATAGAAACCATGCCCTTGTGCGTTGACGACAATTGGGTCATTTGGATGGGGCAAATTGACGAGCATTTCTGCAGTTGATAAAAGCACTTTCGATTCCGCGCTGTTTGCAGACGATTGACCATTGCGTAAATGGATAGGTGTAATCCACAATGTGTCGTATGCGGTGTTGTCGAAAGAAAAACGCTGCTGTTGCAGGTGTAGTTGGTTATTTCGCAGTGATGCTGAAATGAGGGGATACCCGGGCTGCCAGATCCATGAATCCATGAGCGCTCGCACTGGTGCATCGCCGTCATGTTCCTTGATGCTTGCTTCTATGGAATCCCATAGGTCATTTGTCTCGGTATTGCTATATGCATGGGCGCGTAAGTATTTGCTGACCCCTGCACGAAACTCTTCTTGGCCAAGGTACATCTCGAGCATGCGTAAGAGCGCGCCGCCCTTTTGATACGTGAGCACGTCGAACATGCCTTCACAATCGTTGGGCGACTCGACGGGAAACTCCACGGGACGTGTGCTGGCAAGTGAGTCAACTTCAAAAGCAGCACTGCGCTCGAGGCCAAATGATGTCCATCTCTTCCATTGCGGCGCAAAGGCATCGACTGCGGCAACTTCCATAAATGTGGCGAATGCTTCGTTCAGCCAAATTCCGTTCCACCACTTCATGGTGACGAGGTCGCCAAACCACATATGAGCGTTTTCGTGTGAGACAACATCGGCAACTAGTTGCTGCTCCATTTGAGTACTTTTCTCGGGGTCAACAAGTAGCAGTACTTCTCGGAATGTAATACACCCGATGTTTTCCATTGCGCCTGCAGCAAAGTCGGGCATGGCAACAAGATCGAGTTTTGCAGCAGGGTAGCGAATGCCGTAATAGTCTTGGAACCACTTCAGTGAAAAGGCGCCAACTCTTTTTCCAAAATCAGTGAGGTGTGATTTACCCGGAACGTGAACAATGCGTAAAGGTGTTCCGTCTACATCAATGGGTTGCGTGGCTTCAAGTGGGCCAACAATAAAGGCAACAATGTATGTAGACATCGACATGGTGTCGGCAAAGCGCACGGCAGTGCGGCCAGAAGATGCAGATTGGCGGCTCAGTTCAGCACCATTGGAAATTGCCAAGTGATGGTCTTCTACAACCAAGGTGATGCTAAAGACGGCTTTGAAATCGGGCTCATCCCAGCAGGGGAACGCCTGTCGACAATCGGTTGACTGCATTTGTGTTGCTGCAATGACCTGCTCTGCACCATTTTCATCGGTGTATGTGGAACGATAAAAGCCACGTAAGGAGTCGTTTAACACTCCAGAAAACGAAATAGAAATA